>DASREU010000544.1:0-10550 GCA_035651935.1 Myxococcales bacterium | reverse complement strand
TCACGGTGCGATCGACGATCTCCAGGTCCCCGTTCGCGCGCAGCCAGCGAGTCACCTGCTCCCCGAGATCGTCGCGCTCCTTCGCCTTCGTCGCCGAGAACACCTTCACCCCCGTGAACATCGCCCCCCTCCCGGTGTCGAATGGCGGAATCATCCACTCGCGCGTGCGGAAGTCAATATCGCCGGGGTTGCAGAAGAACACCTCCGCACCCATGGTTCCCGCAGGGAGCCGGGAAGCTCGAGACGCCGGCGGCGAGAATGAATCCAGCGCGCAAGCGAGACCAGGCAGTGGAGTTCATCCGGCAGATCCGCGCGATGGACCGCGAGACGCTGCACGACCTGATCCTCGCGCAGGCCGGCGAGGAGCTGGCGCGGTTCTTCCTCAACTACGCCACCGATCTCATGGACCGGGAGCCGGACCGGGCGAGGGAGAACGCTTCGTCGCTCCTCTTGATCGGCTATCTCATCCGGTGCTCCGAGGAAGACCCGGATCGGCGCGCCGCCGTCCCGAGCAGCACGTTCGTCCAGTAAGGACGCCGCCGGGCGGCTCTGGCGTGCCGGGCAAGCGATACCTACGTTGGCGCCATGTCGGACCCTGGCACGTCGTCGAAAGACGCGCTGCAGCAACTCCTCGACGGATTGCAGACCTTCATCCGCGAGCACCTCGCGCTCGCCCGGGTGGAGGTGAAGGAAGACTTGCGCGGTCTCGCCCGCGACCTGGCGGTCGGCGCAGCCGGCGTGCCGGCGCTGGCGGCGGGCTATCTCCTGTCGATGATCGCGATCGGATACCTCCTCGCGATCTGGCTCCCGCAGTGGGCGGCGTTCGCGATCGTGGCGGCGGCCAATCTCGGCGCCGGCGGACTGCTCACCTGGTCGGGTGCCCGGCGCGTGATGAGCAACCGCGTGGAGCTGACCCGGACGGCGAGCGAGATCCGCCGGGATCGGGAGTGGCTGGCTTCGATGACCCAGGGCCCGCGCCGCGCGGACACGCCCGTGGCGACGCCGAGGACCGCAAGCCTGACGCAGCCGGGCGCACAGCCCGGCGATGCGCCGCCGGGATTCGGAGAGGGTACCCATGCCTGAGCACCTGAGGGACGCCGCAGCCATCCGCGCGGGGATCGAGCGGGCGCGCCAGGACATCGAGCAGTCCGTGAACGCGCTCCGGGCCAACGTCTCCGACACCTTCAACTGGCGCAGCTTCGTGCGCCGCCATCCGGGAGCATGCTTCGCGGGCGCCTTGATGGCTGGGCTCCTGATCGCCCGCGCGACCTCGAGGTGAGCCGTGGGCGAGACCTACAGCAAGACGCAGCTGCCGATGACCGGCAACGACGGGGGTCCGGACGGAGGCGAGGCTGCATTCCAGCGCGGCCTCGAGCTCGGACGCGAGTATGCGGACACCGCCATCCGTCGCATCGGCGCCTGGGCGGAAGAGAACCCGGGCCAGCTCCTGATCGCGGGCCTCGCGGCCGGGATGCTGGTGGGAAAGCTGCTCTTTCCCCGGCGCAGGCGGGTCATCGAGGAGCTGGACTGACGGGGCGGATGACGGGTTCGGCCCGTGCCGCGGGCGAGAGCCCGACGCCGTGCCGGTACACCAGCGCGCCCCCCAGCACCGTCTCCGCCGTGAGGACGGCTGCAGCCGCGAACGCGGCGGCGAGATAGAGCGTCCTCGCGCGCAGGGGCAGGGCGAGCTTCGACGCGCCGCGCCACCCCGCGATCGGGAGCCAGATCGCGGTTGCCACGTACCCGAGCACTTCATGCAGGTTGAGCAACGCCTCGCCCGCGGCGCTGTGCGCGCCGAGCCGCGCTTCCGCGCCCCAGCCGCTGGCGACGGCGAGCACGGCGAATCCGGTCCCCAGGAGCGTGGTCCAGCGCCCCGTGGAGAGCAGGGCTTCCCGGCGAAGGAGCAGCCCGAAGCTGTCCGCGATGGGGGCGATCAGCAGCAGCCCCACCGCGAAGTGCACGATGAATGGGTGGAGCTCGGCTGCGAGCACGGCGCCATCCTGCCGGTCGCCCCCGTGCGAGGCAAATCACTTGCCGTGGCGAGCGACGACCACGGTGTGGATCCCGCCACGGACGTAGAAGTCGCCGATGACCTCGCAACGGCGCGGGCGCAGGGCCGCGACCAGGTCGTCGAGGATGCGGTTGGTGACGGCCTCGTGGAACGCGCCCTCGTTCCGGTAGCTCCACAGATAGAGCTTGAGGCTCTTCAGCTCTACGCACTCCCGGTCCGGAACATAGACGATGCGGATGGTGGCGAAGTCCGGCTGGCCGGTCATCGGACACACGCAGGTGAACTCGGGACAGTCGAAGCGGATTTCGTAATCGCGGCCGGGACTTGGATTCGGGAAGGTCGCGAGCGACCTCTCCGGCCGGGTCGCCGCGCGCGGGGTCAGATCGGCCTTCGTCCTCCGAGCCATCGTGGGGGCGCCTCGTAACAGGAAAGACTGTCCGGCGCCAGCCACGCGCAGGATCTGCGCGGTTGCCGGTGGGGGTGGGGTCGGGTACAACATGCGCCCATGCCGAGAAAGGCAGACCCCAGCAGTCGCCGTTCCCCTCGCCGCCGCGCCGCGCCAGACGCTCCGGCAAGCCCTCATCGCCCTGCCCGCAAGGAGCCCCTGGAGGCCGTCGATTCCGATTTCGGCCTCTGCCTGGCGCTCGCTCCCGCGATGCGGCGGAGGGGAGATACATAAGAAAGCCCAGGCAATCATAGGGTTGCCCTTCTGTTGACCAGTGAAGACCCTAGCCGGCATGGCTACCATCTTGTCGGATACCCGACCGTCGTTTTCCCGGCTGACCGAAGGACGCAAGAGCCGATCCTGGCGCGCGGCGTTGCCCGCAGTGATCGTGATCGTGGCGTTCGTGGCCCTGCTCGCTTACCTGGCGTCGAACGTCAGCACGTACTCGCAGAAGGCGGCGCTGGCGGAGCGAGACGCCAACCAGTACCGCGATCAGCTCACCGGGATGAGCAGGCAGGTGGGCGATCTGCAGAAGGAAGTCGCGCTGGATCGCAGCCCCGGCCGTACGACCCTGATCCTGCAAGCCGCCGCGACCCCGGCGAAGAAGGGCGCCGCCGCCGCGCCGGCAGACAAATCGTGGGCCGCGGTGACCTGGGGCGAGCTGCCGAACGGCAAGAGCTGGATGCGCGTGAACGCCTACGGACTGGGGCAGGGCGCCGAGGGCAAGACCTTCCACGTCTGGATGCAGCCCCAGACCGGCGACCCGGTCGATGTGGGCGCGCTGGAAGTCGATCAGAACGGCAGCGGCTTCGCGATGAAGAGCGACCTGCCCGGCATCGACCAAGGCAAGAGCGTGATGCTGACGGCCGACGCCGACAATTCGAAGCAGCCCGGCGACGTCATCGCCAAAGCCGACCTGCCCAAGCTGCAGCCCACCATGACCGCGACCGCCGGCGAGAAGCCGCCGGAGAACCAGGCGCGTCCGGGCAGCGACACCCAGCAGATGCACCAGACCGGCAAGTAAGCAGCCTCCTTCGCCCGAACGCAACCCCGCTCGATCCTTGACCGAAGCGGCGCCCGCCCGTACGCTCTGCGCCCTCCAGGGCCGGGAACTTTCCCCGAGGGTGAGATGGGCGAAGAAGGCGCACCGAAGACCGAGATGATCAACCCCGCGCTGCTCGACGGGGTCTCCGCCAACTTCATCGTCAAGGGCCCGAACGGGGTGGAGAAGGCGTACCCGATGCGGGCGATCTCGGTCACCATCGGCCGCTCGGACCAGTGCGACATCGCCGTCAAGGACAGCTCGATGTCCGGGCGCCACGCCGAGATCAGCAAGATGAACGGCGAGATCCGGGTCAAGGACATGGGGTCCGCGAACGGGATCTGGCTCAACGGCGAGCGGGTCGAGGACGTGGAGCTCTTCGACGGCGACGTCCTCCGGCTGGGACAGACGTCCATCCGCGTCGACGTCGTGGGCGGGCGCAAGCGCCCGAACGCAGGGCTCAGCCCCCGGATGATCGCGGCCATCCTCGCCGGCGTCGTCGTGCTCGCGGGCGGAGGGGTGGCCGGCGGCCTCTATCTGAAGAAGCGGGCGCAGGCCCGGCGCGATCGGGCCTCGCTGGCGGCGTTCGTCGCCGCGGCGCGGGAGGGCCAGAAGAGCAAGCCGTGCGCGGCCGCCGTCGACAAGGTGGCCGACGTGGCGAGGACGCTGAACACGCTGGGAAAGCCGAGTTGCGCGAACGCGCCGCGCGGCGACGAGGCGCGCCGGGTGGTCGCCGGACACCGCGAGCTGGCGCGGACGTATGACCGGATCGCGGTGTCGATGTCGCAGTTCGCGGCGCAGGCCAGCGCGTCGAACGCCGCCTTGACCGGTTCGGCCGAGCAGATCTCCGATCGGGACATGAAGGCGGTGGTCGCCGAAGCCCAGGATCTCGTCGAGGAGAGGGCGCAGGTGACGAACAGCTTCATCGCCGACTGGCGGAAGCTGTCGCAGGCGACCGCCAACTACGCGAACCTGCTCGATCAGGCCTTCCTGCAGGGGAACAAGGCCGTCTGCGCCGACATCGATCGCGGCATCCAGGCGCGGACCGCGGCCGAAGTGCTGGTGGCGTGCAACCGAAACTTCGACCGGGCGCGGGGCAACCTCGAGGACAAGCTGAAGGACGTCGCCGAGCTCGCCGGAGGCGAGGGTGCCGCGGCCGAGTAGCCGGTGATCGCGTTCTGGATGGCGGGGGCGGCAGCGGCGCTGCTGGCCGCGGGCGCGGTCTCGTTCGCGATACGGATCCGCGCGCGCCACCTCCGGTTCTTGCGGGCCGCCGGTCCGCCGGCGCCGCCGGATGCCGAGCGGATCGTCGATCAGCCGCAGGCGCTCTACCATGGGACGAAGTTCGCGGACGGCACCGCCCTGCTCGCCGCCGCCTGGAAGGAGCCCTGCGTCTGCGACGTCTGGTGCACGGCGCAGGCGCTGTTCCTGCGGCGCGAAGCGCAGGGGCCGCTCCTCGCCATCGCGCACGAGGAGGTCTCCGAGGCGGCGCTGCACCGCGACTTCGCGAAGATCGCCGGCAAGGAGCTGCCGATGTTGCGGCTGCGCTGGCGGCGCGGCGGAGAATCGATGGTCACCGAGCTTTCGCTGCGGGGCGGCATGGCGTCGCTCGAGGCGTTGCGCCGCGAGATCCACCTGCGCCAGGGCAACGTCGCCGAGCAGCTTGCGCCGCTCTTGACCCGGACGCCCGAATGAGGATCACGGCCCTGGGGAGCGGCGACGCCTTCTGCTCCGCGGGGCGCGGGCACACCTGCTGGCTGGTCGATGACGATCGCGGCAGCTTCACCGTCGATTTCGGCGGCACCGCCCTGGCTGCGCTGAAGCGCCTCGGCCGGGATCCCGACGGGATCTCCGCCATCCACTTCACCCACCTGCACGGCGATCACGTCGGCGGCTGGCCCTTCTTCCTGGTGGACGCGGTCTACCGCGCGCGCCGGACGCGGCCGCTCCTGGTCACCGGCCCGCAGGGAACGAAGGAATGCCTCCAGGCGCTCTGGGCCGCGTGCTACGCGACCGCCGCCGGGCGGCCGCTGCCGTTTCCGCTCGAGGCGAGGGAGCTCGCGCCGGGCGATCGCCTCGAGCTCCTCGGGCGGCAGGTGCAGGTCTTCCGGGCGCAGCACATGACGCCGCCCTGGACGGCCCTCTCGCTGCGCATCGGCGGCCTCGCCTTCACCGGCGACACCGGCTCCATCCCGGAGGGACTGTGCGACGGGGCGGACCTGCTCTGCGCCGAGTGCACCGTTCCGGGCGAGAGCACCGACGCACACCTCGGGTGGGAGACGCTGCGGCGGAGCTTGCCCGACGTCCCGCGCATCCTCCTTGCGCATCTCGGCAGCGAGGCGCGCGCCGCGATCGCCCCGCCGCCCGGTGTGCAGGTGTGCGACGACTTCGACGCCGTCGAGCTATAAGGCGCCCATGGATCGATCCGAGCAGCTCCGCCGATTCATCGCCGCCTCTCCCGACGAGGCGTTCCCCCGGTATGCGCTGGCGCTCGAGCTGAAGGGCAAGGGAGACGCGCAGGCCGCGGCGGCGGAGCTCGAGGAGCTCTTGCGGCGCAAGCCCGACTACCTCGCGGCGTACCTGCAGCTGGGCATGCTCCTGCAATCGCTCGATCGGGCCGCGGAGGCCCGCGAGGCACTGGTGCGCGGGCAGGAGGTCGCCCGCCGGCAGGGGAACACCCACACCCTGTCGGAGCTGACGCAGGCCCTGGAGACGCTCCCCCGGTAGGTGCAGGTAAGCCCGCGCGGTTCCTTGACTGTTCACTGGGGCCCGCGCAGGATCGAAATCGCGATGAAAGCCACCAAGGTCCTCGTCGTCGACGATTCCAAGCTGCTGCATCGGATGTTCGAGATGATGCTGCGCGGCTTCCCGCTCGTGCACGCGTTCGACGGCCGGGAGGCGCTCGATCGCCTCGCCGAGCACAAGGACGTCGAGCTGATCCTCCTCGACATCAACATGCCGAGGATGAACGGCCTCGAGTTCCTCACCGCGGTGAAGGCGCATCCCGAGTTCGCGCGGATCCCGGTGGTGATCATCACCACCGAGGGGACCGAGGACGACACCGAGCGCGGGATGCAGGCGGGCGCCGCCGCCTACGTGAAGAAGCCGTTCCGCAACGAGGAGCTGCTCTCGGTGATCAGCCGCCTGACGGCGAGCCCCGCTGCTTGAATTCGCGCATGGCCCCTCCCGAGCAGCTCCCGTCTCGGATCGGGTCCGCGCTCGATGAGCTGCGGGCGGCGCTGACCCGCGCTGCCGAGCTCACGCGCGAGCTGGAAGGACGGCCGGAGAGCGCCGCGGATCTGAAATCCAGGCTGGCCGACGTCGAATCGGACCGGCAGGAGCTGTCGGCGAAGCTCGCCGAGTACGAGCACCAGGTGGGCCGGCTGATGAACCTCTACGTCGCCACCTACCAGCTCCACGCCACCCTGGATCCCGGCGAGGTGCAGGCGACCATCGCCGAGATCGCGGTCAACCTCCTCGGCGCGGAGCGCTTCGTCCTCCTCTTCCGGAAGGGCGGCAAGAACGAGGGCGAAGGCGATTGCGAGATCGCCTTCTCCGAGGGCATGGAGGAAAATGCTTCCGGGGCGTACCACGACGGCATCTACACCGGCGGGGATCCCGCGGTCGACGCCACGCTGGCCGACGGCATCCTGCGCATCGGGCCGCTCGAAGGCTCCGAGGCGATGGCGTGCGTCCCGCTCACCGTGCAGGGCACGACGGTGGGAGCGCTGGTGATCCTCAAGCTCTTCGATCACAAGGCGCTGCTGCGCCCCGAGGATCGCGATCTGCTCGACCTGATCGCCGCCCATGCCGCCTCCGCGCTGTTCGCGGCGCGCGTCTACTCCAACACCGACCGCAAGCTGAAGACCCTGGAGAGCCTGGTCGCGCTGGTGCGCAGGCAATAGAGGGATGAGCCTCTCCGGCAACCTCGAGGACGTGTCGGTCGCGGACGCCGTCCAGTTCATCCACCTCGGCGCGCGAACCGGCACGCTCACGCTCACCAACGGAGAGCTGACGGGCGGGATCGGCTTCCACCAGGGCCGGATCGTCAACGCCTGGGCTCCCGGGGCCAAGCGCCTGGGCGAGCTGCTGGTGGACAGCGGCGCGATCGATCCGTCCGTGCTCGAAGAGGCGCTGCGCATCCAGGGATCGGAGCATCCGCGGCGCTCGCTGGGACACATCCTCGTCTCCATGGGAGCGATCGACGCCGACGCGATCTACCGGACCGTCGAGCAGCAGATCGAGCACATCGTCTACGACCTGGTGATGTGGAACAAGGGCACGTTCCAGTTCGCCCTCGACGATCTCAAGCCCATCGACGACATCGCGGTGGTGCCGGGCGACGTCATCCGGCACCTGAACCTCGACACCCAGATGGTGCTGCTCGACGCGGTACGGGTCTTCGACGAGCGCAACCGGAACCTCCAGGCGGCTGCGGGAGTGGCGGAGCCCGTCCCGTCCGAACCGTCGAAGCCGCCGGCCTCCGGACCGCCGCCCGCGCACGGGCTTGCCGCGGCCGGCGACCCGCTGCGGCCGCGGCTGCAGGTCGTCTCCTCGGACCGGCAGATCTCGGCCACCCTGATGCAGGCGCTGCCGGACATGACCGTGGCCCGCGTCGAGCTGCGCGACGCGGGGACGCCGCCTCCAGGGGAACCGCCGCCGCTGGTGCTGCTCGACCTGCGCAAGAACGCCGTCGCGCTGGACGCGGTCTCCGCGCTCCGGCGCGCCCGCCCGCGCGCGTCGCTGGTGGCCCTGGTCGACCGCGACGCGCCGGTGGCGCAGGTGTACCAGTCGGGGGCGCTGGCGGTGATCCCCGCCGACTTGCAGCTCGCCATCGCCTGCTTCCGGTCCGTCGCGCAGAACCGGCGCGATCTGATGACGGGAGGCGCGCGCGGCGATCGGATCACCGCGAACTTCGCCAAGCTCCGGCGCATCGTCGGAGACCTGCGCAGCGGGCTGATCTCCACCACCATCTCGCTCAGCCTGATGAACATCATCAGCGAGTCGGTCGAGCGCGCGGTCCTCTTCCTGGTGGGGCGCGACGGGCTGACTGTTCTCGGCGCGTTCGGCAACAGCCCCGGAGGCCAGCCGCTGGCGCAGCTCACCCGCGGGGTGAGGATCGCGCTCACCACCAAGAACGCGCTCACCGACAGCCTCGCCGACGGCCAGGTGCACGCGATGGCCTTCGGGGAAGCGCAGCTGCCGGAGGGCTTCGCCTCGCTGATCGGGAAGCCGCGCTCGGCAGAATGCGCCATCTTTCCGGTCACCGGCGGGCAGCGGGTGATCGCGCTCGTCTACGCGGACAACGGGCCCTCCAACCGCGCGATCGAGGAGCTGGACATCCTCGAGCTGGCGGCCGCGCAGGCCGGCCTGGCCTTCGAAAACGAGCTGCTGCGGCGCCAGGCGGCGCACGCGCACTGAGGTGAACTTGGGAACCCTGGAGATCGAGAAAGCGTTCCGATCCGGAGCCAGCGACGCGGAGATCGTCGCGGCGCTGCAGGAGGCCCAGCCGGCGCTGCGCGAGCGCGCCATCGCCCTGGCGGCGCGGCACGTGGCGCCGGAGACGCTCGGCCGGTTCGTCGGCGACGACGAGAATGCGGTGCTGCGCAATGCCGCGCTCTCCGCGCTCGAGCGGCAGGGACCCTATGCGGTGCCGCACCTCGTCGTCCTCTCGCGGGGCGAGAACGCCGAAGTGGCCATGTTCGCGGTGCAGATCCTCTCGCGGATCAAGGATCCGGGATCGGCGCAGGCGCTTTTGCCGCTCCTCGAGCATTCCGATTCGAACATCTCGCAGGCGGCGATCGAGGCGCTCGGCGCGCTCCGTGCCCGCGACGCCGTCCCCGGTTTGATCCGGCTGCTCAACGCCGATCTCTGGCTGCAGTTCGCGGCGGTGGCGGCGCTGGGAGAGATCGGCGACCCGCGCGCGGTGGAGCCGCTGCTGGACACCGTCGCCAACGACATGCTCGCCGAGCCGTCGGTCGATGCGCTCGGGCGCATCGCCGCGCCGGAGTCGCTGCCGCGCCTGCTCTCGCTGCTCGCCGACCAGGACCGGCTGCCGCTGCGCGACGGGCTGCTCAAGGCCTGCGCCGCCATCCTCGAGTCCCACCTGGCGCCGCCCTCGGTCTTCACCCGGTTCCGGCGCAAGCTCGACGAGGAGCGCCGGGAGCCGGGGCTGATCGACTACCTGGGCGCGCTCCTCGCGTCCGGAGAGGTGGCGCTCGCGCGGGCGGCGGCGTCGGTGGCGCTGGCCGCGCAACTGGAGAAGCTCTATCCGGCGGTGGTGCAGCGGGCGCTTTCACCCGACGCGGAGGAGGCGCGCTGGACGGCGGCCCTCTGCCGCAAGCACGAGCGCGCCATCCGCGAGGCGCTGGATCATCTGATGAACGACGCCGACGCCCGGGTCCGGCGCGGCGCGCTGATGTGCGCGCCCGCGGATCCCGGAACGGTGGCGCTCCTGGTCCCCCGGCTCCAGGACGTGAACGCCACCGTCCGCGCCGCGGCGTGCCAGGCGCTGGGGCGGTGCCGGCACGTCGCGGCGATCCCGGCGCTGATCGTGCACTTCGCCAAGGGCGCGCCTCCGGAGAGCGCGGCGGCGGCCGAGGCGCTCGGGAGCATGCCCGGGCAGAGCCTGATCGCGCTCGCGCCTTGCCTGGAGGATCCACAGCGCGTGCTCGGTGCGCTGGAGATCCTGGAGACCGCGCGCAGCCCGCTCTTCCCCGACAAGGTCGTCGAATTGCTCGACGCTCCCTCCGCGCCGGTGCGCAGGGCCGCCTTGCGCGCTCTCGTCCACCACGACGAAGTGGACGCCGAGGAGCATCTGGTCCGCAAGCTCGAGGACCACGACGAGTCGGTCCGCATCGAAGCGATCGAGCTGCTGGTCCGGAACGGCTCCACCCGCGCGGTTCCGGCCCTCTCCGGCCTGCTCGGGGTCTCGGACGAGCTGCGCTACCACGCGATCCGCGCGCTCGGCCGGTTGCGCGCCGAAAGCTCGGCGCCCGAGCTGGAGCGTCTCTTTCCCCAGGCCACGGGCCACGAGAGGCTGGAGATCGTGG
>DASREU010000543.1:0-3883 GCA_035651935.1 Myxococcales bacterium | reverse complement strand
GACGATCCGTCCGCCGGCGGGTTCACCGACTACCTGGTGCAGGACAATCCCGACGTCGCCTCCGCGTTCCGCGCCGCGCTCACCGGCGACCAGGCCGTCAAGGTGCTGGACCGCGCAGTGCTGAAGTGAACGCGGCGGGCGGCGCTCCCGCCCCGATCCGGAAAATACTTGTCCGGAGCGCGCGGGCCCGGACGTCCTCGTGTCAGGATGCCGGCATACCGCCGGCCGACAAAGGAGAAAACGATGCCGAACTTCCTCTACGTCTTCCGCGGCGGCGGGATGAGCGCGAAGCTGAGCCCGCAGGAGCTGCAGCAGCAGATGCAGAAGTGGGGCGCCTGGATCCAGCAGCTTCGCCAGGACGGGCACTTCAAGGCCGGCGAGCCGCTGGAGAACGGCGGAAAGGTGGTCCGCGGCAAGAAGAAGGCGGTCACCGACGGGCCGTACGCCGAGGCGAAGGATCTGGTCGGCGGGTTCCTGCTGATCGAGGCGCAGAGCCTCGACGAGGCGACCGAGCTCTCTCGAGGCTGCCCGGGACTCGACGTGGACGGCTCGGTGGAGATCCGCCCGATCGCGTCGATGAACATGTGATCCCGGATCTCGACTTCCGGCGCGAGTCGGCGCGGATGCTGGCGGCGCTCACCCGCGTCCTGGGATTGCGCAACCTGGCGCTGGCGGAGGACGTGGTCCAGGACGTCCTCTGCCGCGCGCTGGAAGTGTGGAAATACGCCGGGCCGCCGCGCGACGCGTCGGCCTGGCTGATCACGGCGGCGCGCAATCGCGCGATCGACCTCATCCGCCGCGAGCGGTCGCGGCGCGACTTCGCGCCGGATCTGGAGCTGCGCAGCGAATACGCGCTCGCGCCGACGGTCGCGGCCCTGTTCAGGAAGAGCGAGATCGAGGACGACCTCTTGCGGATGATGTTCTCCGTCTGCGCGCCCAACCTGCCCGAGCCTGCGCAGCTGGCGCTGGTGCTGAAGCTGCTCTGCGGATTCGGCACCCGCGAGATCGCCGCGGCGCTGCTCTCCTCCGAGGCCGCGGTCGAGAAGCTGCTGGCGCGCGGGAAGGAAGCGCTGGCGCGCGCCGGCGTGTTGTACGAGGTGGCGGGCAAGACGCAGATCGAGAAGCGCCTCGAGGGGGTGCAGCATGCGCTGTACCTGCTCTTCTCCGAGGGATACCACGGCAGCGGCGAGGCGGTTCAGGAGGAGCTGTGCGCCGAGGCGATGCGGCTGTGCGGGCTCCTGGCGGAGCATCCAGCCTGCGCGACGCCGCGCACGCTGGCGCTGCTCTCGCTGATGCACTTCCACGCGGCGCGCCTGTCGGGCCGGGCCGCCGCGGACGGGTCGCTCCTGCTGCTCGAGCAGCAGGACCGGTCGCGCTGGGATCGGGAGATGATGCGGCGCGGCTTCGACCTTCTCGATCGCAGCGCCAGCGGCGAGGAGCTGAGCGAGTACCACCTCGAGGCGGCCATCGCGTCGCTGCACTGCGCGGCGCCCTCGGTGGCGCAGACCGATTGGGCTGGGATCGTCGAGCTCTATGACCTTCTCTGCGGGGTGCGGCCCTCTCCGATCGTCGCCTTGAATCGAGCCATCGCCTTGGGCGAAGCGCGCGGCGCGGACGCGGGATTGGACGCGCTCGGTGCGCTCTCCGCCGATCCGAAGCTTGCGGCCTCGCCCTTTCTTCCCGCGGCGCAGGGGCGGCTCCTCCTCCGGGCGGGACGGACGGAGGAGGCGGCGCGGTCGTTCGCGGAAGCGGAGCGCAGGGCGCGCAATCCCGCGGAGGCCCGGCTCTTTGCCTCGCTTCAGGGCGATTGCCGCAACGAACCGCTCGAATGACGTCGTGCGCGATGCCCGCAAAGGAATGGCGCAGGATTCCATTCCTTCGACCCGTCGCCGTCTCCTGCGGCGATCGTCTTGTGCTCGCATGTGGGGTGTCCGACGCCGCGCGGCCGCTGCGCGGCTGCGGAATTGCGCTATCCGGCGAATCCCGTACAACGGATTCAATCATTCGCGATCGCGCAGGAGCGCATCCGGGAGGTGGAGATGAGGCACGGAACCATCTGGTTCATCGTCGCAAGCTGCGCGGCGGCATTCGCCTGCTCACCGGGGGCGACGGCCCCCGCGCCGACGTCGTTGCTCGCCGAAAAGGAATCGGTCACGCTCGCCGCCGACGACGCGCTGTTCGCGGCGACGGAGACGGCGACGTCGCACGGCAGGCAGACGATCTCGGTCTCCTTCTTCTCGGGCCAGGTCGGACCGGTCGCCAGCGGTTCGGCGCACTGGACGAATACCACGTCCAACGATCCCGACGCCTTCTCGATCCTGCTCGACATCGCCGAAGGCGGCACGCCGGCGAACGGCTTCACCAGCTTCGCCGGGATCAACTTCCATCATGTCCCGCCCGCTCCGCCTGCCGCCGCGCCCAGCTTCGACTTCAAGGCCGACCGGACCGCGGCCAGCGGCGGTTCACCGCGCCTGGTGATGCTCTTCAGCGACGGCGGCAACATCAACCTCCGGCCGCTGGCGTGGGTGCAGGACACCTGGATCAGCGAAGGGCCCGGCCCGACCCCGGATCCTTCCGCCCCGACGAACTGGGACAGCAACGGCGGCGCCTGCGCCTTCGTGTACGAGACGACCTACCAGACGGCGCTGGCGTGCCATGCGGGAGCGACGGTCACAGCCGCATTCATCGTCAGCGATTCAGGCTGGCTCAATGGTCCGTACCGGAACTGGATCGACAACATCCAGTACGCCGGGAAGGTGATCTCGCAGCCTTCGGACAACGGCGAGCACTGACCCGCGGCGGTCGCGTCAGCGTCCGCTCCCGGCCGGAAATGCGATCTCGAGCTCCCGGGACGGGATGGCGCCGGCGAGCGCGTGAAACGTCCCGTGCTCGGCGATCTCGCGGGCGGCGGAGAAGAACCCCGCCCAGGCCGTACGGGCGAGCGCGCCTCCGACGCTGATGCGCCGGACACCGATCTCCGCCAGCGCCTGCACGGTGGTGAAGTCGTTGCCCACCAGGACGTTGACGGGCTTCGGCGCCACCGCCCTCACCACCGCCCCGATGTCATCGAGCGAGCGCAGCCCAGGCGCGTAGAGGCAATCGGCGCCCGCTTCGGCGTACGCCGTCAGGCGCCGGATGGTCGCGGCGAGATCGGGCTGCCCGCGGATGAAGCCTTCCGAGCGGCCGACGAGCAGCGCACCGGTGCCGCTCCTGTCGATGGCGCGCCGCGCAGCAGCGATGCGCTCGGTGGCCAGAGAAAGCTGGAACAGCTGGTTCGTCGTCCCGTCGATCGAATCCTCGATCGACAGTCCCGCGATGCCCGTCTCGACGGCGCGGGCGACGTTGGCGGCGACGTCCTCGGGCGCCTCGGCGAACCCGTCCTCGAAATCGGCGTTGATCGGCACCTCCACCGCCGCGCTCAGCTCGCGCAGGTGCTGGAGCGACTCCTCGAGCGTGATCCGGTTGTCGCGCTTGCCGACCGACCACGCGAAACCAGAGCTCGTGGTGGCGAGCGCCTTGAACCCGAGGTGCGCGAGCAGCCGCGCGCTCCCCACGTCCCAGGGATTGGGGATGACGAAACAGCCCGCTCGGTGCAGCTCGTGGAAGACGCGCGCGCGGCTTTCGGCCGAAGTGCCCTTCGCCATGTTCCACCTCCGCCCGAAATGGATGCTGAGCCTACGAAGTGGATGCTTGCACCCGCTCAGGAGGTCGCGGTGACGATCCAGGTGGCCGACGGCAGACGCGCGACGCCGCCGGCGATGAACGCCTCGAGCGCGTCCCGGACCGCGTCGACGACAGCGGCCGTCTGCTCGGGATGCTCGCGCAGCAACCGGCCGAGAGGGCCGATGCGCAGGGCCAGCTCGAGGGTTACGGCGCGATCGTT
>DASREU010000542.1:0-3010 GCA_035651935.1 Myxococcales bacterium | reverse complement strand
GACGCCGGCCCGCAGGCGGTCGCGGTCGATGATGTGCCGCGGCACGTCCGGGTCGTCCTGCTGCGGGAGGAAGTTGTACTTCGGGCTGCGCAGCCGCCCGTTCCCGCGGTGATCGACGTCGAGCACGCCGTCGACAGGCTGCGCCGGCTCATGCCGCGGCTGCTGCTGCTGGCGCTGCTGCTGCTGGTGGCGCTGCTGCTGCTGCGGGCGGCCCTGCTGCTGGCCTTGCTGCTGGCCCTGGGGCTGCGGCTGCGCGCCATCTCCGGCCGGGGCTGCCTCGTTCCCCGGAGCCTGTCCTTCCACCGGCTGCTGCTGCGGCGGCGGCTGCGCCTGCGCGACGTTGCCGTCGGCCTGGGCCTCCTCCCCGCCGGCGTCCTCGCCAGGATCGTTCTCCACGTCGACGATCCGCCCCTGCGCGTCGAGCGGCGCGGCCACCTGGTTCTGCCCGTGGCCACCCTTGCCCCGGCGGCCGCGGCCGCCTCTCCGGTTCCGGCGGAACCGCCGTCGCCCGCCACCGCCTTGGCCTTCCTGGCCCTGCCCCTGACCCTGGCTCTGGCCCAACTGGCCGTTGCCGTTCATCCCGGGCTGCGGGTATCGGGCGTTGCCCGGCTCCGGCGCATCGGCTGCAACCTGCGCGGGTTCCGGTGGTGCGGGGGGACGCTGTCCTTCTCCGTTCATCTTGGTGCGCTCCGTCACTTCTTCAGCAGGCGGCTGAGAAAGCCACCCTTGGATTGCTCGGCCGGCGGGCTCCGGAGCCGCCTGAGCTCTTCTTTCGCCTGTTCGAACTCCGGATCTTTCTCGATCGCCTTGCGGAGCAGCGACTTGGCGCGCTCCCCTTCGCCTTGCGCCTCGTACATCAGACTGAGGAAAATCGTCCCGCTGCGCAGCCTGGGCTCCATCTCCAGCGCCTTCTCGGCCTCCTGGATGCCCTGCTGCGGGTTTCCGCTCCGCTTGAACATGGCCATGCCGAGGTAGGCGTGGAACTCCGCCTCGGAGTCGTTCAGGGCGATGGCCTCGCGGAACTGCGCCTCCGCGTCCTCCCACCGTCCGGCCTTGAACAGCGCCTCGCCCTTCTGGAACAATCCCTCGGCGCGAAGGATTGCGCCGACGTCGGTGGGCAGGCCCTTCGCCTTGCGATCCAGATAGATGTCGTATTCGGCGCGGCGGTGCGGATCGCTGAGCACGGTATTCGCTTCGTTCACCCGGGTGAACAGGTCCTCGGCGACGCGGCGGGCGGACCCCAGATCGAGCCCGCTGAACGCGTCCGAGTGGAACTTCTTGGCGGCGGCGAACCACGCCGTCTTCACCTCGGCGGGCGAGGCGTTCGTCGCCACGCCCAGGATCGCGTAGTGCGAGGCGTCCTTCAGCCGGTCGCGCTCCGCGAAGACGGCGGCGCGCACGGCCTGCACCCGAGGCTCGAAGATCTTCCCGGTGTCGTCCTCGACGGGCTCGGGCGCGGCCTCCGCCTTCGCCAAAGGCTTCGCGCTTCCCGGGACGAGCAGCAGGCCGCTCATGCAGAGGAACTGCAGCAGAGGCAGCTCCGGGGCCTTGATGCGCGGGAGGATCTCTCCGACGGTGCGGCCGTTCGTGGCGACGGGCGTCACCGCCTCGCCGGGCCAGAACGCCTTGAGCCCGAAGATCTCCCGCTCCAGCTCGGGGCTGCGCTGAAGCTTGTCCTGGAAGTGCTGCTCGAGCCAGGCGCGCGCCGGCACCGGCTTTCCCAGCCGCTTCGCGGCTTCCACCACCAGCGCCACCGGACTGGTGCGCATGTCGGGCACCCCGCCCACCGCCTCCACCGTCTTCTGCTCGAACCGGTACTGTCCCGCCGCGAGGCCCATCGCGGCGACGCAGACGTCGACCGTCTGCTGCTTCAGCGCCATCCGCAGCTGCTCCGGCGTCATCACCCGCGCCGCCGCGAGCGCCTCGTGCAGCGAGATGTTCTGCTGCTTGGCGATGGCGACGGCGCGATCGAAGGAGGTCTGCTTGATCGCGCCCGAGGCGATCTGCGTCGCCCCCACCGTCTCGGCCCGGACGTTCGATTGCGCGAAGCGGACCATGCCCTGCTGGAACGTGATCGCGCGCCGCGCGGTGTCGTGGGTGACGGTGAGGACGCCGCTCGCCTTGTCGCGGAGCAGCTTGATGAGGAGGGCCGCGACCGGCCTTTGCGCCACGTCGCCTTCGACCGCCGCGGGCCCACCCTGCGCGCCGGTGAGCTTCGCCAGGGTCTCGCGCAGCGCCTTGGGCTCGAACGGCTTGGCGAAGAACGCGGAGGGACGCACGCGGCCGGCGAAGTCCTCCGGCAGCTTCTTGTAGATCCCGCTCACCACGATCAAGGGGAGATTCGCGCCCCACGGCGCCGCGCGCGCCGCCGTGGCGAACTGGAACCCGTCGAGCTCCGAGAGCACGAGGTCGAGCACGACCGCGGAGAAGGGCTGTCCGGATGCCGCCGCCTGCGAGCAGAGGTCCTGCGCTTCCCGCCCGGATGCGGTGGTGCGCGCGGAGAGCCCCACTTCCGCCGCGATGCCCGAGAGCACGCGCGCCGCGCTCTGCTCATCCTCGACGATCAGGACGGTGAGAGGCATCTACTGCACCTCCAGATCGAATGGCAGGGCTGCCCGGACCGTTCCGGGCTCGCCGAGGAGCCTGAGCGCCCGCACCGCCCGCGGGCCGAGGCCCAGGGGAATGGCGTCGAGCGCGGTGGCGCCGGCAAAGTCGGCCACGTTGACGGAGATCCGCTCCTCGTCGTCCAGCTGCACCTCTTCGTCGGGATCGAGGCCGGCGCGGCGCTTCGCCTCGGCCAGGGCGTCCTCGAACCCCCCGAGGCGATCGACCAGCTTGCGCTCCAACGCCTGCGCGCCGGTCCACACCCGGCCCTGAGCGACGCGATCCACCTCGGCCGTGCTGAGCCCGCGCGCTTCCGCCACGCGGGCGACGAAGTCGTCGTAGAAAGAGCCGACCCACGACTGCAGGGTCTTGCGCTCGGCATCGGTGAGGCCGCGGGCGGGGCTGA
>DASREU010000541.1:0-2945 GCA_035651935.1 Myxococcales bacterium | reverse complement strand
AGCCGAACTCCTTCATCAGGGCCGGGACCATCTGCTCCTTGTAGGCGACGCCGAGCCGGGCCGCATGATCCCCGCGCGCGGCGGCCTTGCCTTCCGCGGCCTGGATCGTCTTCGGTCCCTTCTCCTGCCTGCCGCCCTTCTTCTTGCCGCCGCCTCCGCCGCCGCCCGCCGCCTTCTTCGTCTCGGCGTGCGCCTTGGCGTCGGTCACCGGACCTTCGCCGTGGGCGTGCTTCTTCGGGGCCTTGTCGTCCTGCTTCTTCTTGTCGTCTGGCATGGCTGTTCCTTACGCCTGGTCGATCTGCGCGCCGCTGCGCCTTGCGATGCGCACCCGCTTGCCGTCCTCCAGCACCTTCGTCCCCAGCCGGGTGGGCTTCTTCGACTCCGGGTCGATCAGGGCCAGGTTGGAGATGTGGATGCTGCCGTTCTTCTCCACGATGCCGCCTTCCGGCGCGGAAGGATTGCGGCCGCGCTTGAAGTGGCGCTTGAAGATCATCAGCTTCTCCACGATGGCGCGCTGCTTCTCGTGGTCGATCTCCAGCACCTTGCCGGTCTTCCCCTTCTCCTTCCCGGAGAGCACGAAGACGTTGTCGCCTTTCTTGATGCGAATCTGTGCGCGAGCCATGTCTAGAGGACCTCCGGCGCGAGCGAGATGATCTTCATGAACTTCTTGGCCCGGAGCTCGCGAGCGACCGGACCGAAGATGCGGGTCCCGATGGGCTCGCCTTCCTTGCTCACCATCACCGCGCTGTTGCTGTCGAACTTGATGTAGCTCCCGTCGGGCCGCTTCAGCTCGCGCTTGGTGCGCACGATCACCGCCCGCGCCACCTCGCCCTTCTTCACCTTGCTGTTGACCACCGCCTCCTTGACGGAGACGACGATCACGTCACCGATGGTGGCGTAACGCTTCTTGGTGCCGCCCAGCACCTTGATGCAGGCGACCCTCTTCGCGCCGGAGTTGTCCGCCACATCCAGCACCGTTTGCATCTGGATCATGGCTCAGACCTCTGCCTTCCCCTGGAGATCAGGTTCTGCCTTGGCGAGGATCTCGGCCACCCGCCAACGCTTGTCCTTCGACATCGGGCGGGTCTCGACGATCCGCACCTTGTCGCCGGGCCTGGCCGACTGCAACTCGTCGTGCGCCTTGTACTTCTTCTTCTCCGTCAGGTACTTGCCGTACTGGCCATGCTTGGCGCGGCGCTCGACCAGCACCACCACCGTCTTCGTCATCTTGCTGGAGACGACGGTCCCGATGCGGGTCTTGGGGCGGCCGCGCTCGGCCTGCGGGTTCTGTTGCGTGTTCTCGCTCATCGCTGTTCCTTCTGCTCCGCAGGCTGCGGCTCGGTCTTCGCCTGAGCCTTCGGCGCGGGCTTCTGCTGCGCGGTCTTCCGCTGCGCCTTGCTGTCGCCGTTCTTCAGCGTCAGCAGGGTGAGGATCCGCGCCAGGTCACGCTTGTTCTTGGTGACGTCGGAGGTGGACTCCAGCGTCCCGGCGCGGCGGCGGATCTTGAGGTTGAAGAGGTTCTCGCGGAGCTCGCCCGCCTTGCGGGTCAGCTCGTCGACGCTCAGCTCCTTCAGCTCGGCGGCTTTCATCTCAGGCTCCCAGCTCGTTCTTGCGGCTGATCATCCGCGTGTGCAGCGGGAGCTTGTGCGAGGCCAGCTCCATCGCTTCCTTGGCGATCTCCGGGGTGACGCCTTCCATCTCGTAGAGGATGCGGCCCATCTTCACCACCGCGTGCCACTCCTCCACGTTCCCCTTGCCGTGGCCCATGCGGGTCTCGGCGGGCTTCTTGGTCACCGGCTTGTCCGGGAACACCCGGATCCAGACCTTGCCGCCGCGCTTGATGAAGCGGGTCATGGCGATGCGGCCCGCCTCGATCTGGCGCGCCGTCAGCCGGCCGGACTCGAGGACCTTGAGGCCGAAGTCGCCGAAGGCGAGATCGCCCCCGCGATAGGCCTTGCCCTTGTGGCGGCCCTTCATCTGCTTGCGGTACTTCGTTCGTGCTGGCTGCATCATGACGCGTTCTCTCTTGCGTTAAAGGGTCACTGAACCGGCGTGGGCGTGGCGCTGGTGGCGCGTGTCGGGGCCGGGCGCGCCGGGGCCTTCTTCGGCTCGGCGCTGGCGACGCCCTCGGGAAGCACCTCGCCGCGGAAGATCCACACCTTGCAGCCGATCTTCCCGTAGGTGGTCTTCGCCTCGGCGAAGCCGTAGTCGATGTCCGCGCGCAGGGTGTGCAGCGGCACGCGCCCTTCGCGGTACCACTCGTAGCGGGCCATCTCCGCGCCGCCCAGCCGGCCCGAGCAGGCGACCCGGATGCCTTTGGCGCCGAACTTCTGCGCCGTCTGGATCGCCTTCTTCATCGCCCGGCGGAAGGCGATGCGGCGCTCGAGCTGGGTGGTGATGTTCTCCGCCACCAGCTGCGCGTCGGTCTCCGCCTTGCGGACCTCGACGATGTTGAGGAACACCTCGTTCTGCGTGAACTGCTGCAGCTCCTTCTTGATGCTCTCGATCCCGGCGCCCCGCTTGCCGATGACGATGCCGGGACGCGCGGTGTGCACGTTCACCTTCACCTTGCTCGCGGCGCGCTCGATCTCGACCTTGCTGATGCCGGCCTGGCCCAGCTTCTTCTTCACGTACTCGCGGAGCCGGATGTCCTCGTGCAGCCACTTCGCGTAGTTCTTTTCCTCGTACCACTTGGAGTCCCAGGAGCGGATGACTCCGAGGCGGAACCCGATCGGATTGACTTTCTGACCCATTAGCTCCGCCTCTTTGCAGGCCGCTCGTCCGTGAGCGTCAGTTGGATGTGGCTGGTCTTCTTCAGCACCTTGAACGCGCGGCCCATCGCCCGCGGCATGTAGCGGCGGAGCGAGGGGCCCTGGTCGACCATCAGCTCCTTCACCCGCAGCTGGTCGACGTCGAGCGAGGTGTCCTTCGCCGACTGCTCGGCG
>DASREU010000540.1:0-2322 GCA_035651935.1 Myxococcales bacterium | reverse complement strand
GGCACCGAATTCCGCGGGTTCATCGCCGCGAACCCGGCGTTGTTCTTCGGGTGCACGGTCGCCCTCTGCCCGCCGGTCGGGGCGCGCGATCCCGCTGCACGACGCGAAGCGGTGCGCAGGGCCGGCGAGCTGTGGATGGTGGCGGGCGCGCAGCAGATCCTCGACGTCGAGCCGGACGCGCACGACCGGGCGGTGACGATCGCCTCGCACCTGCCTTACCTCGCAGCCGCCGCCGTGGCCCAGACCCTCGTCGAGTCCGGAGCCGACGCCTCGCTCGCGCGAGAGCTCGCTGCCGGCGGCTTTCGCGATACCACCCGCCTGGCGGGTGACGGGACCGTCGGCGGGGCGGCGGCGCTCAACCGCTTCGTCCCCGGCGCCGCGCGAGCTCTGGCGGACCGCTTGCGCGCTCTCGCCCAGACTCTGGAGACCGCGCCGGAGCTGGCGATCCGCGAGCTGACTGCCATCGCCGACGAGCGCCGGAAGATGCGCCTGCCGGCGCCGGCCGCCTCTCCGGCCTCGGGCGAGCCCGTCCCGCGCTGACTCGGGCATTGCGGCACCACCGCTCATGGCCTAGAGATCGTCCGGATGCGACGCGGCGCCGCTCTCTTCCTGCTGTGTCTCGCCGCAGGCGCCTCCGCACAGCCAATCCCCGATCCGCAGCGGGAAGCCCCCGCTGCCGCGCCGGAGCCCTTCACTCCTCCGAAGCTGCTGGAGGAGGTGCCCGCGCCCTACCCGCCCGGCGCGACCGGGTCGGCGCGCGTGCTCCTGCAACTGGATATCGACGAGCACGGGGTGCCCGGCAACTTCGTCGTGATCGGCGCGCCGCAGCCCGGGTTCGACGAGGCCGCGCTGGCCGCCGCCGCAAGGCTTCGCTTCGAGCCCGGCCGCCGCGGCGATCGTCCCGTCCCGGTCCGGATCCAGTACGCATTCAACTTCCTCCCGCCGCCGCCGCCGCCCCGGCCAGAGGATCTCCCGGTCGATTTCGAAGGGACCGTCCGCGAGCGCGGAACGCGGCGCAAGCTCTCCGGCATCGAGATCGTCGCGGGCGGCCGGACCGCGTTCACCGACAAGGACGGCGCCTTCCAGATCCGCGGCGTGCCTCACGGCGAGGTGGAGGTGGTGATCGCCGCGCCGGGGTACCAGCGCCTCACCGCGCGCGAGACCATTCCGCCCGGGGGGAAGCTCACGGTGGACTACCGGCTGCAGCCCCTCTACTCCAGCCCCTTCGAGGCCACGGTGGAGGGCGAGCGCGAGCGCACCGAGATCTCGCGGACGACCGTCAGCAACGAGGAGACGCAGCGGGTGGCGGGCGCAGGGGGCGATTCGCTCAAGGTCATCGAAGACCTTCCGGGCGTCGCGCGCACCAGCCCCATCGGAGGCGGCCCCCTGGTGATCCGGGGCAGCAACCCCGGCGACTCCCTGGTCTATCTCGACGGCGAGCCGATCCCGCTCCTCTTCCACTTCTTCGCGCTCTCCAGCACCTTCAACCCCGACCTGCTCGAGGCCATCGACTACATCCCGGGCAACTTCAGCTCCCGGTATGGCGATCTCACCGGCGGGCTGGTGGAAGTGCGCACCCGCAAGCTGCGCGAAGAGCCGCACGGATACGCGAACCTCAACCTCCTCGAGGCCAGCGCGCTGATCGAAGGCGCCATCCCCGAAGTGCCCGGCCTCACCGTGGCGCTCGCGGCGCGCCGCAGTTACATTGATTATATCATCCGCGCCGCCGTCTCCGACAGCGCCGACTTCGGGCTGACCGTGGCGCCGCGCTACTACGACGCGCAGCTGCGGATCGACTGGCGCCCGCCGGACAGTGCCCACAGCTTCTCGCTCCTCGGGCTCACCTCCGACGACGTGCTGGGCCTGGTCCTGAAGCGGCCGTCGCAGGCCGACCCGAACCTCTCCGGCTCCATCGACGCGGAGACGGGGTTCCAGCAGATCCGCCTCAAGCACGAGTGGCATGCCGGCTCGGCGTCGGTGGTCACCATCGGCATGTTCGAGCGCACGGTGCTCAGCTTCGACGTGGGCATCAACAACCTGCACCTGCTCGGCCACGACCTGTACCTGCGCAGCACCGCGAACTGGGACACGAGCGATCGCCTCGGTTTCTCCGCCGGAATCGACATCGCCCAGCGCCGCGTGCAGGTCAGCGCCGTCTTCCGCCAGTCGTTCCTCTTCCGCGAGGGCGAATTCAACAACCAGGGTCCCCGGCCAGACGACCCGGTGCTGAATTCGCCGCCCGCGCTCTACTTCCGGTTCTCTCCCGGAGCGTGGGTGGAGAGCCGCATCCGCCTCCTGCCGAATCTCTCCATCGTGCCCGGG
>DASREU010000539.1:0-6163 GCA_035651935.1 Myxococcales bacterium | reverse complement strand
TCCTGCGCGACCCCGGGCACCTCGCGTACCTCGCGAACCAGGGAGCGATCGAGCTCCACGTGCCGACGTCGCGCGCGGACGATCTGTTCCACCCCGATCGCCTCGTCATCGATCTCGATCCCCCGCCGGGCTCATTCGATCGCGTCCGCCGCGCGGCATACCTGGTGCGCGATGCGCTCGCGGAGCACGGCCTCGCGACGGTGCCGGTCGCGACGGGGTCCAAGGGGTACCACATCGTCGCGCCCATCCGTCCCGCGGCTTCGAGCGACACGATCGGCGTCGCGCTGCAGAAGTTCGCCGCGCTTCTCGCGGCCAGGCATGCGGAAGAGCTCACCATCGTCTTCCGCATCGCGTTGCGTGGCGG
Organism: Myxococcales bacterium; assembly: GCA_035651935.1. Lineage (GTDB taxonomy): Bacteria > Myxococcota > Myxococcia > Myxococcales > 40CM-4-68-19 > 40CM-4-68-19. The sequence goes on along the minus strand of DASREU010000539.1, from coordinate 5,799 downwards.
ACGCGTCTTCGTCGATTGGCTGAGGAACAACCCCATCGCGACGGTGATCGCGCCCTACTCGCTGCGAGCCCGTCCGCGCGCCACGGTCGCAACTCCGCTCACCTGGGCCGAAATCGAGACCACCGACCCGGACGCATTCGCGATCGCCGACCTGGACCGCCTTCTCGAGCGACCCGATCCTCTCGCGGAGCTCGCATCGAGTCCGGGCGATACCGGCCGCTTCGTTGCCGCGACCGAGGACGCGTTCGAGAAATCGGGACTGGTTCTGGAGACCTTCGATCGATTCCGCTCGTGACCGGTGGAGCCCCAGGCGTCTCCCTCCGCCAGATTCCGTATGGTGTCCCCGGAACTGCCAGACTCGAACTCGCGGTCACGCTTCCAGCGCCAACATCGTCACCTGCCCGGACTGCGTGCCCGCGGCGAGCGCTACCTTGTCCTTCGCGAACGCCAGCGCCGTGATCGCAGTCGTCCCGATGGTGTGCGTCGCGAGCACGGCCCCGCTCGATGGATTGAGCACCTTCACCGTCCCGTCCGCGCACCCCGCCGCCACCGCGTGCTCGCCGAGGAAGAGCAGCGATTTGACCCCGCGTCCCACGTTCGCGGTGGCCTGCTTCTGGCCGTTCTTCCCCCAGAGCACCACCTGACCGGTGTCGTCCCCCGATGCGAATCCTTGCCCCTTCGGGGCCGCCGCCAGCGCGGTGACGGCGCCGCGGTGATGCGAGCCTTCGCCGACCTTCTCCGGCCTGGACGTGAGACGGTGCACCTGCACGACGCCGTTCGTCCAACCCACGGCAAGAAATGCGGCGTCTTCGGAATAGGCGAGAGCCGTCACCCGCGAGCTCATCCCGGCGATCTGCACCAGGAGCTTCTTGTTCATCACCTCGATGACGTGCACCTGTCCGAGGTTCTGTCCGATCGCCACCTTCGTGCCGTCCGCGGTGATCGCCACCGTCGATGCCTTGTTGGACGCCTCGACCGCCAACTCCACCTTGAGCCCCGAGACGAGGTCGGCCACCAGCACGGACTTGTCCATGACCACCGCGGTCCGCGGGTTGCCCGACGCCAGCACCGACTGCTCGAACGGAGGCAGGCGGACGCTGCTGACCTTGTAGCCATCGCTGTCCAGCTCCCAGGTGGCGCACTCGCCGAGCCTGGTCACCGCGGCGAGCCGCGTGCCGTCAGCCGCACATTGCAACGACGTCACCGCCGACTTGTGCCCGGCGACGGCGACCTTGTGCTGCTCCAGCACTTGCTGTTCGATCGGCTTGATGACGGTGTGCTTCACCGTCTTCGTCCGCAACCGGCGGATCCCGCGCGTGAAGAGGAGCCCGCTGCCAGCCGCCACCATTCCCATCTCGGGCGAGAAATTGGCTCCGATGAGCACGCCCGCGGCGAGCGCGCCGATGGCGGCCGCTCCGAGCGGCCCCGCGCTGGGCGCCAGCACTTCGACTTCGCTCTCCACCTCCACCGGGCCGTCCTTCACTTCTTTCTTCCAGCGCGACTCGGTCTTCTCTCCGGGGCGCGACCAGACGGCCTTCCACTGCGGCGCGAGGTCGGCGGCGCTGCCGCTCTTCGAAGGCTTGGCGCTCCACCGCGGCTTCTCCGGAGCCTTTGGTCCGCCGGGCCTCAACTGCAGCGGCTTGAGTCCGCCCGAATTCGAGATCACTGCCTCCAGCCGAGGCAGGTCCTTCAGCGGGCGCCCGATCATCGCGGCGAGGATGCCGGCCAGCCTGGTCACCTCCGCGTGCTCGAGCGATGCAAGGTCACCCCAGACGGGACTCTTGCCGGGCTCGTTGAAGTCCTCGCGAGTGAAGATGAGGTTGTCGCCGGTGTAGTACTGATCCCAGAGCTTGCGATCGACCTCCAGCGCCAGCAGCGAGAGATAGATGACGAGCGCGGAGAACCGGTCCAGCCACTGCCCGTAGTCGTTGATCCCCCGCTTCGGGTGCTGATAGGCGCGGTGGCCGATCTCGGTGGCCTTCCGCCCGATCAGCGCAGGCACCCACATGCCGTCGTAATCGATGAGCAGGAGATCCTTGCCGCTGACGAGGATGTTTCCGTGCTGGAGATCGCCGTGCGCGAACTTCGCCTTCTCGATGTCCTTGACCAGCCCGCGGAACCTCTCGCGCAGGGCCGCCAGCTCGCGCGGCTTGTCGAGCAGGCCCTCGACGCAGCGATCGAGGAGCTCGCCCTGCACCCAGGCCATCTTCACGATCGGGAACGTGCCGCCTTTGATGCGCAGCCCGTCGGCCAGATAGACGAACTCGGTGCTGTGCGCGGAGCGGTTCTTCGAGAGGTGCTTGGAGATGGCGGCGTAGCGCTCGGCGTGATCGGTGATCGGCCGCAGGAAGCAACGCACTGCCCAGACGTTCTGGCCTTCGGTGGCCTTGTACACCACGGCGTTTCCGCCGGTGGCGGGCTTGGGCATCCCGAACCGATCCTTCTCGATCTGCGCCTTCTGCAGCTCGGGATCGCCGAGCGAGCGCTGCGGGAACTGCAGCGCCTCGTGGTACTCGGTGAGATCCGGCCAGGTGGCCATCTAGGCAGAGCCTCCCCGCCCCGTCAGCCGGACCAGCGTCATGTCGTCGTTGCGCGTCCCGTCTTCGCGTGCGCGCGCGACCAACGCCTCGAACTCCTCCTGTGTGCGCAGCGCCTCGAGCGCGTCCCAGGCAGGCTCGCCGCGCTCGGCGCGCCGCAGGATCCATGCCGCGAGCGCATCGGAAGCGAAGAAGAGGACGTCGCTCGGCGGGAGCAATCCCTCGCTGGTGCGGACGTAGGGAAGCGGATCATCGTCCGTCTTTTTCACGGAGCCGACGAGGAACGGGCTGGAGCCGAACTCCTCGGAGCGGGTCAAGGGAAACGACTTCAACAGCTCGCGGCTGCCGGGCTCGCCCGTCACTTGAAGAAGGCAGCAGTCCCCGATGGCGATGGCGCGCCAGCCGCGGTTCACCGCATTCAACGACGCGCCGACGAACGCCGCGTACGCGCCTCGGCGCACCTTCTCCGCCGCGTACCACGGCAGCGGACGTCCGCGAATCTTCCTCCGCCAGAGCCGCCGGATGGCGCCCAGCCGGTTGAAGAACTCGGGCCCATGCGCCCGGCCCCGGACGAAGCTCTCGACGAGCAGCGCCGCCCAGAGAGCGGAGAAGCTGCTCTCGGTGGCGCCGTCGGCGACAGCGACGCGGCAGCGCGTGGGCGAATCCGAACCGCGGATCGCCCACGCGTCCTCGTACTCGGACGGGGCGTTTCCTGCCTTCTGGCAGGAGAACGCCTCGATCGAGAACGGCGCCGCACCGGCCGGGTGCAGGGCGTCGATCACCGGAGGTTCGCGGGACGCGTTCCGATGTCGAGGAACTGGATGACCTGCACCGGCTGCGCGTTGAAGACGAAGCCGCGCGCCCCGTCGCCTGCCGGCATCCCCAGCTCCTTGGCGCGCCCGATCATGAAGGGCGTCAGGCTGCTGGACATCTCGAAGAGCTGCTTGGCGAACTTGTCCGGCAGCCCCTCGTCGGTGGTGGGCAGCTCGATGGGGTTCCCGGCCGCCGAGGAGAGATGGATGTTGAAGATCAGCGTCGCGCCGTCGTCGCTCCCCAGCGAAGAGAGCGCCTTCGCCTCCGGCACGGGGTCGCCGTCCGTCGATTCGCCGTCGGTGATGTTGATGACGATCGGCGGGAACCCCTTCGGATGCTCGGCCACCCACCTCTGCACCATCTCGGCGGCCATCTTGAACGCGGAGCTCATCGGGGTGCCGCCCGCGTGCGTGGCCTCGAACCAGAGCGGGAACTTCACCGTCTGCTCCACCAGCCCGCCGGCGCCGTCGTCCACCTTCTTCGCGCGGTCCTCGATGCGAACCGGGTTGTTGGCGAGCTCGCTGATCGGGATCAGGTCCTTGCCCGACAACGGGCCGTTGAACGCCGACTTCACCACGGTGTCCTGGCCGTACCCGATCACCGCGATGTGGAAGTAGTCGTACATCGAGTCGCCTTTGGCGCAGCGGATCGAGAGGTTGTGGATGAGCTTGTTGATGATCGTCGCCAGCTCATCCGCCTTGCGGCGGTCGTTGCTGCCGCCGAACGGATCCTCCATCGAGGCGGACTGGTCGAGCAGGAAGATGAAGCACCCCGGGTTCTTGCGGCTGATTTCAGCGCTGTACATGCTGGCTCCTCTTTGACGCCTTCTTCGGGCGCCGTTTGGCCGTGCTCGCCTTGACCTTGCTGACCTTGACCTTCTTCGCCTTGACCGCAGTGCGTTTCACCGCCGTGGGCTTCACCCTGGCGGGGGTGGAAGAGACGTAGACGGGCGTCGAACGCGGGACGCTCGCGAGGGGCTCCGAACTGCTCTGGACCGGAACCGGAACCGCGGGCGCCGGACGCAGTTCGCCCAGCGGACCGTGGCGCAGGAACCAGCCGATCAGGCCGACAGCGATCAACACCAACCCGGCGTGAAAGAGCTCGAGCGTGCCTCCGAATTGCGTGCCTCCGCAGGCAGGACACGCCGCTCCGGCGTCCGCTTGGGGAAACCAGGTGAGTCGACATGCGTGGCAACGCAAGAGGCTCTTCATCGGCGTTTGAAATGATTCGATCCACAGTACTGAAGCTGCGATCGCTGTCCACGGTGACGCCTGACCACATCCGCCGCCCCGGCGAGGGCAATGTGCCGCGCGCGGTCTCCGAGTGGGAGCAGCGCCTTCACCCCTGCGGACGCGGGCGATCGATTGCTGGCGAAGCAGCCGCCTTCGAGGGCAAGCTGTCCCTTCGAGAGATCGCTTCGAAAACCGAAGTCTCCAACCGCGAGGGGATATGTCGGAGGAGAAGTCGTATCGGCTTGGCCGCGAGCGCATCGGGCGCGTGTTCCGGTACCTGAAGGCGCTCAACGAGCACCGCAATCCGGCCAAGCGGGATCTGTCCGAGCAGCCCTGGACCTTGTCGTTCCGGCATCTCCCGGATCATCCGTCCGTCCAGCGACGGCTGTCGAACGGGCACCGGCCCGACGAAGAGCCCGACTTCATCCTCAAGGTGGGGCGCCCCACGTTCACGCAGGCGCCGCAGCCGCCGCTGCCGATCGTCGACTGGCTGGAAGGTGACTGGGAAGATCCGGAGGAAGAGGTCACCGTCCCCGAGTCGAAAGCGAACGGCGCGGAGCCCCTGCGCTTCGATGCCGAGCCTCGGCGCGTCGAGGCCTACGAGCGCTGGAAGACGCAGCACCAGAACTGGGCGGCGACGGAACGGCCCGCGCGCGCGGCGATGAAGATCTTCGAGCAGCTCTACGAGCTCTACGGGCGCGTCGAGCGCGAGGCCGAGCAGATCGAGCTCGTCGTCGGCGACGGGATCCTCAGCTGGAAGCGGGGCGAGGAAGGGAGCATCTACCATCCGATCCTGCTCCAGCGCGTGCAGCTGGCGTTCGATCCCAGCGTTCCTGAATTCACGATCCTCGAGACGGGAAAGGAAGTGGAGTTGTATTCCGCCCTTTTCCGCTCCATGCCCGACATCGAGCCCAAGGTCCTGGCGCGCTGCCGCGAGGAGCTCGATCGTGGAGGATTCCACCCTCTCGGCGGCAACGACACGCTGGAGTTCCTCCGCCGCTTCGTCGTGCAGCTCAGCCCGCGCGGGCAGTTCGCCGAAGGACCTCCGGAGAAGGAAGCGGAGGATCCGAAGATCGGCCGCGCGCCCGTGCTGTTCCTTCGCACCCGGACCCTCGGCTTCGCCACCGCGATCGAGGGCACGCTCGATGATCTGGCCAGCCGCCAGGACCTGCCGCTGGCGCTGCTCAAGATCGTCGGCCTCGACCCGCCGCCGGACG
>DASREU010000538.1:0-16468 GCA_035651935.1 Myxococcales bacterium | reverse complement strand
CACCCGCGCGGCGCAGGAAGCGGTGGCACGGTACGGCACGAGCGTCTCCGCCAGCCGCGTCGCCTCGGGCGAAAAGCCGCTGCACCGCGAGCTGGAGCAGGAGCTCTCGGCGCTGCTCGGCACCGAGGACAGCGTCGTCACCGTCTCGGGGCACGGCGTCTTCGTCACCACCATCGCCACGCTGGTGAAGGACGGCGATCTCGTCCTCCACGACGCGCTGGCGCACGACTGCATCCTGGCGGGGGCGAAGCTCTCGGGCGCGAAGCGGCGGCCCTTCCCGCACAACGACTGGCGCGCGCTGGAGCGGCAGCTGCAGCAACTGCGGCCGCACTACCGCAGGGTGCTGATCGCCGTCGAGGGCGTCTACTCGATGGACGGCGATTCGCCGGACCTGCCCCGCTTCATCGAGCTGAAGAAGCGGTACGGCTGCCTCTTGATGGTCGACGAGGCCCACTCCATCGGGGTGATGGGCCGGACCGGCGCCGGGATCGGCGAGCACTTCTCGGTGAACCGCGCCGACGTGGACCTCTGGATGGGCACGTTGAGCAAGAGCTTCGCCTCCTGCGGCGGGTACGTGGGCGGGAGCAAGCAGCTGGTGCAGTTCCTCAAGTACAGCGCGGGCGGGTTCGTCTACAGCGTCGGCATCTCGCCCGCCAATGCGGCGGCAGCCCTGGAAGCCATCCGGCAACTCAAGGCGCATCCGGAGAAGGTGGCGCGCCTGCACGAGCGCGCGGCGCTCTTCCTCCGGCTGGCGAAGGAGAAGGGGATCGACACCGGCTTCTCGGCCGGAAGCGCCGTCGTCCCGGCTATCCTCGGCAACTCGCTGCACGCGCTGCAAGTCAGCGATGCCCTCAAGCAGCGCGGGATCAACGTGCAGCCCATCCTCTATCCGGCCGTCGAGGAGACCGCGGCCCGCCTCCGCTTCTTCTGCACCGCGACGCACACCGACCAGCAGATCCGGGAGACCGTGCAGGTGCTCGCGGAGGAGATCGCGCGGGCGCGCGCCGAGTCGGGCGAGTCCGCGAGCGGCGAGAGCCCGACCGGGACCGTCTAGCGCCGCTGCCGCCAGAGTCAGCGGCGCTCGGTCCGGACGGGCTGAACCGACTCCTTCAGGGTCGGCGATGCGGCGTCGGATGATCGAGCTCGCTGGCCAGCTGCCACACCGCTGCATGGTCCGGTTCCCATGCGGCCCAGACGGAAGCGGCCCAGCGATGGATGGCGGCGATGCGGTCCGGCGCCGCCAGCACATCGGCGACCGTCATCGTCCCTTCGCAATCGCGAGGCTCGAACGCCGGCCACGGGCGCCGGCCCTGCGCGAGGCGCATGTGCGCCCGCTGCACGTCCACACCGCTGACCCCGCGATCGCACGCGAGATGCAGCCCGATCAGCGCAAACGCGGTGCGGATCGGCGTGGCGGTTCGCGTCGCGTGCTGGGCGGCGTACGCGTCCACGACGTGCTGGTGGGGAAAAGCTTCATCGCCCAGAGTCTGCGTCCAGGAAGTGAGGATCCCGACCGCGTGAAAGCATTCGCGCGAGGCGTTGAACGCGTCCGGCACGGGCCAGTCGTCGACCGCGGGAAGCCTCGCGTTGCATCCGGGGCAGACCGATTCCATGCGGGGTCGAGGATATCAGGGCGGAGCGCGGAGCAAGGGCGAGGGCGTTCCCGCCGCTGCCAGGACCAGTTGCGCCGAGGCGCGGGTGGCGGCCACATACAGCGCGCGCCGCGCTTCCGCCGTATCCGCGTAGCCGCCGGAAGAGACGTCAGGGATCACCACGTGATCGAACTCGAGCCCCTTCACTTCCGGGACGCAGGTCACCTGCGCTCCCGGACCGAAGGTGAACGCTCCTTCCAGCGCGAGATTCGTCGGCAGCACCATGTTCGCCAGGCGGGCGAGCTGGACCGCCGCCTGCGGCGTCCGGCAGATCACCGCCGACGCGGCCGTGGGATCCTCGGCGTCGAGATCGCGCAACGCCTCCACCAGCCAGGCTGCCAGGTGGCACTCGTCGTAGAAGCGCGCGAGCGGGAACGAGGCCCTGCCACCCTCGACGCGAAGAGCGCGGGCGAATCCGGTCACTTCCGGCGGGCAGCGGTAGCTCACCTCCAGCACCGCCTTGCGGTGCTCCGCCGCGCCCAGCTCGCGCATGGTGACGTCCCAGCCACGGAAGTTCGCCGCCGGATCGATCTGCTGCGCGGCATCGCCCGCCACGATCAGCGTCCCGCCGCGAGAGACGCAGCGCCCGAGCAGCGAGAGCTCGAGCGCGGAGAACTCCTGCGCCTCGTCGATCAACAGGCAGTGGTAGCGGCTGGGCGAAGCCGGCGCCACGCCCGCGCGCGCTGCCCGCATGCGCTCCAGCTCGAAGAGCACTGCGTAGTCCTCGACGTCGACGGTCTCCGCATCGCCCATCGGGGTACCCTCGTCGATGGGGCGGCCGTCGAGCGTGGCGAGGCGATCCTCGTCCACGTGCGCGAGCTCCCGCTCCGTGCTGCGGGTGAACTGCACCCGGGTATGCTCGACCGCCTCGGCGGCCGCGGCGACGGGCAGCCCGGCCTCGGCCACCACCTGGTCCATCAGCGCCCGATCGCCGAACAACGCGTGCAGGTCCTCGCGCGCCGCGAGCTTCGCGCGGGCGCGCCTCTCTTCCTCGTCCGGCTTCGGAGGCTTCCGGCGGGCGAGGATCTGAAGGGCACCGCGGAGCGCCTCGTGGCGCTTGAGCCGCGAGACCGCCGGCGGCGTGTCCTCGCTCTCGCGCCGCCGCAGGTCGGGAAAGACGCGGCGCGCCTGCTTCGAGGCGAAGTTGTCCCAGGTCCAGGTCTCCACCTCGGGAAGGCCGAGCCGGTGGAGGAGCGACTCCGCGAGGCGCCGCAGGCCCTCGTTGGGGACGATGCACGCCGCGCGGAAGCGCTCGTTCGCCGCGAGCCGCAGCGCGCGAAGACGGTGCAGCGCCACGGTGGTCTTGCCGCAGCCCGCCTCGCCGAGGATCAGCACCGCCTCGCGCGGCGCCAGGTCGACCACGGCGCGCTGCGCCGGGTCCAGCTCCACGTCGATGGGGGACGCCGGACGCGGACGCTGGCCGTGCGGGCGCGGCCGGAGGTGCGGCAGCCGGGGCCGTTCCTGCGGGACCCAGCTCCCGCGGCTGTGGACCAGCGCGCCGCCGGCCCAGGAGAGCGCGGCAAGCTCGCCCTGCTCGAACCGGACCAGGTTGCGCTGCAGCACCACGCCCTCGAGCTTGCGGTCGCCGAGATCGAGCTCGTACTCCTCGCCTTCCGCGTAGGCGAAGAAGATCTCCGCGAGCGGGGCGGTGCGCCAGTCGAGGATGGTCAGCCCGGCGCCGCGGCGAAAGACGCCGCCGAGGAGGAAGTCGCTCTCGCGGCCATCCGCGTACCGCAGCTTCATGTGCGCGGAGTACGGAGCGCGGCTCTGCGGCAAGAGCGTGCGCGCGCGGGAGACGAGCTCCAGCTGATCTTCCAGCCGGGTCACGGACCTCGCTTCACCCCGCGGTACACGAACGCCGTCCCGAAGGTGAGCGGATGCGCCTCACAGGCCGCGAAGGCGTCGGCCTGTTTCATCAGCTCGAGGAACCTCACGCCCGAGGGGAACGCCGCGGCCGTGCGCGGCAAGTACTCGTACGCGGCGCGGTTTCCGGTCAGCAGCCCGCCGACCAGAGGCATCACGCCGCGGCTGTAGACACGGAACAGCGCGCCGAACGGACCTTTGGGCTGGCCGAACTCGAGCACGATCACGCAACCGCCAGGCTTCACCACCCGCGCCATCTCCCGCAGGCAGCGGACCGGGTCGTCGACGTTGCGGATCCCGAACGCGATCGAGGCCACGTCGAAGCGGCCGTCGGGATACGGAAGCTGGAGCGCATCGGCCACGGCGAAGCGGACGTCGAGGCCTTCGCGCGCCGCCTTCGCCGGCGCCGCGCGCAGCATCTCCGCGCAGAAGTCCGTGCCCAGCACCTCGCCCGACGATCCCACCGCGCGCTTGAACTCGAGCGCGAGGTCGCCGGTCCCGGTGGCGCAGTCGAGCACCCGCTGTCCGGTCCTGGCGCCCGAGATCCGGACGGCGGCCCGCCGCCACCCGCGGTGGATGCCGAGCGAGAGGATCTCGTTCGCCGCGTCGTACCGCGGGGCGATGGAGGCGAACATCTCGCGGACTTCGGCGCTCATCGGCCGGCCGCCCTTCGGAACGGCAGCGGACGCCACATCTCGCGCCCGACCGACCCGAGCACCGCGGGCAGGCGCGCCATCAGATCGCGCAGATCCTCGGGCAACAGCGCCTGCGCTCCGTCGCTCAGCGCCTCGGACGGTCTGGGATGCACCTCGACGAGCAGGCCATCGGCGCCCGCCGCCGCCGCGGCCAGGCTCAGGGGAATCACCAGCTCGCGCCGGCCGGTCGCGTGCGACGGATCCACGATCACCGGAAGATGCGTTCTCTGCTTCGCGATCACCACCGCGGAGAGATCGAGCGTGTTGCGCGTCGACGGCTCGAAGCCGCGGACGCCGCGCTCGCAGAGGATCACCTGATCGTTGCCTCCGGCGAGCAGATACTCCGCCGCGAGCAACCACTCCTCGACCGTCGCCGCCAACCCGCGCTTGAGGAGCACCGGCCGGCGAAGCTGGCCGAGCGCCTTGAGCAGGGGAAAGTTGTGCATGTTGCGCGCACCGACCTGGAGGAGGTCGACGCCCTCGAACGCAGGCAGGTCGGAAGCCTCGAGAATCTCCGTCACCACTGCGAGCCGCTGCCTGGCCGCAGCGTCGCGGAGCAGCCGCACGCCCGCCGCGCCGAGGCCCTGGAAGCTGTACGGGCTCGTCCTCGGCTTGAACGCTCCACCCCTGAGCACCGGGCACCCGGCGCCCGCCACGGCCGCGGCTGCCTCGGCGATCTGGTTCGCGTCCTCCACCGCGCAGGGGCCGGCCATGACGACGAAAGCCGCCCCACCGACGGCGAGGCCGGGAGCGATCAGGACTTCGGTGCCCTTCGGCCTGCGTTCTCGGAGTACCAAGGACGGTCCCGGCGTCATCTCGCGCTCCGTCGCCGCGGCGACGCTGAGGTGCGAATCACTTGCATCAGAGGTTTCAGAATGTTTTGAAACCAGGTGTGGTATAGCGGTCCGCCCCCCGGCGGGCAAGCACGGAGCGCACATGGCGTTGGTCCAGACAGCCAGGCCCGGCGTCGCCACAGCGTTCGCCGAGGTCGCGCGCGCTCCGTCGGCGCCGCCCGACGCGGCGTGGGCGCATCCGGACGAAGCCCTGTGGGCCACGGCGTATGGCGCCGCGGAAGTGCGCGAGGGGACTTCGCTGCGATCGGTGCTCTCAGGCCTCGACGCTCCGGCCGGGCTGCCCAGGCGACTTCCCGGACCGTGGTTCGGAGCGGCCTCGTTCGACGGCGCGATGGGCCCGGAATGGTCCGGATTCGCGCCGCTCCGCTTCACCTTGCCGGCGCTGCTCGCCTGGCGCGACGGCGGCCGCCATCTCCTCGCCGCCTTCGGAGACGGCGCCCAGGCGCGGCTCGACGCCGCGCGCGCCGCGCTCGACCGCGCATCCCGGCCGGGGAAGCCTCCGCGCGCGGGGGTTCGGGTGATCCACCAGGCGGGCCAGCGCGCGAAGTGGAACGAGCTGGTGGAGCGCGCGCTGGCGGCGATCCGCGCCGGGACCCTCGACAAGGTGGTGCTCGCCCGCGCCATCGACGTCGAGTCCGATGCGCCGCTCCGTCCCGAGGCGCTCCTCGCCGCGCTCGAGGCGCGCTACCCGAGCTGCCGCGCATTCCTGGTCCGCGGCGCCTCCGGCGTGTTCCTCGGCGCGACGCCCGAGATCCTCTGCCGCGTCGACGGCGATCGGGTGCAGGCCGACGCGCTCGCCGGATCCGCCGCCCCGGATCAGACGGAGCAGCTCTCCCGAAGCGCCAAGGACCTGCGCGAGCATCGCTGGGTGGTGGAGCACATCACCCGGGCTCTGAAAGAGGTCGCCGAGCACGTCGAGTGGCCGTCCGAGCCTCGCGTGCGCGCGCTCGCCAACGTCGCGCATCTCTACACGCCTGTCGTCGCGCGTCTTGGGCGCGGGCGCGGGATCGCCGAAGTCGCGGCGGCGCTGCACCCGACGCCCGCGGTCGGCGGAGTGCCCTCGGCAGCGGCGCTGCGCTTCCTCGCCGAGCACGAGGCGCTCGATCGCGGCCTCTACGCCGGGCTGGTGGGCTGGGTGGGCGACGGACGCGCGGAGCTGGCCGTCGCGCTGCGCTCCGCGCTCATCCGCGGCCGGCGGGCGCGCCTGTTCGTCGGATCCGGGATCGTCGAAGGCTCGTCCCCCGAGTCGGAATGGGAGGAGACGGAGATGAAGGCGCGGGCGCTGCTCGACGCGCTCGGAGCCCGTCCGTGAACTTCAACCTGCTCTGGGCCACGGCGCTGGCCGACGAGCTCGCCCGCTCCGGTGTCCGAGACGCCGTGATCTGCCCGGGGTCGCGCAGCGCCCTGCTGGCGCTGGCGCTGGCGGAGCGGCTCCGCGCCCGCACCGTGATCGACGAGCGGAGCGGCGCCTTCTTCGCGCTCGGTGCAGCGAAGGCGTCGGGCCGGCCGGTCGCCGTGCTCTCCACATCCGGCAGCGCGGGCGCGCACTTCTACCCCGCCCTGCTCGAAGCCGAGGCCGCCGGCGTTCCGCTGATCGCGATCACCGCGGACCGGCCGCCGGAGCTGCACGGCTGGGGCGCTCCGCAGCAGCTCGACCAGCAGCGCCTGTTCGGCGCGCACGCTTGGTTCGCCGATCTCGGTCTCCCCGAGCCGCAGGCGCTTCCGCATCTGCGCGCGACGGTCGCCCGCGCCTTGCAGCAGCGCGGGCCGTCGCACCTGAACGCGCCCTTCCGCGAGCCGCTCTCTCCCGTTCCCGAACCGATGCCGAACGTGCGCGACGCGCCTGCGCCGCTGCATCTGCAGGCGCGGGGGGTGCCCGACCTTCGCGAGGTCGCCGCCGGACTATCGCGCCGCCCGCGGGGGGTGATCGTCTGCGGGCCGCGCGATGGCCGCGACGAGCTGCCCGAAGCCGTGCGCGAGCTCTCCTTCGCGCTCGGCTACGCGGTCATCGCCGACGCTGCCTCCGGCATCGACGACGGGGTGGCCCACGCCGATCTGATCCTCCGGCACGAGAGCTGGGCCAAGGCCCTGCAGCCCCAGTCGGTGGTGCGGGTCGGCGGCGCGACCAGCTCGAAGGTGCTGCAGGAGTGGCTCGAGCGGGCAGAGCAGACGGTGATCGTGCACGAGCGCGGCGAGCCCGTCGATCCGATGCATCGAGCGACCGCCGTGATCGCCGGCGACGCGCCCGCGGTGTGCCGCGCTCTCGCGGCGGAGGCGCGGGCGCGCGGGCCGCTCGCAGAGTTGTTCGCCGTGGCGGAACGCCGCGCGAGGGGCGCGCTGGAGAAGGCGTTCGCGGACGCTCCCTGGGGAGAGCCGCTGATCGCGCGGGAAGCCGCGCTCTCGGCCGAGCTGCTCTATGTCGCGAGCAGCATGCCCGTCCGCGACGTCGATGCCTTTGCCCCTCGCTGCGGGCGCGTGCTGGTCAACCGGGGACTGAACGGCATAGACGGGATCGTCTCCTCCGCAGCCGGGGCGGCGTCCGTCACCGGAACGCCGACCGTCGCGCTGGTGGGCGATCTGGCGATGCTGCACGATCTGGGAGGCCTCGTCGCGGCCGCGCGGCTGCGCATCCCGCTCACGGTCGTTTGCGTCAACAACGACGGCGGGGGGATCTTCCATTTCCTTCCCATCGCGCAGCACACGGACCGTTTCGAGGAGCTGTTCGCCACCCCGCACGGGCTGGATCTGTCCGGAGCCGCCGCGCTCTGCGGAGCGGAGCACGTCCGGGTCGCCGACGGGCGCTCGCTGCGGGCCGCCCTGCAGCGCGCTCCCGCGGGGCTGCGGGTGATCGAGGCGCGGACCGATCGGGCCGCGAACGTCGTGCAGCACCGTGCGCTGCAGGCCGCAGTGTTCGCCGCGCTCGGCGACCAGCCATGAAGACGCTGGTGCTCCACGGCTTCGCGGGAAGCCCGCGAGGAATCGCCTGCTTTTTTCCGGAAGCCCAGGCGCCCGAATTGCCCGGGCATGGCGGCGCGCCGGATGCGCAATCCTGGGAGCAGGCCCTGGCGCAACTCGAGCCGCAGGAGCCGGTGGATCTGTTCGGCTACTCGATGGGTGCGCGGCTGGCGCTCGCGATCGCCCTGCGTTGCCCGGACCGCGTGGCGCGGCTGATCCTCGAGAGCGGGACCGCGGGCATCGAGGATCCCGGGGAGCGCGCGCGCCGCAAAGCCGACGACGACGCGCTCGCGGACTTCGTCGAGACCTGCGGGATGGAAAGGTTCGTGGAGCGCTGGGAGCAGCACCCGACGCTCGCCTCGCTCCGGCCGTTCGCCGCCCGCCTCCGTCCGGAGCGTCTCGCGCATCGTCCCGCGGGGCTGGCGAGCGCCTTGCGGCAGCTGGGGACGGGAGCGCAGCCCAGCCTGTGGGAGAAGCTGCACGAGCTACGCGTTCCGGTCCGCCTCATCGCCGGCGCGCGGGACGAGAAGTTCTCCGGCATCGCGCTCCGCATGCAAGCGGTGTTGCCCGATGCGGAGCTGATCGTGATCCCGGACAGCGGGCATGCCCCGCACCTCGAGCGGCCGCAGGCGTTCGTCGAGGCGCTGCGATGAGCGAGGCCACCGTTCCACGGGCGGGGATCGGCGTGTGGGTGATGGCGGCGCGCCCGCGGACGCTCAGCGCCGCGATCTCGCCGGTGCTGGTCGGGACGGCGGTCGCGTATCGCGCCGGCGCCGCGCGCCCGCTGGCCGCGGCGCTGGCGCTGCTCGCCTCGCTGTTCATCCAGATCGGGACGAACTTCGCGAACGACTACTCGGACTTCAAGCGCGGCGCGGACGCGAAGCGCGTCGGCCCGCAGCGCGTGACCCAGAGCGGCCTCGTCGCTCCCCGGACCGTGAAGCTCGCGGCCTGGATCGCGTTCGGCATCTCCGCCCTCTTCGGGATCCTGCTGTCGGCGATGTCCGGCTGGCCGATCCTCGCCATCGGCGCCGCCTCCATCGCCTCCGGCTGGCTGTACACGGGCGGGCCCTGGCCGCTCGGGTATCACGGCCTCGGCGACCTCTTCGTCTTCCTCTTCTTCGGCCTGGTGGCGACCTGCGGCACCGTCTATGCGGAGGCGCTCCACGTCCCCGCCGAGGCCTGGCTCGCGGGCGCCGCGGTCGGGTCGATCGCCACCGCCATCCTCGCCGTGAACAACCTCCGCGACCGCGAAACCGACGCGCACGTGGGCAAGAACACGCTGGCGGTGAAGATCGGCGCGCGGGCGACGCGCATCCAGTACGTCATCCTCGTTCTCGCTCCATTCGCCCTCGCGGCGGCCCTCGGCACGCTCTGGCCGCTGCTGGCGCTTCCCGCCGCCGTCCCCGGGCTCAAGACGGTCCTCACCCGCGACGGAGCGGAGCTGAACCAGGGCCTCGGGCAGACCGCGCGGATGCAGATCCTCTACTCGGTCCTCCTCGCCTTCGGGTTGTGGCGGTGATCGCCGCGCGCGCCGGCGCGGGACGGATCGAGGTGCGCCCTTATCGACTGCGGCTGAAGCGCCCGCTGGTCACCGCCCGCGGGGTGCACGAGGTTCGCGAGGGCTTCGTCGTCTTCGCGCACGACGGCGAGCGGACGGGGCGCGGCGATGCGGCGCCATTGCCGGAGCTGGGGACGGAATCGCTCGCCGCCTGCCTGCGCGCGCTCGAGGATGCGCGCTTCGACGCCCTGCCCTCCACGCCCGCGGCGCGCTGCGCGGTCGAGCAGGCGTTGCTGGACCTGGAAGCGCAGCGCGCGGGCGTTCCTCTCGCCCGGTTCCTCGAGCCGTCCGCTCCGCTCGCGGTTCCGGCGAGCGCGGTGCTGGTGGCGGGCGCCAGCCCGGAGCTGGCGCGTGAGGCGCAGGCGGCGTTCAGCGAAGGATTCCGGACCCTGAAGCTGAAGGTGGGCGCGGACGACGATCATGCCCGGGCCGCGGTGGTGCGCGATGCCGCCGGCCCCGAGCTCGAGCTGCGCCTCGACGCGAACGGCGCGTGGGACGCTCCGGCCGCTCTCCGCAAGTTGCGCGAGCTGGCCCCGCTGGACATCGAGCTCTGCGAACAGCCCACGCCAGACCTGGTCGGCCTCGCGGCATCGCCCATCGCCATCGCCGCCGACGAGATGATAGCCTTCGACCCCGAGGGCGCGCTCGATCGGGCGCGCATCCTGGTGCTGAAGCCGATGCTGCTCGGTGGATTGATCCCTGCCCTGCACCTCGCCCGTCGCGCGCACGGCCGCGGCCTGCAGGTGATCGTTACCACGGCTCTGGAGAGCGGCGTCGGGCGGGCGGGGGCGGCGCACCTGGCGGCAGCGGTGCTGGCGCTCGGGCCTCAGCCGGCGGCGGGCATCGCGACGGGGCGTCTGTTTGCCGACGCCGCGGAGGACGACCCCTTCGCGCCGCGCCTCGGAGTCGTGCACATTCCCGATCGCGAGGGACTGGGCCTGCCGTGAAGATCATCTTTCAAGGCCGCGAGGTCGAGGTTGCGCCTGCGCGCGTGCGCGATCCGCGCGTGTTCGCCGCCGGCTACAACACGCCCGAGACGGCCGCCCTGCTCCTCGGCGCGCTGGAGCGCGGCGCGGAGCTCGTGCTGCAGAACACGCGGCTGACGCCGGCCGAGCGCGCCGCGCAGGTGCTCTCGGTCGCCGCCGTGCCGCCAGCCGGAGAGCCCGCCGTCGTCCTGTTCACCTCCGGGACCACCGGCGGCCCGAAGGCGGCGCTGCTCGGGCGCGAGAACCTGGAGGCGAGCGCCCGTGCCGCGAACGAGGTGCTGCAGGTCGACGCCGGCTCGAGGTTCCTTTGCGTCCTGCCGCTCTACCACGTGGGGGGCCTCTCCACGCTGGTGCGCTGCGAGCTCGCCGGAGCCACCGTGCTGCTGCACGAGCGGTTCGACGCCGACGCGGTCGCGCGCGAGCTGCACGAGGGCGCCACGCACGCCAGCCTGGTCGCGAACACGCTCTCGCGCGTGCTGGAGAAGAGCGCCGACTTCCCGCCGTCGATCGTGGCGGTGGGCGGAGGTCCGGTGCCCACGCCGCTGCTCGAGCGCGCGCGCCAGGCCGGACTGCGCGTGGTGCAGACCTGGGGAATGACGGAGACGTGCTCGATGGCCACCTGCGAGCGCCCCGGAGAGGCGGACGGCGCGACCGCCGGTCCTCCGCTCCCGGGCTTCGAGATCCGGATCGATTCCGGAGAGGTCCTGGTCCGCGGGCCGGCGGTGATGCGCGGCTACCTCGGGCAGGAGCCGCTTCGCGGGCGGTTCTTCCGCACCGGCGACATCGGAGAGCTGGACGGCCGCGGGCGGCTGACCGTCCATGCGCGGCGCACCGACCTGATCGTGAGCGGGGGCGAGAACGTCTATCCCGCGGAGGTGGAGGCGGCGCTGCTCGCGCATCCCGACGTGCGGGAGGCGGTGGTGCTTCCCACGCCGGACCCTCGCTGGGGACAGGTCGGCGTCGCGTACGTGGTCACCAGCGCTTCGGACGACGAGCTGCGCGAGTTCCTTCGGGCCCGGATCGCCCGCTACAAGCTGCCCGCCCGGTTCGTGCGCGTTCCCGAGCTTCCCCGGAACGCCGCCGGCAAGGTGGACCGGCAGAGGCTGACGCCAAGAAGCTCCGGAAGGGTCTGACGGTATCCGGGCGGGATGCGGCGATGGGTCGGCACCCCGCTTTGGCCCGGAGTGCGGGAAGCGTTATACAGCGGGGCGTGGACGCCCATCCCCTGCCGGTGATCTCCGCCGCACCGCGCGCGCTGGGGGCCGAATCCCTCGGCCTCAGCCTGCGGGGCGATGCCCGCGCGCAGGGGCTGTTCGATCGGTACGGCCGCTCGCACACCTACCTGCGCATCTCGGTGATCGAGAAGTGCAATCTCCGCTGCCGGTACTGCATGCCGGAGGAAGGCGTGCCGCTCCTGCCCAAGGACGACCTGCTCACCTTCGAGGAGATCGAGCGGCTGGGCGCCCTCTTCGTGCGGCTCGGGGTGCGCAAGATCCGGGTGACGGGCGGCGAGCCGCTGGTGCGCAGGGGCATCGAGGATCTGGTCGCCCGGCTGGGGAGGCTGAAGGCGCTCGGCCTCCAGCGGCTGGCGATGACGTCGAACGCGCTGCTGCTGCGGCAGCACCTCGCCTCCTTCCGCGCGTCGGGGCTGGACGCGGTCAACCTGTCGCTCGATACGCTCCGGCCGGACCGGTTCCGCGAGATCACGCTGCGCGACGGCTGCGAGGAGACCATCGAGGCGATCCGGTCCGCCGCTGCCGCGGGGTTCGACGCGGTGAAGGTGAACGCCGTGGTCATGGCGGGGGTGAACGACGACGAGATCGCCGACCTGGCGCTCGCCTTTGCGTTGCGCGATCCGATCGAGGTCCGATACATCGAATATATGCCGTTCGAAGGGAACCACTGGGGCGAGCAGCTCCGCATGTTCCCCGCCGAAGCGATCCGCGGGCGCCTCGAGGAGAGGCTCGTCCTCGAGCCGCTCGGTTTCGAGGAGACGGCGCGCATCTACCGGGCGCGCACGAAGGCCGGCGAACCGCTGCGCGGGCGGATCGGGATCATCTCCAGCATGACGGAGCCGTTCTGCGCCACCTGCAACCGGACCCGCCTGACCGCCGACGGCCACTTCCGCTGGTGCCTGCTCGACGAGGGCGAAATCGATCTCCGCGCCCCGCTGCGAGCGGGCGCCACCGACGACGACCTGTCGCAATTGATCGAGAACGGCCTGCGCGCGAAGAAGCCGGGCCACGCCCCCGCCGACGAACTGGTCGCGACCCAGCGCGCCGCCGGCTCCGCAGCGCGCTCGATGATCCGCATCGGCGGCTAAACCCCGGCCCGAGCGGAGCTCGGGCCGGAAGATACAGAACCGGGATGCTGGTCCCGAGATCTAACCTTGAGGGCTTCCAAACTTGCGGTAACCACCCTTCAACGCGAGAGCAGTTCCTCGACCGGCTAAATCGGGGACACGAATTTCCGCATCTCCGCCCGTGTCTTTACGATCCGCCGGCGAGGTGATTTTTGGAGACGAAGACGTCCACGGGGATACCGCCATTGTGAGTCCGCAGGACGGACTTGAGCCGTGGACCCGGTGACCGGGGGGCGATGACGGCGATGCGCCATCCGGGACGGCGGCGCGCCGCGTCGTCCAACTCGCGAAAGACGGCGCGCACATCTGCGGCGACCCGGACGCCGTATGGCGGGTTGCAGGCGAGCAGGCCGCTTCCGTCGTCGGGCGGCAGATCGGTGAGGCGTCGCTGCACGATCTCCAGCGCGACTCCCGCCCGCGAAGCATTCTCGCGCGCGGCCGCCACGGCGCCCGCATCCTGATCCGAAGCCTCGATCCGCACCGCGAGCGGGCGCTCCTGCTTGCGCGCAGCCACGACCAGGTGCTCCCACTGGCGCGCGGAAAAGTCCGGCCATCGCTGGAACGCGAACTTGCGCGCGATTCCTGGAGCCCGCCGCATCGCGATCAGCGCCGCTTCGATCGCGATGGTGCCCGACCCGCAGACGGGGTCGCAGACCGGCTCGTCCCCGCGAAACCCGGCGGCCAGAAGCAGCGCCGCCGCGAGCGTCTCCCGCAACGGCGCTTTCGCCTGCGGCCCGCGCCACCCGCGCTGGTGGAGGAGCAGGCCGCTGGAGTCGACGCTGACGGTGCAGACGTCGCGCTCGAAACGCGCGAGAAAGAGCTGCGCATCGTCCGGCGCTTCCTCTTCGACCTGCGCCCGTGGCGCCTCGAAGCCGGTCCGCGCCTCCAGCGCCGCATGCAGCCGTTCCGCCACGGCGTCCGAGTGGTAGAGCCGCGACTTCCGGCAAGTGACCCTGAACGCCGCGCGCGCTCCCTTGCGCAGGTGCCGCTCCCAGGGGAGCTCCGACGCCTTCCGCACCAGCTCCGGGAAGCTGGTGGCCCGAAACGGCTCTCCGAGACGGATCAGCACGCGAGAGGCGGTGCGGAGCCAGAGATTGAGGCGCATCGCTTCCGGCAGCGCCCCTTCGACCTCGACGCCGCCCGCCATCGCGCGGCCCGGAAAACCGAGCGCCTGCATCTCGGAGAGGAGGACGTGCGCAAGGCCGGGAGCGCAGACCGCAAAGAGCATCGCGCCCTGCACTACGACATCCTGTGGTAGGTGGCGAGAGCGATGCGTCAGGCGAAGGGCGAGCAGGTGCGGCGCGAGCTGCTTCCGGGGCAATCCGTCGAGCTCCTGCGCGAGCTGCATCTGCTGGGCCGGGACGGCGCCCTGCACGCGGACAGCCTGCGAAAGCTCAAGCAGGTGAACCATCTCGTGCAACTGCTCGAGCCGGCGCTGCGCGACGTGCTCGAGCGGCACCCGCAGCCGGTGCTCGTCGACGCGGGCGCCGGTAACGCGTACCTCGGCTTCGTCCTCTACGAGCTCTTCCTGAAGGAACACGAGACCGCCGTCATCTATTCAGTAGAGTCACGAGCAGACCTCGTGGAGCGCGGCCGCGAGCGCGCTGCGCGCCTCGGCTTCTCGCGGATGCGCTTCGTCCACGCCCCGATCGGCGAGGCGCCGAAGGAGCTGCCGGACCGCGTGCACCTGGTCCTTGCGCTGCACGCCTGCGACACCGCGACCGACGATGCGCTCCTGCTCGCCTTGCGCCACGACGCCGATCACATCGCGGCGGTGCCCTGCTGCCAGGCGGAGGTCGCCGCGCAGCTCAAGGAGACCCGCCACGTCGCTCCGCAGCCCTGGCCGCTGCTCTGGGGGCATCCGATCCACCGGCGCGAGATGGGCGCGCACCTGACCAACGTGATCCGCGCGCTCGCGCTGCAGAGCCGGGGGTACCAGGTGACCGTCACCGAGCTGACCGGCTGGGAGCACTCGCTGAAGAACGAGCTGATCCTCGCCCGCCGCGTCCACCGCGAGCACCGCGGCGCGCGCGCCGAGCTGGAGAAGCTGCTGGAGACGACCGGGGTGCGCCCCAAGCTGATCCGGGAGCTGAGCGGATGACCTTCGATCCCAACGCGGCGGCGAGCCCGGACTCGGGCATCTTCGGGCTGAACGACACGCCGGAGTCGGCGCGGGTGGTGCTGGTGCCCGTCCCGTTCGAGGCGACCACCAGCTACGGCGGGGGGACCTCGCAAGGACCCGCAGCCATCCTCAAGGCGAGCCGGCAGGTCGACCTCTTCGACGTCGAGACGGGGAAGCCGTACGAGGCCGGCATCTGCATGCTCCCTTTGCCGACCTTCCCCGCGGCGGCGAGCCGGGAGCCCGAGGCGGTGAACCCGATCTCGCGCCAGGTGAACGCCTGGGTGCGCGACACCTGCGCGAAGTGGCTCGCGCGCGGGAAGATCGTGGGGACGGTGGGCGGAGACCACAGCATCTCGTTCGGCGCGATCTGGGCGCACGCCGAAACGCATCCCGGGCTGGGCGTCCTGCACTTCGACGCACATGCAGACTTGCGGCACGCGTATGAGGGGTTCGAGCACTCGCACGCGTCGATCATGGACAACGTCGTACGCAGGACGAAGATCGCCCGGCTCGTGCAGGTGGGAATCCGCGATCTGAGCGAGGAGGAGCACCAGGCGATCGCGGAATCCGGCGGACGGATCGTCACCTTCTACGACGCCGAGCTCGCCGAGGCGCGGTTCGCGGGCGAGACCTGGGCGCAGCAGTGCGCGCGCATCGTCGCGGCGCTGCCGCAGCTCGTGTACGTGAGCTTCGACATCGACGGACTCGATCCCGCGCTCTGCCCGCACACCGGCACGAAAGTGCCCGGCGGCTTGTCGTTCCAGATGGCGACCTCGCTCGTCGGGGCGGTGGTGAAGAGCGGACGCAAGCTCGTCGGGTTCGATCTCACCGAGGTGGCGCCCGCGCCGGACGGCAGCGAATGGGACGAGAACGTGGGTGCGCGCATCCTGTACAAGCTGGTCGGCTGGTCGCTGAAGTCCGCGGGCGCGTGATATCTACCGCGGCGCATGCACGTCCTCGTCACCGGCGGAGCCGGCTTCATCGGCGCGCACTCGTCGCGGGCGCTGCTCGGACGCGGGCATCGCGTCACGGTCGTCGATGACCTGAGCCACGGACGGCGGGAGGTGGTGCCGCAGGGCGCCGACCTGGTCGTCGCCGACATCCGCGCTCCGGAGATGCTGCCGCTCTTCGAGTCGCGCCGTTTCGATGCGGTGCTCCATCTCGCGGCGCAGATGGACGTCCGGAAGTCGGTGGCTGATCCCCTCTTCGACGCCAGCGTGAACGTGCTCGGCACCTTGAACCTGCTGGAGGCGGCGCGGCGGGCGGGAGTGAAGCGGTTCGTGTTCGCCTCGTCTGGCGGCGCCGTATATGGCGAGCAGGATGTCTTCCCCGCGACGGAGACGCATCCCCGCAGGCCGGCGAGCCCGTACGGGGTGTCCAAGCTCTGTGGCGAGGAGTACCTCGCGCACTACGGACTGGTG
>DASREU010000537.1:0-2272 GCA_035651935.1 Myxococcales bacterium | reverse complement strand
GGGGAAGGGGCCGTACTCGCGAACGATCTCGGCGGGCTTCTTGGCCATTGCGTCTCCCTTTAATCGATTGCGCCGGCGACGGGGAGCAACAACGTCGTCGCGAATCCGGCGACCGGCGCAGAGAGCCAGCGCCGGGAACGGCCGCCGCCCAGCGCACGCACCTGACCGGCTTCCTGCAGTGTCTGCAGGGCGCGCTGCACCGTCCGCTGGCTGGAGGCGAGGGCGAGGGAGAGCGCCGAGGTCGACCAGGCCTCGCCGTCGGCGAGCAGCGCCAGGACCGCGGCGTCGGGGGTCTCGATCGGCGGCGCGAGCAGGCGGACGGTGCCCTGCGTCACGAGAGTAAATCCGCAGGCGGTGGCTTTGATCCCGGCGAGCGAGCGCAGTTCGTGGCGCAGGCGTCCCATCTCGACGCGCAAGCGGGCGCGGTAGGAGGGGTTCGTGCGGTGGGCTTGGAACGCGC
Organism: Myxococcales bacterium; assembly: GCA_035651935.1. Lineage (GTDB taxonomy): Bacteria > Myxococcota > Myxococcia > Myxococcales > 40CM-4-68-19 > 40CM-4-68-19. Next base: position 1,812 of record DASREU010000537.1, on the reverse strand, counting down.
GCTCGATCAGATGGTCGCGTGGCGCGTCGCCGGGCCACGCCTCGGCGAGAGCGCAGAGAAGGTCGAACAGCACCGGACGGCGCGAGAGCCGTACGAGGCGTCCTGCGCGCCGGGCTGTCCGGCGGCAGCCGTCGACGACCAGGTCCGCTTCTGAGGCGAGCAGCGCCTCGATCTCGATCACGGTGAGGGGTCGTGACTCGCCGTGTGACAAAAGGCGCGCCGCCGGGAGGACGAGGGTCCGTCCAGCCTGCTCGACCTCCGCGCGGAGCGGCGCGATGCCTGAGCGCGCCGCCGCCTCGCGAGCTGTCTGGAGAGACTCGCGCGCTTCTCCGGCTCGGCCGCGGCGGAGCGCGATCTCGAAGGCGACCAGAGCGGCCACGGCGGCGAGCCGGGCGGGCGCGCCTTCTTCGAGCTCCAGCGCGGCGCTTTCCGCCTCGTCGATCCGGCCGAGCAGCAAGAGGCGCCTGAGCTGCAGCAGCCGGGCGTGCGTGGCATTCTCCCGATCGCCGTGAGCGTCGAAGGTCCGGACGGCTTCGGCGAGCGCGCGCGGCGACCAGGCTGCGAGATCGCGCGCCGCCAGCGCGATTTCCGCCTCCGCCGTGAGGCAGCGCGCACGCGCCAGCGTCTCGCGCGGCCCTCTGAAGCCTCGGGCCGCTTTCTTCAGCAGCTCCCGCGCGCGTGCCAGATCACCGAGTTGGGCCATCGCGATCCCGCGGAGCGCGAGGGCCGCCGGGTCGTCCCGCAGGGCGACGCGCTTGAGCGCGCCGAGCGGATCCCCTGCGCGCAGCGCGCGGCCGGCCGCGGTGATCGAGGAGTCCATCGTCCGGCTTTTATCCCGTCGCCGTTGTTACTCCCACTCCGGCATCGGGAGGCGCTATCTAACACCCGGAAGGAGAGGACCGATGACGACACACAAGACCGGCACACGGAAGGAGTGGCTCGCTGCGCGGCTCGAGCTGCTCCAGGCGGAGAAGGAGCTCACGCGACGCAGCGACGAGCTGGCGCGACGGCGGCAAGAGCTGCCGTGGGTGCGGATCGACAAGGAATACCGATTCGACACCGACGAGGGGAGCGCGTCGCTGCGTGAGTTGTTCCGGGGGCGCTCGCAGCTCCTCGTCTACCACTTCATGTTCGGGCCCGATTACACTGCGGGGTGCCCGTCGTGCTCGGCGATCGCGGACGGGTTCAACGGGTTCGCCGTCCACCTGGCGAACCACGACGTCGCGCTCTCGGCGGTGTCGCGGGCGCCGCTCGCGAAGCTGCAGGCGTTCAAGCGGCGGATGGGGTGGACGTTTCCCTGGGCGTCCTCGGGCGGCACTGACTTCAACGCGGACTTCGCCGTTCGGGTCACGGAGGAACAGCAGCGCAAGGGTGGCGCCGAGTACAACTACCGGCGCGAGGATGCGTTCCAGCCGGAGGACGACGGTGATGTCGCCGCGATGGCGAAGATGGCTGGAACCGACCCGGCCACCTACCTGCGCGAGAGGCCCGGCATGAGCGCGTTCGCGCTCGAGGACGGGGTCGTGTACCACGCGTATTCCACGTATGCGCGCGGGCTGGACGGGCTGTGGGGGATGTACCAGTGGCTCGACCGGGCACCCAAGGGACGCAACGAGACCGGAGTCTGGTGGCGGCGGCATGACGAGTACGACTGAGCTCGTGGCTGTCGCGCGGCAGCGTCGGGCATCCGAGGGGATCTTTCTTGGCGTCTCGGCGCTGCTCTTCGCTGCCAGCGCGGCGGGAACGATCGCCTGGTGCGCGTCGATGTCGGCGATGGGCGAGATGTCGATGCCCGGCGGCTGGACGATGTCG
>DASREU010000536.1:0-8689 GCA_035651935.1 Myxococcales bacterium | reverse complement strand
AGACCTCGTCCCAGCGCTTGCACATCTCCATCAGCCGCTTCAGCTCGGCGTCGATGCGCCAGGGATCGATCTCTCCGCTGAACTCGATGCCCCGCAGCGGATCGACGGCGACGAGATCTGCCCAGAGGCGCGTCTCCTGCTCGAGGCGCTCCTTGAGGGAGTCCAACTCGTCTGCACACTCTCGGCGCCACGTCGCGTCATCCATTGCGCCGTCGCCGGCGTCTTCTGGAGAGGCGGCGTGCCCGGCGTCTTCCGGCGGAGCGGGATGAGCGCCGTAGTATTCCTGCGCCCAGGCTTCCACCCGGCGCGCCCGCGTCGAGAGCTGTCCGACCACGATGCCGCCCCAACGCAGCCCTTCCTGCAGCACAGTCAGCTTTCCTTCCGGGATCGCCGCGGACGCGCACAGGAGGATTTCGTCCTCGGGATCCGGTGGCGCATTCACCGCCTTCTGGAGCGCGCGAACAGACTCCGCCTTCGCCCGAAGGAGCCACTGTCCCTGCTGGTCGCCGACCGCGACCGGCGCGATCACTTCCGCCTTGCGCGGGGTGATCTCTCCCAGCCGGAACGCCTCGCGCAAGAGCGGGCGGTCGCGCAGCCTGCGCGAGAGCCGTGCCTTCTTCACCGCCGTGCTGGCGTTCATCCCCAGCTCTTCGCGGGCGTAGTCGCCGACGTTCGAGTATTTCAGGTGCATCGCGCGGCGACCCGTCTCCAGGGCAGCGAGGCCATCTCCGATGGCCAGCTCCAGCACGTTGTAGCCGACGGCGATGTTGCACAGGAGCGTATCCAGCCCCCGCGCGATGGGCACCGCCAGCTCGAGGTCGCGGATCCGCGGAATGCGTGACCCGAGAGTCGCCGCCGCGTTCGTCAGCAACTCCAGCCGCTTCTCCAGCTCCTGCCACGCCTCGCTGCTGCGATCGGGAAACTCCAGGCCACCAGCGCGCACGCCTGCCACCGCACCGACCAACACCGCCGCCAGATCGACCTTGTCGCGCGCCGGGCTCGTGGGGAACCGGTCGAGTCCCTTGCAGGGTTCGCCGGTGGCGAGGTCGTAGCAAGCCATCGCGCGATCGTACCAGCCCCCTCCGACATTCCTCGCTCGACTCATCCAGAGCACGAAGGCGGCTCGAAGATCCCTCGCCGCCGAGTCGGAGACCTTCGTCTTGCTCGTGTTGACGCCTGCAAATCGCGCGCGTACCGTCGGCGTTCCTCTAGAGGGCGAATCAACAGCGCGCGTGACGGCCGCACACTGACGAAAGATTGCCGCCGTCCGCGCGCAATACGAGTGCACGCGCCAGAGCTCACAGCGGGGGGACTGAAGATGGCCACGCAACGCTCACCACAGATGAGGAATCGCGTTCGACGTAAAGCAAAGAGAGCCTCGTTGGCGTGCACGGCAGCGATCGCGTTTGCGCTCGCCGTGTCCCCTCGAGCGCGTGCGAATGAACCCGGGCGCGGTGATGACCACCGGCAAGCGCAGAAGTTGCTCACGTGCGATGACAGCTTGAAGAGCGATTTCCACCCCGACTCGCTGACCACCGTCCTGCTCGTGAAGGCGTTCAAGGAAGGCGATCCGCTCACGCTGACGACGCCGACTTCGTCGACGCCTGTCGCAGCGAACGACGTTTGCGCGGTCAAGCTGCTCGTCGGACCGGGAAACACGGGGCCGGCGGGTGCCCCGTCCACGTCGGCAGGGATCGGAATCGAGATCTGGCTGCCCGCGCGCGAGAACTGGAACCGCCGCATTCACGTTGCCGGCGGTGGCGGTTGGGCCGGCGGCAACCAGACGTCGTTGACCGTGCTTGCGGGAGCCGGTGGCGCCGGCAGCACGACGCCCAGCCCTTCGTTCATCGCCACCGTCGAAGGGGCCGTTTCGGCCAACACCGACACCGGACACACCGGCGGCAGCGGAGCGTTCGCGATGAACCCGGATGGAAGCATCAACACCGTCCTCTGGAACGACTTCGCGCAACGAGGCATCCACGAGATGGCCGTGAAGACGAAGCAGATCACCAGGGCCTACTACGGCAAGGACGCGAAATACGCGTACTGGGACGGGTTCTCCACGGGCGGGCGGCAAGGCCACAAGCTCGCGCAACTGCATCCGGACGACTTCGACGGCATCCTCGCCGGCGCACCTGCGTTCAACTGGACGCGTTTCATCACCAACGAGCTGAACCCTCAGATCGTGTACCAGCGGGATCTCGGCGGCGTACCGTTGACCGCCGGCCAGCTGAACATGCTGGGCAACGCTGCCATCAACGCCTGCGACGTGGTGAACGGCCAGCATCTCGGCTACATCCCCGATCCGTCGGAATGCCGGTATGACCCGACGCAGGACATGAGCGTGGTCTGCGCGGCGAACGGCGGCAGCAACACCACCGCCACTTGCGTCACACCGCTGCAGGCGCAGGCGATGAACAAGCTCTGGTACGGCCAGACGCGCGACGGCACGGCGCCGCCGCCGTCTGCCGACAACAGCTGGTCGATCCACGTCGGCGGCAACCACTTGTGGTACGGGCTTGCGCGCGGCGCGAGCTTCGCCGGCCTGGGCGGAAGCACTCCGACCGGGACGCCTGCGCCGTTCTCGATCGCAACCGACATGGTGGCGCTCGAGATGCAGAATCCGACCCTTGCCACACCCTCCTTCCTCAACGCGACCGGCAACGGCGCGAACGGCTGGAAGGCCCTGTCCTACGCGCAGATGGCGGATGCGTTCGACAAGGGGGTGTTCCTGCAGCCGAGCTTTGCGGACATCAACACCGACGACGCGGATTTGCGTCCCTTCCGCAGGTCCGGCGGAAAGATGATCATCTACCATGGACTCGCGGACGTCCTGATCATGCCGCAAGGCTCGATCAACTACTACGAGCGGGTGATTCGCGAGCTGGGCGGGCTGCACGAAGTGCAGAAGTTCTATCGTCTGTTCCTCGTGCCTGGAATGACGCACGGGATCGGCAACGGAACCACGAATCCGAACGCCAATCCGCCACTCCCCGGCATCGCGGGCGGTGACGGAGTCGCAGATGGAACGTCTCAGCTCTACGACGTGCTGACCGCATGGGTGGAGAACGGCACCGCCCCGAGCCGGATCGATATCTCGACTGCCGCGACCACCGCGTTTCCGGTCGTCAAGTCGCGGCCGATCTGTGCCTACCCGAAGAAGGCGAGGTATGTGAGCGGCGACGTCAACGCGGCGTCGAGCTACGTCTGCGCCGGCCCGCGCGGCCGGCATGGAGACGATGACGACGACGATGATTGACGGATGCGGTGCCCCCGGCGCGCAACTCACAGCGCGCCGGGCGGTCTGATCGGAACCTCTCAGCTCTTCAGCAGCTGCTCCAGCTGCGCGCGAGACTCGAGCACTTTCGAGATGAGCCCCAGCTCCTGGGCGGCGGCGGGCCCGAGCCAGTGGTCGCGCTCCATCAGCACCTCGAAGCGCTCGATGGGCGTGCCGGTCCGCTCCGCGTAGAGCTTGTGCAGCCGCCGCTTGGTGGCGACGATGTCGGCGGCGTGGATCTCCAGCTCGGACGCGCTGCCCTGCATCACGCCGTGGATCAGCGGCTGGTGGATGAGCAGCTTGGCGTTGGGGAACGCGAGGCGATCCTTCTTTTCCGCGGCGAGAGCGATCACCGACGCCATGCTGGCGGCGAACCCGGCCACCAGCGTGAGGACGCGCGGCTGGATGAACCGCGCGGTGTCGTAGATCGAATACCCGGAGAACATCTCGCCGCCGGGCGAATCGATCCACAGCACGACGGGGCGCGCCGGATCGATCTTCTCCATCGCCAGCAGCTGCCGGTTGACGCGCAGCGCGAGCTCGCCGTTGATCTCGCCGCTGACGAAGACGATGCGGGCGTCGAAGAGGTGCTGATCGATGGGCGTGAACGGTTGGGGGGTCGGGACAGCCGGTTGTGCCTGCTCGGGGGTGTTCACGGGGCGCCGCATGACGGCGAACCATAATGAGGCGATCTTCGGGCGTCAACGCCGGCGCGGGCGGCCCGTATGGTGGAAATCCAGGCAGCGGAGACGGCCAGGCGCGCGCTACCTCTCGCTCGACGAAGCCGGCGGACCGCTGGAGTCCTCGAACGCCGGGACGTCTTTCGCGCCGCGGAGGCGTTCCCGGAAGATCGCCGCCCGCATGAGGAAGATGGTCGTGACCGGCGCCGTCAAGGCGACGAACACGGCGATCAGTGCCGCGTGCACGAACAACTCGCCTCGCGCGAACGAGACCTGCAGCACGGTCGCCAGCGCAATGCACCAGGTCCCCAGTGTGGCGCCGAGAGTCGGCGCGTGGACGCGCTGGAAGAAGCTGCCCAGCCTGAGCACGCCGAGCGAGCCGATCAGGGCCACGAGGCCTCCCACGACCACCAGCAGCGACGTCACCGCGTCCACCCAGGCCGGAGCCGTCATTCGATCACCTCCCCGCGCAGCAGGAACTTCGCCATCGCCGTCGACCCGACGAACCCGTAGAGAGCGAGCAGCAGCGCCGTCTCGAAGTACGAGCTGCTCCGGTAGACGAGCCCCAGCACCAGGACGACGAGCATCACCCCTTGGTACAGGCAGTCGTAGGCGATCACGCGGTCCTGCGCCCGCGGCCCGATCAGCACGCGCGCCAACGCCAGCACCAGGGCCAGCGTCAGGCAACCGAGGGAGACTTGCAGGGACCAGGAGAGCAGCGCGCTCATTGGAAGATCTCCATCAGCGGGCGTTCGTAGTGGGCTTTGATCGACCGGACGAGCGCAGGTTCGTCGGCGAGCGTGAGGACGTGGATCAGCAGCGCCCGTCCATCCGGCGACCGCTGCGCCCACGCCGTCCCCGGCGTGAAGGTGATGATCATCGCCAGGACGGCCAGCCCGTTCGGGTCCTGGAGGTCGAGCGGCACGCGCACGAATCCGGAATGGATGTCGCGTCGCGGCCGGGTCAGGATCGTACCGGCCACGTGGACGTTCGCGCGCAGCATGTCGCCGACCACGCGCGCGAACAGGCGCACGACGACCAGCGGCTTGCGCACGCGGACGGGAGCGGGCCTCAGGCTCGCCGTCACCGCCGGCCAGAAGATCGCCAGCACTGCGCCGACCAGCATGGTGCCGGCGCTGGCCGACTCCATCAGCAGGACCCAGAGGACGAGCAAGCCCAGGGACAGCAGCGGAGAGGGGAGCAGACGCTTCATCGCGCCACCGGCGTTGGAGACGGGCGAACCCGCGCCCCCAGCACCGCCTCGATGTACGAGGTCCGATCGAACAGGGAGCGCGCCGCGTCGTTCGCGAACTCCATTGCCGGGCCGGCCGCTACGACGAGAGCGGCGGTGATGCCGAGTAGAGCGACGAGCGGGAGCCCTTCGGCGGCGCGGACGCGAGGCCGCTCGCGCTGTGCGTCCTCCGTCCAGAACGTGCGGATCCCGGTCCGCATCAGCGCGAGCAGGACGACCAGTCCCGAGGCGAGCAGCGTCGCGACGAAGATCCACGCTCGTCCGCTGCCGTTCGCATGCGCGGCGAGCGGGCCGATCGCGGCGGACAGCATGCCCGCCTTTCCCAGGAACGTCGGCAGCGGCGGAAGGCCAGCCAGCAGCAGCGCGCAAGTGAGGAACGCCAGCGCCAGGAGCGCCGTCGACGCCGGGAAGGGCAGCGTGACCAGCGGCGCGCCTTCGTCGTCCAGGTTGAGGTCCTCGGTTTCGAGCGCTGCATTGAGAAAGGGTGCCTCGTCCACCACGGTCCCGCCCGCCTGCCAGCGCCGCACGACGTCGACGAGGAGGAACAGCGCGCCGGACGCGAGAGTGGAGGGGACGAGATAGAACAGGCCGCTGCCGAGCACGCCCGCGTCGCGCATGCCCAGGGCGGAGAGGATCGTTCCCGCGGAGACGACCACCGCCCACGACGCCTGGACGGACGCCGATTGCGAGGCGAGCACCCCGAAGGAGGCGAGCAGCACGGTCACCACTCCGAACGCGAGAACGGCGTCGGCTCCGAATCCGGCGAGCGGGCCTCCCGCGAACATCAGCGTCCAGAGCCGGATGAGCGCATAGACGCCCACCTCGGTGAGGATGGCGAACAGCGCCGCGACCGGCGGCGTGGCCGAGCTGTATGCCGGTGAGAGCCAGAAGTTCAGCGGCCAGGCCCCGGCCTTGAGAAGGAACGCGAGCGAGAGGATGGCGGCGCCCGTGTAGACGAGATGCCGGTTCTCCACGGCGGCGCCGGAGAGACGCGCCGAGAGCTCGGCCATGTTCAGCGTGCCGGTGACGCCGTAGATGATGGCGGCGCCGAGGAGGAAGAGCGACGAGCCCGACAGGTTCACCGCCACGTACCGCACGCTGGCGCGGACGCGGTGTCTTCCCGAACCGTGCAGCAACAAGCCGTACGACGCCGCGAGCAGGATCTCGAAGAAGACGAACAGATTGAACACGTCCGCCGTGAGGAACGCGCCGGAGAGCCCCATCAACTCGAGCTGCAGCAGGGCGTGGAAGTGGATTCCGGCGCGCTGCCAGCGCGCCGAAGCGAAGAGCAGCGCCGCCGCCCCGAGCGTCCAGGCGAGGACCAGCATCGTCGCGGAGAGGCGATCCATGGCCAGCGCGATCCCGAACGGCGGGCGCCAGTTGCCGGGGAGGTAGGCGACGACGCCGTGAGTGTCGCTCCAGGAAAGGAGCAAGCAGGAGACGAAGAGTCCGGCCAGCGCCGAAGCCATTCCGATCGCCACCTTCACCGGCCGCCGTCCCTCGCCGAGCAGGAGCATCGCCGCCGCGGCCACCATGGGCAGGAGGATGGGGACCACGATCAGATGCGGCATTGCCGCCCGGACGAGCGCGCTCATGGTTCTGCGCCGTCCACGTGGTCCGTTCCGGTCATGCCGCGCGAGGCGAGGATGATCACCAGCAAGAGCGCGGTCATGCCGAAGCCGATGACGATGGCCGTGAGCACGAGCGCCTGCGGGACCGGGTCCGTGTAGTGGAGAAGGTCGGGCGCGACGCCGTCCACGAGGATGGGCTCCTGGTCCACCGCCAGCCCGCCGACGCTGAAGATGAAGAGGTTCACGGCATAGGAGAGCAGCGACAGTCCGAGGACGAGCTGGAAGGTCCGCGGACGCAGCACCAGCCACACCCCCGCGCCGGTGAGGATGCCGATCGCGAGCGCCAGCACCAGTTCCATCAGCGATCTTCCGTCGCGCGGTGCGCGCGAATCGACTGGTGCGCGAGCGCCACCAGGATGAGGAGGATCGATCCCACCACGATGCAGAACACACCGGCGTCGAAGAAGGTGGCGCTGGCGACGTCCACCTCACCGAGCAGCGGCAACCGGAGGCGGAACGTATGCGAGGTGAGCAGCGGATATCCGGCGAGGATGGGTGCGGCAGCGGTGACCACGGTGAAGAGGATCCCCACCGCGATCAGCGCCCTGGGGCGCAGCCGGATCCGCTCCTCCACCCATTCGGTCCCGGAGACGACGTACTGGAGCAGGATCCCGAGCGAGAGGAGCAGGCCGGCGACGAATCCGCCTCCGGGCTCGTTGTGTCCGCGGAAGAAGAAGAACACGGCGACGACGCCGGAGACCGGCAACATCAGCCGCACCAGCACCGCCGGGACCGTGAGATACCCGACCGCGGGGTCGCGCACATGCCGCGGATTGACCAGGTCCGTCTGCAGGTCCTTCGGGAGCGCCTGCTGCTGCGGAGGAAGGGTCATCACCTCGCTGGCCGGGCGGAAGCGCCGCAGCAGCCCGTACACCGCGAGCGCGACGACGCCGAGCACGATCCCCTCGCCGAAGGTGTCGAAGCCGCGGAAGTCCACGAGCATCACGTTGACCACGTTGCGACCGCCGCCTTCGCTGAGCGCCTTCTCCAGATAAAAAGACGTCCGCTCGGGGAAGTTCCGCGTCATCACGGAATACGAAAGCGCCGCCATCCCGACGCCGGCCGCTGCGGCGACCAGGAAGTCGCGGGTGCGCCTCACTGTCGCGGTCTTCCGGGTGTGGACGTCGTACACGCCCCTGTCGGGCTCCCGGGGCGGAAGCCAGCGCAACCCGAGGAGGATGAGGATCGAGGTGACCACCTCGACCGCCAGTTGCGTCAGCGCCAGGTCCGGAGCCGAGAACCAGATGAATGTCACGCACGAGATCGCTCCCGCCGTTCCCGCGAGGATCAGCGCCGCGAGGCGGTGGAACTTCGCCTCGACGGCCGCGGCGATCGCCGCGACGCCGCCCACCAGCCAGAGCCCCGCGAAGACGGGCGACGGCGGGAGGAGCGGCCGGTTCCTCCGGCCCACGCCTGCGGACAACGTCCACACGCCGATGACCAGCGTGACGACGACGAGCAGCAGGAGCTGCCGCTGCAGTCCGGCCGTCAAGAGGTGCGCACGCAGCTTGCGGCCCGCGCACGTCAGCCGGGCGAGAGCGCCGAAGAAGAGCCGCGCGCCGACCGGCTTGCGAAAGAGATCGCCCCCGAACGCAGGGCTTCGCTCGAGCGGGCGCGCCAGCAGGTACAACAGGGTGCCTCCGGCGAGCGCGATCGCGCTCATCAGCAGCGCGGGCGTGAGCCCATGCCAGACCTTCAACGTGTATTCGGGAAGCGCTCCGCCCACCACCTGCCGGGACGCGGCAGCGAGGAGCGGCCCGATGGAGTGCGCGGGCACGATGCCGACGACGAGGCAGAGGACGACGAGCACCTCGACCGGCACGCGCATCCACTTGGGAGGCTCCTCGGG
>DASREU010000535.1:0-28618 GCA_035651935.1 Myxococcales bacterium | reverse complement strand
TTTCCGGCCGTGCTCGTGAACGACACGGGGCTGCGGCCGAACTCGCCCTCGAACGAGAGGTATCCTTTCGCTTCCGCGGCGACCAGGCGGTAGGCGCCGGCGGCGGGCGGTGCGAAGCGGAAGGCTCCGCCGGGTCCGCTGGTCGTCGAGTACGCGCCCTCGTCGTGCGAGAACGTCAGCTCGGCGCCGGCGATGCCTCGATCGGTGTCGGCGTCCACGACCGTGCCCTCGAGCGCGCCCGGAGCCAGAGGAGGGGCGGGGCGCAGCTCGACCCGCTTCGTCAGCTCGATCGACGGTCCCTGCACGTGCTGCGGCGCCACCGCCGGCGGAACGGGCGCAGGCGCCGGCGAGCGCGCGACGGGAGCCGGAGGTCGCTGCGCCGTGGGGGTCCGGCGCAGCCAGAACGCCAGCAACGCGATCAACGCGATCGCGACGATCGGCGCGGCGACCCGGCGCGGCATGGCCTGTCACTCAACAGTGACGCAGCGCGTCCCATTCCAGCGCCAGCATCGATGAGGCCGTGTCGATCTCGTGGACCCTCGTTCGTCGTCAGGCTAGAGCGAGGGCCGAGCCCTCCAGACCAGGGAGACGACGATGCGATTCATGGTGATCGTGAAGGCGAACAAGGAATCGGAAGCGGGCATCCTGCCGGACGAAAAGATCCTCACCGAAATGGGCAAGTACAACGAGCAGCTCGTCAAGGCGGGAGTGATGCTGGCAGGCGAGGGGCTCCACTCCAGCAAGGACGGCGTGCGGGTGCGGTTCGAGGGAAAGAAGCGGACCGTCATCGACGGCCCCTTCGCCGAAACCAAGGAGCTGATCGCCGGCTTCTGGCTGTGGCAGTGCAAGTCGCGGGAAGAGGCGATCGAATGGCTCAAGCGAGCCCCGTTCGACGGCGGCACCGAGATCGAGCTCCGCCAGGTGTTCGAGACGGCGGAGTTCGCCGAGAGCGATCCGACCGGCGAGATCCGCCGCAAGGAGAACGAGCTGCGCAAGACGCTGGAGTCGCGCAAGTAGCGTCGCAAGCGGCGAGAATGACACGGCAGATCGCGGCTGCCCCGGGCGGATGCCGCAGCGCGGATTGACTTCCGATGGCTCCCCCCTCGCTATTGACCGGCGAGGGGAAGCCGCTCCGCGATCCGAAAAATCGAGCCGAGGAGTTCTTGCCATGAGACGCACGAGAATCGTCGCCCGGATCTTGCCCGCAGTCCTGTGCATTTCCACCTTGGCTGCCGCCGATCGGGATCGCGACGACGACCATGACCGCGGCAGGGAAGCGAACGCCGCGCTCGTGCAGGCGCGGCAGAAGTTCTTCGGTGTCGAGAACGTCGACGAGAAAGGCCGCGTCGACAAGGACAAGGTGATCTTCTCCTGGGCGACGAACACCACGTACGTCGTCTCCGCGCTCGGGCACGTCATGCTGCTCGACACGTACATCAACCGGCCGGAGTTGCCGACGGCGCCGCTGGACACGCGTCGCTCACCGATCCTCCCCCAGGACTTCGTCGCCGTGCGGCCGGAGGCGATCTTCCTCGGCCACGGCCATGGCGACCACGCCGACAACGCCGCCTACGTCGCCAAATGGACCGGGGCGCCGATCTACGCCTCGCCGGAGACCTGCCTGGTGATGCAACAGGACGTCACGCGCATGTGGAACGATCCCAACGAGGTGAACGGCGGCGCGAAGATCATCCCGAACGGCGATCCGGTGAACTGCGTGGGCGTGGTTCCGTTGAACTCGCCGCCGGGCGAGTACACCGGCACGCTGGAGAACCCCAAGGGCGGCTCTACGACGGTGCGGAGGATCAACCAGTTCGATCCGCAGATCTGCGTCCTCACCTTCAAGCACGTGCACTCGGGAACGGCGCCGGTCGATCCCTCCTTCCCGCATGCGGTGTTCTCGAACATCGGCGACCCGCGCTACGACGGACGGACCTTCACCACGCCCGCGGCGACCTTCCCGGCGATGTTCCCGGCCGGGACGCCGTTCACGCCGCCGAACAACACGGCTCTCCGCGTGCCCGGGCAGATGAACACCACCACCACCGGGTTTGGGGGAACCGCGGGCTCGATCGAGATGTGGTACCACTTCGTCGTCCGCGGCAGCGAGGGCCAGGACTTCACCTTCGCCTGGGTCAATTCCGCCGGCCCGGTCAAGGAAGGGATCGGCGGGCCTTCCCCGGGGCTGATCTCCCTCGCGCAATACAACGATCCGGCGAACAACGGCCCGGCGATCGCGCTCGCCGCGGAGATCGGCAAGGGCCTCTTCTCCATCATGGACCGGCTGCCGCAGACGGACGTGCTGCTGGGCTCGATCGTCAGCCTCGGGGCCGCCAACAACCAGCAGCGCGACATCATCCAGTACACGCAGCATCTCAAGCCCAAGGTCTACTATCCCGGCCACGTCACCGACGTGGCGCAGCCGGGCTCGGCCATCTACCACAAGCTCAGCTGGCGGCAGACCGCGGTCAACATGGGGTTCCCGCAGAGCGAGTGGCCGGAGTTCCGCCTGCAGATCGACCCGAACGACTTCCTCGTGCCGCAGGTCTTCAATCCGCGCGACGAGCGCTGGTCGAAGTCGCGCGAGGCGGAGGCGCGGGTCCGCTCGCAGTGCCGCTGAGCTGAACGAGGGCGTGCGGCGGCGTCCGCAGCGGGTCGCCGCACGGCTTGCGCGCCCGGTGCCCGCTTCGCGCAGCCGCTGCGCGCGCGCGAAGCGTGCGCAGTCAGCCGCCCGCAGTCCGCGGACTGGTACGGCCCATGCTCTGGTCGGGGCCTTCTGCCAGGAGCACCGCGATGAACGGTTCCTACTCGCACGGCACGAGTCTCGTTCCATTGCTCGGAGAGACGATCGGCGAAAACCTCCGCCGCACCGTCGAGCGCTTCGGCGCCCGCGACGCCCTGGTCGTCCGCTCGCAGCGCGTCCGCTGGACGTACGGCGAGCTGTACGACCGCGTCCGCCTCGCCGCCCGCGGCCTGATGGCCCACGGGGTCCAGAAGGGCGATCGCGTCGGCATCTGGGCGCCGAACCGCAGCGAATGGGTGGTGCTGCAGTACGCGAGCGCCCTTGCCGGCGCCGTGCTGGTCAACATCAACCCGGCCTACAAGGCGACCGAGCTGGAGTATGCGCTTCGCCAGTCGTCGGTCAGCCTGCTGGTCCTCTCGCGGCAGTTCCGCCAGTCCGACTTCGCCGGCATGGTGAAGGAGGTCCGGCCGAAGCTGCCGGATCTGCGCGAGGCCATCGTCTTCGAGGATTACGGCTGGCCGCAGATGCTCGAGGATGCCCGCAAGGTGAGCGAGCCGGAGCTGCTCAAGCGCATGGCGCTGTGCCAGCCCGACGATCCGATCAACATCCAGTACACGTCGGGCACGACGGGGTTCCCCAAGGGCGCGACGCTCTCGCACCACAACATCGTCAACAACGGCTTCTTCATCGGGGAGGGCCAGCGGCTGACGGAGAACGACCGCGTGTGCATTCCGGTGCCCTTCTATCACTGCTTCGGGATGGTGCTGGGCAATCTCGCGTGCACGACGCACGGCGCGGCCATGGTCGTCCCCGGGGAGTCGTTCGATGCCCTGACCGTGCTGGAGACCGTCGCGCAGGAGCTCTGCACCGCCCTGTACGGCGTTCCGACGATGTTCATCGCCGTCCTCGATCATCCGCTGTTCCGGGAATACCAGCCCCGGCTCGCCTCGCTGCGCACCGGGATCATGGCCGGTTCTCCCTGTCCGGTGGAGGTGATGAAGAAGGTGCAGACGGTCATGCACATGCCGGAAGTCACCATCTGCTACGGGATGACGGAGACGTCGCCGGTCTCCACCCAGAGCGCCGCGGACGACCCGATCGACAAGCGGGTCGGCACCGTCGGGCGCGTCCACCCGCACGTGGAGGTGAAGATCGTCGATCCGGTGACCGGCGCCGTGCAGCCGCGCGGGGAGCCCGGCGAGCTCTGCACGCGCGGGTACAGCGTGATGCTCGGGTACTGGGGCAATCCCGGCGAGACCGCCAAGGCGATCGACTCCGCCCGCTGGATGCACACCGGCGACCTGGCGACCATGGACGAGCAGGGCTATGTGAACATCGTCGGCCGCATCAAGGACATGATCATCCGCGGCGGCGAGAACGTCTTTCCCCGCGAGATCGAGGAGTACCTGTACACGCATCCCGAGGTCAGCGACGTGCAGGTGATCGGGGTGCCGAGCGTCAAGTACGGCGAGGAAGTGATGGCCTGGGTCAAGCTGAAGGACGGCGCACAGGTCACGGGCGCCGGGCTCGACGGGTTCTGCCGGGGCCGGATCGCCACGTACAAGATCCCCAGATTCTGGAAGTTCGTCGACGGCTTTCCCATGACGGTCACCGGCAAGATCCAGAAATACAAGATGCGCGAGACCTCGGTCAGCGAGCTGGGCCTCGACGTCGCCGCGGCCGTCAAGACCGCCTGATCCCGCGATGCATAAGGTACGCGTCGAGCGGAGCACCGCGGCCGGTTCCATGCGATGATTTCGCCGCCACTTCTGCTGCGGAGGAATGCGTGGTCCAGACCCATCACGGCGGTTGCCACTGCGGCGCCGTCCGCTATCGCGTGGACATCGATCTCTCGAAGCCCGTCATCCAGTGCAACTGCTCCATCTGCTCGCGCAGCGGCACCCTGCTCTCGTTCGTTCCAGCGAGCGCGTTCACGCTGGAGAAGGGCGAGGAGTCGCTCACCGACTACCAGTTCAACAGGAAGGTGATCCATCACCTGTTCTGCAAGCGGTGCGGCGTCCGCTCGTTCGCGCGCGGGCAGGGCCCGCAGGGGCCGATGGCGGCGATCAACACCCGCTGCCTGGACGACGTCGACCCCGCGGCGCTGAGCATCCAGCACTTCGACGGGAAGAGCCGCTAGCCGGGTGAAGACCAACCGGCCGCTCACCGTCGTCTCGCTGCTCCTCAGCATCTCGATGGCGGCGATGGAGATGACGGTCGTCTCCACCGCCATGCCCACGGTGGTGGGCGACCTCGGCGGCATCCACTACTACTCGTGGGTCTTCACCGCGTACCTGCTCACCTCGACGGTGACGGTGCCGCTCTACGGCAAGCTCGCGGATCTGTACGGGCGCAAGCCGGTGCTCCTCGCCGGCATCGCGGTGTTCCTCGCCGGATCGATGGCGAGCGGCCTCGCCGGGAGCATCGGGGCGCTGATCGCCTTCCGGGCGGTGCAAGGGCTGGGAGCCGGCGCGATGCAGCCCACCACCCTCACCATCGTCGGCGACATCTACAACCTCGAGGAGCGCGCGCGGATGCAGGGCGTCTTCGGGGCGGTGTGGGGCGTCGCCGGGCTGGTCGGGCCGCTGCTCGGCGGGATCATCGTGAAGTACCTCTCCTGGCGCTGGGTGTTCTTCATCAACGTGCCGGCGGGCATCGCCGCCGCGGCCCTGCTGGTGGGCGCGCTGCACGAGAACGTGGAGCACCGGCGCCACTCGCTGGACTGGGCAGGATCGGCGCTCCTCACCTTCGGCCTCACCGCTCTCCTCATCGGCGTGCAAGGAGGCCGCGCGAGCGCGGTGGGGCTGCCGCTCGCGGCGGTGTCGCTCGGGATCTTCTTCTTCGTCGAGCGCCGCGCTCCCGAGCCGGTGCTGCCGCTGGATCTCTTCCGCCAGCGGGTGATGGCGGTGGCGACCACCTCGGGCGCCCTGGTCGGAGCGGGAATGATCTCGATGGTCACGTACGTGCCGCTGTACGTCCAGGGCGTCCTCGGAGGGTCGCCGACGGAGGCGGGGAGCGCGATCACCCCGATGGTGATCGGCTGGCCGATCGCCAGCGCGATCAGCGGAAGGGCGTTGCCGCGGGTCGGCTTCCGCATCCTGGTGCGATCGGGCCTGATCATCTCCGCCGTCGCCGCGGTGGCACTCGCGCTCCTGCTCCGCCCCGGCGCGAGCCTGCACGTGCCGCAGGCGCTGAGCGCGCTCTTCGGGATCGGCCTCGGTTTCGCCAACACCGCGCTCCTGATCGCGGTCCAGACCAGCGTCGAATGGCGCCAGCGCGGGGTGGCGACGGCGAGCACCATGTTCGCGCGCACCATCGGGGGCACGCTCGCAGTCGGCGTGCTCGGAGCCCTTCTCTCGGCGGCGCTCTCGAGCGATCCCTCGCTGCCGGCGGACGCCGCCGATCGGATCCTCGGTCCCCACCACGGCGCCGGCCTCGATCCGGCAGTGCTGGGCGCGCTCTCGCTCTCGCTGCAGTCCGGTCTGGGGACGGTCTTCTGGGCGATCGCGGCGATCGCCACCGGTTCGGCGATCACCAGCCTCTTCTTCCCGCACCTCCCGATCGCCGGGCCTTCGCTCGATCGCTCCGAAGTCGGCCAGCCGGCCGAAATGAGCACGCTTCCTCCGGAAAACTGACCCGCCGGCGCCCTCCCGGCGCGGGTCTGGTTCCCGCGCGATGCCCAGGTCAGGGCCCACCGGGAGCGCGGGTTGACAAGGCGTGACGTGGGCGGGAAGGTGCGCCTTCCCGTCGGGGAGGAACCATGAAAAACGCGTCCATCGTCTTTGCCCTCGCGCTCGGCCTCAGCACCGCCGCGCTCGCCAACACGAAGACCGAGACCCTCAAGGTCAGCGGCTGGAAGTGCGAGAAGTGCCCGCCGAAGACCGCGGCCAAGCTGCAGCAGGTGAAGGGCGTCGAGTCGGCCTCGGCGGATCGGGAGAAGAACGAGGTGACCGTCAAGTACGACGACACCAAGGTGAAGCGCGCCGATCTGGAGAAGGCAGTCGCCGACTCCGGCTTCGCGATCGCGAAGTAGCGGTCAGCGCTCGCCGCGCGCGAACGCGCTTCGCAGCGCGAGCAGCAGCCGGCGCACGGCGTAGCCCTCGAAGTCCTCCACCGGATCGATCTCCGGAGTGAAGACTTCGAGGGCGCTGTCGAGGAGCGCGATCGCGGCGCCCGTCGAACCCTGCTCCTCGAGCAGGAAGGCGCCCTGCACCAGATGCCGCCAGCGATCCTCCGCCGCGGCGCGTCCGTTCGCCGCCATCCGCGCCGCCGTCAGGCGACGGCTTCGGCAGGCGCCGGTTCCGGCTGCGCGACGGTCAGGATCCTGTACTGCGCGTTCCTTCCGTCGGGCAACGGCCACTCGATGGCGTCGCCCTGCCGGAGCCCCACGAGGGCCGCTCCCACCGGCGCGAGCACGGAGACGCGGCCGGCGGACGGGTCCGCCGCCGCCGGCTCGACGAGCACCACCTCGCGGAGCGCCCCGGTGCGCGCCTCCACATAGGAAACGCGCGACTGCAGCGTCACGACGTCGGGCGGCATCTCGCCCGGCTCGACGACGATCGCGCGGTCGAGCTCGGCGTCGAGGCGATCGGCCGCGGCGCCGTCGCGGCCGTCGCGGTGCAGAGCGACCAGGGTGCGAAGGCGCTGGTAATCCGGCTTGCTGATGTAGATGTGCTCGGCCATTGCAGACTCCTCGGATGGTGGCCGCCGTGAGTGCGCTCCCACCGGCTGGCGGCTGGCCGGCGGAGCTCGGACGAGGCGGACGGATCGCGCGCCTCACCGTGGATGTCGGGAGCGCCTCGAGCCGCTAGAGCGCGGGGTTCGAGGCGCGGTCCGCAAGAAAGACCGTGCCGGTTGCGTGCGCCTGCCGCGGGGTCCACCCGGCGGGAAGGCGAAGGCGCGACTTCAGGCTGGCGCGGAAAGCGAACACGCTCTTCATGTAACCAGCGCGGCGGTGCATGGCAACCGCTCCGGAGATGCGCCGGCGCCGGGGTGACCGCCCCGGCGCCGGCGCCTCAGACCCCCCGGAGCCGTTTCATTCGTTCCGGTCGTCGTCTCCGCAGCGGCCGTACCGTTCACCGCGCTAGCGCCCGGCGATTTCGCGGATCAAGCCGCGCTGCGTCGCCCGTGCCGGAGCAGAGCCTGCAGTAAGATGCCGGCCCCATGTCGCGGGAACGCGCGAAGGCCATCCTCGAAGAGCTCGGCGCCGGCGGAGCGGTGGACGGCTCCGGAGATGCGCTCGAGTCGATCGATCCCGCGACGGGCGAGGGGCTCGGGCGGATTCGCGCGGTGACCCGGGCTGAGTACGACGCGCGCGTCACCGCCGCGGAAGAGCGGTTCGAGGAGTGGCGCCTGCGCCCTGCGCCGAAGCGCGGCGAGATGGTGCGCGCCCTCGGCGAGCTGCTCCGCGCGCACAAGCAGTCCCTGGGCGAGCTGGTTTCGCTGGAGTCGGGGAAGATCCGCGCGGAAGGCGCCGGCGAGGTCCAGGAGATGATCGATATCTGCGACTTCGCCGTCGGGCTCTCGCGCCAGCTGCATGGCCTCACCATCGCCTCTGAGCGGCCGCAGCACAGGCTGCTCGAGCAATGGCATCCGCTCGGCGCGGTCGGGATCGTCACCGCCTTCAACTTCCCGGTGGCGGTCTGGTCCTGGAACGCCGCGCTCGCCGCCGTCTGCGGCGACGTCTGCCTGTGGAAGCCGTCCCCGCTCACCCCGTTGTGCAGTGTTGCGGTCCAGGCGCTGTGCGATCGGGTCTGCGCGGCGCATGGGGCGAGCGGGGTCTTCACGCTCCTTCCTTCCGGTGCGGATGCCGGCGTCTGGCTCTCGGAGGATCGACGGGTGCCGCTGGTCTCCTTCACCGGGTCGATCGCCACGGGCAGGACGGTCGCGGCGCGCGTCGCCTCGCGGCTGGGCCGGACCATCCTGGAGCTGGGTGGCAACAACGGCGTCATCGTCCTCGACGACGCCGACGTGGAGCTCGCCGTGCGCGCCATCACTTTCGGCGCGGTGGGCACCGCGGGACAGCGGTGCACCACCACCCGGCGCCTGTTCGTGCAGCGCGGGATCGCTCCGCTGCTGCTCGAGCGCATCGCCGCCGCGTACCGCAGCGTCCGCATCGGCCATCCGCTCGAGGACGGCGTGCTGCTGGGTCCGCTGATCACGCGCCGCGCGGTCGAGCGCTACCGGACCGCCCTCGCGAGCGCGCGCGAGCAGGGCGGGAGGGTCGTCTGCGGCGGGCGGGTGCTCGACCGGCCCGGGAACTTCGTCGAGCCAGCGCTGGTCGTCGCCCCACGCCACGAGGCGTTCCCCATCGCCTGGGAGGAGACCTTCGCGCCCATCCTCTACGTCTTCGAGGTGGCGGATCTCGCGGAGGCGCTGCGGGCGCACAATGCCGTGCCGCAGGGGCTCTCCAGCGCGATCTTCACCGACAGCCTGCGATCCGCCGAGAAGTTCCTCTCCGCCGCCGGGTCCGACTGCGGCATCGCCAACGTCAACGCCGGGACCAGCGGAGCGGAGATCGGCGGCGCGTTCGGCGGCGAGAAGGAGACCGGCGGCGGCCGCGAATCCGGCTCCGACGCCTGGAAGGCGTACATGCGCCGGCAGACCTCGGCGATCAACTGGGGCCGCGATCTGCCGCTCGCGCAGGGCCTGGAGTTCGGCTGAGGCTGTCTCTGCATGTTCAATCGTGTTCCCGCCTTCGCGGGCACAGGCAGAAAAGCCGGAGCCACGGTTCCGCGCCTCGGCGCGAAACGGCTACCGCACGCTCGCCATCTCCACGCCGGGCTTGACCTCGCGTCCGTCGTGCCAGATGGCGACGAGCTTGCGGGTGTTCCGGATGTCCTCCAGCGGGTTCCCGGCGAGGATGAGGAAGTCAGCCCGCTTTCCCTTCTCCAGCGTCCCCCGGTCGGTGACGCCGAGCATGTTGGCGCTGCCGCGCGTCGCTGCGACCAGCGCGGCCATCGGCGAGAGGCCGGCGCGCACCAGCAGCTCCAGCTCCCGGTGCTCCGCCCAGCCCGGGATGCGGACCGGGTTCGCGCCCGAATCGGTCCCGAAGGCGATGTGGACGCCAGCCTCCTGCAGGGTCTTCACGTTCTTCATCCCGTTCGCCAGCGCCTCCCGGATGCGCGGCAGGTTCTTGTCCGCCTTCACCTTCTCGCGGAACTCGGGCGTGCGGAACTTCGCGATCACCTCCGGCGAGAGGGCGCCCGCGAGGAACGGGTCGTCGAGCAGCGAGGGGTCGTCGGCGAAGGCGAAGGAGGATTCGTCCACGCCCAGGGTGGCCACGTAGAAGGTGCCGCGCTGCTTCATCTGCTGGACGATGGCGGCGTCCACCGGCCGATCGCGGATGCTGTGCGCCAGGGCATCCACCCCGTCGGCGATCAGGGCCTTTGCGTCGGCGAGGTAGAAGACGTGTGAGGCGACGCGGATCTTGTTGCGGTGCGCTTCGTCGATGGCGGCCTTGAACACGCCCGGGTCCATCTTCGGGAACTTGCCGTAGATGTCGTCGACCCAGATCTTCAGGTAGTCGGGATGGTGGGCGGCGGTCTCGCGCACGTCGGCGACGGCCTCCTCCGCCGTCTTGGGCCGGTACACCTGGTCGGGCGCGACGGGGACGGGTGGGGCGGCGTCGGGAACGCCGATCCCGCGCCCGGCGGTGAAGAGCGTCGCGCCGGGACGGGGGGATGCCCGCTGCTCGTCGCGCAGCTCGAAGACCAGATCCCGGTTGAGGCCGAGCGTGAGGACCGAGGTGACGCCGTATTGCTCGTAGCGGACGAGCTGCGCCTCGACGTTCTCCCGGGTGTACGCGTCGGCGCGGTTCTGCCCGTCGACCACCAGCCCCGCATGGCCGTGCGCATTGATCAGGCCCGGGATGATCGTGCGGCCTTTGACGTCGACCACGCGCGCGTCCCTGGGGATGGTCACCTTGCCCGCGACTCCCACGGTCGCGATGCGATCGCCATCGATCACCAGCACCGCGTTCTGGCGCGCCGCCTTGCCCGTTCCGTCGATCAGGCGGGCTCCCCGGAGCACCACCACCTCGGCGGAGGACGGGGTAGCGATCAGCGCAAACGCGACCAGCAGCATGCATCTCATGGGAGCCTCCTCGGGTGGCCCCCGCATAGCACCGCGGCATTCATTGATCGAGGGGGCCGTTCGGACGGGCGTCGGATCACCCGCGCTTCGCGGCTTTCCGCTGCGCGATGGTACGCTCCCGCCGTGCCCGCGAAACCCGGCCGGATCCGCGCGATCGACTGGCTGCGCGGCCTCGCAGTGTTGTTCATGATCCAGACCCACGCGTTGGGGCTCCTGCAGCCGCCGCTGCGCGAGGGGAGCGCCTTCGCCGCGCTGCAATGGGTCGACGGGCTCGTCGCGCCGTCCTTCATCCTCGCCGCGGGATTCTCCATGGCGCTGACGCAGGTGCGCGCCGCCACCGCAGCGGATGCGAAAGAGGCGCGCCGCCGCCGGATGCGGCGGACCCTGCGCCGGCTCTCCGAGGTGCTGCTGGTCGGCGTGCTGGTGAACTGGATGTGGTTCCCCATCTTCCGCCAGCCGCGCTGGATCGTCCGGATGGACATCCTCCCCTGCATCGGGGTCTCGCTCCTGATCGCGCTTCCCATCCTCTTCGCGCTCGCGCCGCGTCCGGCCGCGCTCCGCTGGACGGCGCTGCTGCTCGCCGCGGTCGCGTTCGGGGTCGCGCCGCTCGCGGAATCGCTCGGCCCGCCCTGGGACCGCTTCCTCAACCAGCGCGCCGACGCCGTCTTCCCGCTCCTCCCCTGGAGCGGATACGTCTATCTCGGCGCGGCGATCGGCGCCGCGACAGCGGAGAAAGGCGTCCGCGGCGCCGCGCTCTGGCTCGCCGGACTTTCCGCAGCGGGGATTCTCGTCTGGGTCGCGACGCCGTGGTTCGCCGCGGCGTACCCTCCGCACCACTTCTGGGTGACGAACCCCGCCAACTCGGCGCGCCGCTGGACGCAGGTGTCCCTGCTCGCGCTCCTGCTCCTCGGCATCGAGCACCGCGTGCAGGGCAGCTGGCGGACCTCCGCGCCGGTGCGCTTCGTCGAAGTGTTCGGGATGTCCTCGCTGGCGGGCTACTTCTTCCACCAGGCGTTGCTCTTCAAGCAGGTCTTCGGCTTCTCCTTCGAGGCGCGCTGGGGAGAGAAATGCTCCTGGCCCGGATACGCCGCGCTCGTCGCGCTGCTGATCGCCTGCACCTTCGCGCTCACCTGGCTGACCGATCAGATCTACCAGCGCGTCGACCGCAGGCTCGCGGCGCCGCCCGCAACCGGACTGGCGCGCGCTGGCGGCGCCAGCTAGAAACTCTTCCCATGCCGACGACGCTCACCCTCTTCACCGACTTCGTCTGACCCTTCTGCTTCATCGCGGAGCGGAGCAGCCTGGTCAGGCTGCAGAGAGAATACGACCTCGCGCTCGACTGGCACGGGTACGAGCTGCATCCGGAGACGCCGCCGGGCGGAGTGGAGCAGGCGGCGAAGTTCGGGGGCAAGGAGCGGGTGGCCGCGATGCACGCCCGCCTCCTCGAGTTCGCCAAGGGGTTCGGGATCACCGACATGAAGATGCGGCAGCGATCGCCCAACACCCGGCGGGCGCTCGCCATCGCCGAGCTCGCCCGCGACCAGGACAAGCTGGAACCGTGGAGGCAGATCGCCATGGATGCGCACTGGACCCGGGGCCTCGATCTGGAGAGCGATGCGGACCTGCGCACCCTGGCGGCGGAGGCGGGGCTCGACCCCGCCGAGGCCATCGCCGCCTCGCATGACCCTCGATTCCTCTCCCGCATCGATCGCAGGCGGGCGGAAGCGGAGAACCTGGGGGTGACGGGCATTCCCACGTTCGTGATCGGAAACCGCGGCGTGGTGGGTTGCCAGCCCTACGAGGTCCTCGCGGAGTTCGTCGAATCGGCCGGTGCGCGCAAGCGCTGAGGCTGTCTCCCCGCGGGCAGAGCGGGCGCCTGGCGCTTGCTGCCCGAGGTCGCCGCGTCGTAGGCCAGCGGCATGATCGAGCACATCAGCCTCCGTTGCAGCGATTCCCGCGCGAGCCGCCGCTTCTACCAGAAGGCCCTCCAGCCCCTGGGATACGACGTCGACAAGGAGTACGACGACGCCTTCGGCTTCATCCAGGGCGGCCGGCACGATTTCTGGGTCACCAAGGGGAAGGTGGGAACGCCCACGCACCTCGCGTTCCACGCGCCGGATCCTTCGGCCGTCGACGCCTTCTACCGCGCGGCGCTGGCTGCCGGCGGCAAGGACAACGGCCCGCCGGGAGTGCGCGAGGACTACGGATATGCCGCGTTCGTCCTCGACCCCGACGGGCACAACGTCGAGGCGGTGATCTGGAGCGAGGAGCTGCCGAAGAAGCGGAAGCGCCGCGCGTCTGCGCGTCGGAAGAAGGCGCGGAAGTCCTGATCGGGCGGGGAATTCGCGGAGCTCGCTTCACCCCGCGCGCCATCCCTGCCAGACTGTGCGTCCCGGGAAGGAGGCGTGATGGAACCCCGGCCTGAAAGTCTTCCGCACCGCGCGCCGATCGAGCGCGCCATCGACTCCGAGGACATCCGCGCGCTGGGTCTGAGGCCGGCGATCACCGTCCGCAGCGACGCGACGCTCTTCGAGACGGTCCAGACGCTGCAGCGCGAGCACATCGGTTGCGTGCTGGTGACCGACGAGGCAGGAAAGCTGGTGGGCATCTTCACCGAGCGCGACCTGCTCGCGAAGATCGCCCTGCGCGACCTGGACTGGAAAGCGGAGCGGGTCCGCGATTACATGACCGCGGATCCGGAGTCCCTCCACCCCGAGGATCGCATCGCCTGGGCGCTGAAGCTGATGCACATCGGCGGATACCGGCACGTGCCGCTCACCGATGACGGCGGACGGCCGGTGGGCGTGGTCTCGATCAAGGACATCGTGGACTTCATCGTCGATCTGTTTCCCTCGCCGGTGCTGAACCTCCCGCCCGATCCCCACCGCAAGGTCTGGGCCGAGGACGAGTCGGGCGGCGAAGGCTAGGCTCTGCGCGGGTTCGCGCCGGCGCTCCCGCAGCGCCGCGCCCTGCCGTGCGACCGATCAGGCCGCCTGCGTCGGCCAGTGCTCGCTGAGCACGCCGATCATCCGGGCGAAGTCGCCGGGCTTGCGAAAGACTCCGAGCACGTCGCCGTGGCGATTCTGGCCGTCGTGATAGGCGGTGTATGCGGTGTGGATGAGGACCGGCACGCCGCGGATCGCCTCGTCGCGCGCCTTCTCGTCGAGGAACTGCCAGCCGTCCATCACGGGCATCATCAGATCGAGGATGATGGCGTCCGGCTTCGGGCCCTGCTGCAGGACGCTGAGCGCGTCCTTGCCGTGCGCGGCGGTCGCCACGCGATAGCCGCTCTCCTCGAGGATCTCGGTCATCGTGTCGCGGATGAGCGGGTCGTCGTCGACGACGAGGACCCGGCGCGCTTGATCGATGTCCGGCATCCGAGGGCGAACAGTGTACGAAATCCAACCGGCGGAAGCCAAATCCGTCCATTTCCACAGGAAATTTGCTGGCTCCGGAGCTCAGACGATGCGGCGCGCGCGCAGGGCGTCCACCTCGGCCGGCGTCATTCCCAACAGGCCCGTGAGCACCTCGTCCGTGTGTTCCCCGAGCGCCGGGGGACCCACGCCCGTCTGCACGGGCGTCTCCGAGAGCCGGATCGGCGAGCGCACCAGCGGCACCGTTCCGGAGACGGCATCGCGCGCGTCGACGCGCATGCCGCGCTCGACGACCTGCGGGTCCGCGAAGACCTCTTTCAGGGAATTGATCGGGCCGCAGGGCACGGTGGCGGCCTCCAGCGCCTCGATCCACTCGCGGCTCGTGCGCGTCGCGATCGACTGCGCGAGCATCGGCAAGAGCGCATCCCGGTTGCGCACCCGGCCGGCGTTGGTGGCGAACCGCGCATCGTCCGCCAGTCCCGGACACCCGGCGGCGGCGCACAGGCGGCGGAACTGTGCATCGTTGCCCACCGCGATCACGATGTGGCCGTCCCTGGTGGCGAACGATTGGTACGGAACGATGCTCGGGTGGCCGTTGCCGAGCCGCAGCGGATTCTCCCCGGTGACGAGGAAGTTCTGCGCCTGGTTCGCGAGCATCGCCACCTGCACGTCGAGCAGCGCGAGGTCGATGTGCTGGCCGCGCCCGCTGCGCTCGCGCTGCACGAGCGCGGCGAGGACAGCGGTCGCCGCGTACATCCCCGTCAGGATGTCGGTGATGGCGACGCCTACCTTCATCGGCTCGCCGTCGGATGCGCCCGTGATGCTCATCAGGCCGCCCATTCCCTGGACGAGGAAGTCGTATCCCGCGCGGTCGCGGTACGGCCCGGTCTGTCCGAAGCCGGTGATCGAGCAGTAGACGAGGCGCGGGTTCTCCGCCAGAAGGCGCGGAGCGTCGAGCCCGTACCGCGCCAGCGCGCCCACCTTGTAATTTTCCAGAAGCACATCCGACCGCGCGCTCAGCTTGCGGACGATCTCCTGGCCTTCGGGTTGCGCGAGATCGACGGTGATCGACTTCTTCGCCCGGTTGGTGCTGGTGAAATAAGCCGATTCCCCTCTCTGCTCGTCGACCCACGGCGGCCCCCATCCGCGCGTGTCGTCGCCCGTCCCGGGCCGCTCGACCTTGATCACTTCGGCGCCGAGATCCGCGAGCGTCTGGCTCGCCCAGGGACCGGCGAGGACGCGGCTGAGATCGAGGACCCGGAGGTGCGAGAGGGCGCCGTTCATGCGCCCACATCATGCGACAAAGCGACACTGTCGGCCTACCTGTTTGCTTCGGTACAGTTTTTCCCGGGCGGGGGGAGCAGGAGAGAGGTTCGTGGAAGTCGGGATCGCGGTCCTGGCGGCGGCTGCGTTGGCTTGCGCGCTGGTCGCATGCGTCTATCTCTTTCGCCGATCGCGGCGCGAGCGCAAGAGCGCGGCCGCTCTCGCCGGCCACGCCGATACCGCCGACCGCATCCCGCTCACGCTGCACCCGGTGATCAATCCCGACATCTGCATCGGCAGCCTGAGCTGTCTCAAGTCATGCCCCGAGGGCGACATCCTCGGGATGGTGGACGGCTCGGCGACCCTGATCCAGCCGGACCACTGCATCGGCCACGGCCGCTGCGCGGCGGAGTGCCCCGTCGACGCGATCAAGCTCGTGTTCGGCACTTCGGAGCGCGGTGTCGATCTCCCGATGGTCGACCGGTACTTCGAGTCCAGCCGGCCCGGCGTGCACGTGATCGGCGAGCTGGGCGGGATGGGACTAATCCGCAACGCCGTCACCCAGGGGGTGCAGGTGGGGCAGCGGCTCGCGTCCACCGCCGCACGGCGGGGCGGAACGGACGTGGTGGTCGTCGGCGGGGGACCGGCAGGTCTGGCGGCGGCGCTCACCTTGAAGAACGCCGGCCGCTCGTTCCGGGTGCTCGAGCAGGGCACGCTCGGCGGCACCATCGCCAACTATCCGCGGCAGAAGGTGGTGATGACCGAGGCGCTCGAGGTGCCCTACCTGGGGCGGATCTCGAGGAAGCGGATCAGCAAGGAGGAGCTGATCTCCGCCTGGCAGCAGGCGCTGAGGAAGGCCGCCGTCCGCATCGACGAGGGGGTGCGCGTCCTCGGGATCGAGGGGAACGACGGCGCCTTCCGGGTGCAGACCGACAAGGGCTACGTCGACACGGCGAAGGTGGTGCTCGCCACGGGGCGGCGCGGCACGCCGCGCAAGCTCGGCGTTCCCGGCGAGACGCTTCCCAAGGTCACCTACCGCCTGATCGATGCCGAGCAGTACGGCCGCAGCGAGGTTTTGGTGGTCGGCGGCGGCGACGCCGCGCTGGAGGCGGCGATCCAGCTCGCGGAGCAGGGCACCGCCAAGGTGAGCATCTCCTACCGCGGCGACAGCTTCGCCAAGTGCCGCGAGGCGAATCGCAAGCGCGTGGCGGAGCTGATCGCCGCGCGGCGCGTCCGCGGTCTGATGAGCTCCGAGGTCACCCGCATCTCGGAGAAAGAGGTGGCGCTGACGGTCAAAGGCGCTCCTTTGACCCTGCGCAACGATTACGTGATCGTCAACATCGGGGGAGAGCTTCCCCTCGAGTTCCTCTCCAAGCTGAAGATCTCGCTCGAGAGACATTTCGGCGAGGAGATGAAGAAGCCGGCGCGCCCGGGCGGCCGCGCGCTGGCCCAGGCGAAGGAGGCGAGCGACGCGCGTCCCCCCGCGCACCTCTTCTACTTCGCCACCGGCGCGCTGATCCTCGCGTGGCTTTCGCTCAAGGGTTGGGACTACTACCTGCTCTCGCGCACCGCCCGGCTCGCCTCGCCGTTGCACGAGAACCTGCGCTCCGCGGGACGCTGGGGCCACGGCGTCGGCATCGTGGCCACCGCGTTCATGCTCTCGAACTTCCTCTACCCGGTGCGCAAGCGCTCGCGCCTGCTCTCCGGGAAGGGGTCCATCCGCGGCTGGCTCGACTTCCACACCTTCGTCGGCTTCATGAGCCCGCTGGTGATCGCCTTTCACGCCGCCTTCCAGTCGAACAACCTGCTCGCCACCGGCACCGCGGGCGCGCTCCTCATCGTGGTCCTCACCGGCATCGTCGGCCGCTTCATCTACGGGATGGTGCCCAGCGACGGAGGCAAGGCGCTCGAGCTGTCCGAGGTGACGCGGCGCTGGGAGCGGCTCCGCGAGCGGCTGCAGCCGATCATCGACGGTTCCAACGACCCCGCGCTCCTGCACCGCATGTTCGATGCGGCCGCGCGCCCCGTCCGTGGCCGCTCGCTGATCCTCCTCTTCCTCTCCCTGCCGTTCATGAAGCTGCGCATGCGCCTGCGCCTGTTGCGGGCGCGCTGGCACTTCGATCGCGCGGCGTATCGCGAGTTCCGCAGCGGCACCCTGCAGCTCTCGAAGCTGCGGGTGCAGATCGGGTTCTACAAGGGGCTGAAGAGCCTGCTCCGTGGCTGGCGCCTCTTCCACGCCTCCCTCGCCGGATTTCTCGTCGTCGCCATCGCAGCGCACATCGCCGTCTCGGTCTATCTCGGCTATGTCTGGTTCCGCTGATCGCGTCCTCGCACTCGCGGTCGCCCTCGCCGCCTTCGGCGTCCGCGCCGACGTCTTCTCCCCGGGCCCGCTCAGCGCGCCGCACGCGAAGCTCGAGGGCCTGAGCAACTGCACCAAGTGCCACGTCGCGGGCTCCCGGCTCTCGCCCGACACCTGCCTCGCCTGTCACGTCGAGCTGAAGGACCGGATCGCGCAGAAGCGCGGATTCCACGGCAAGCTCGGGCCCGCCGAGCTTGCCTGCAACAAGTGCCACCACGAGCACCAGGGCCGCGACTTCAAGCTGGTCGATTTCGGCAAGGGCGGCGAGAAGGAGTTCGACCACGGGAAGACCGGCTTTCTCCTCCAGGGAAAGCACGCGCGCGTGGCGTGCGCGCAATGTCATGACGACCGGCTGATCGCCGATGCAGCCATCCGCGCGCTGCGCGCGAAGGAGCCCGGGCGGAAGACGTTCCTCGGCGCGCCCACCCAGTGCTCCGCCTGCCACTTCGACGAGCACCGCGGACAGCTCGGCGCCTCCTGCGCGCACTGCCACAACGAGAGATCCTGGAAACCGGCGCCCGGCTTCAAGCACGCGAAGACCGACTTCCCGCTGCTCGGCAAGCACGCGCGCGTCGAGTGCGCGGGGTGCCACAAGTCGGAAGCCGACGTCCGGGCGCGCAAGGAGTCCCCGCTCCGTCCACGCGCCGCGACGTTCGCCGTGTTCAAGCCCGTCGCCCATGGCGAATGCACCGACTGCCACAAGGACCCGCACGAGGGACGGCTGGGAGCGACCTGCACCAGCTGCCACACCGAGGACGACTGGAAGGAGGTGCGGGGCGCCAGCGGAGCGCGGGCGTTCCACGACAAGACGCGCTACCCGCTGCGGGGGGCGCACGGGAGCGTCGCGTGCAAGAGCTGCCACGGGCCCTTCCCGGGGATCAAGGCCGTCTTCAAGGGCATGCGCTTCGGAAGCTGCACCGATTGTCACGTCGATGCGCACGTCGGCCAGCTGGGGATCCCGCCCCCTTCCTGCGAGCGGTGCCACTCGATCGACGCGTTCCGGCCGGCAGCGTACGAGCCATCGATGCACACCGGATATCCGCTGCAGGGCGGCCATGCCGCGGTGTCCTGCGCCGCCTGCCACCGTCCGGATCCGTCGCTCGCCGAGCGCGCCGCCCCGCTCCGCGCGTACCTCGAGAAGCGCGGGAGGCGCGACACCATCAGCCTTTCGGACTTCCATCCCAAAGGAGACACGCGCCGCTGCGATACGTGCCATGCCGATCCGCACCGGGGGCAGTTCGCCGGGCGGGTGAGGCAGTCCGGGTGCGCGGACTGCCACCAGGTCTCCTCGTTCGCCGAGGTGCGCTTCGATCATTCCCGCGAGTCGACGTTCCCGCTCAGCGGCGCGCATGCCGCTGCCGCCTGCGCCGGGTGCCACTTCGCCGACGCGGCTGGCATCGTGCGCTACCGGCCGCTGCGAGAAGAGTGCGCCTCGTGCCACGCCGACCCGCACGCCGGACAGTTCGCCGGCGCGCGGTGCGAAGGGTGCCACGAGACGGCCGCCTGGAAGCAGGTGTCGTTCGAGCACCGCCCGCCGTTCACCTCCTTCGAGCTGCAGGGGAAGCACGCAAAGGCCCGCTGCGAGTCCTGCCATCGCGACGTCGAGGTGGGCGGCGGGATGCGCGTGCGCCGATACCGCGGCGTCCCGCTCACTTGCGCCGGCTGCCACGTGGACGTCCATCGCGGCGCCTTCCGGGAGCTCATCCCATGATCGGATTGCTGCTCATCCTCGCGGCCTCGCCGGGATCCCCCTCAGCGCACGCGGGCGATACGCGCTGCGACGCCTGCCACACCGCATCCGGCTGGACCCCGGTGGCGTTCGATCACTCGCGCACCGGCTTCCCCCTCGAGGGCCGGCACCTGTTGGCCGATTGTCGCTCCTGCCACACGTCGATCGACTTCCGCAAACCGGTCCCCGCGAGCTGCGCCTCCTGCCACCGCGACGTGCACACCGGTGAGTTCGGGACGCGCTGCGGCTCCTGCCACGACGCACGCGACTGGACCAGCCGCTTCGGGCCGGAGGCGCACCGGCGCACGGCCTTCCCGCTGGTCGGGCGGCACGCGGCGATCCCCTGCGAGGAATGCCACCTGAACCAGCGCGACCGCCGCTTCACCCGCTCGGCCCTGGATTGCATCGCCTGCCACCAGTCCGACTACGCCCGCACCGCCGGAAGCGCGCTCGATCACGCGCGCGCGGGCTTCGGCACCGACTGCAAGAGCTGTCACTTTCCCGTCCGCTTCAAGGGCGCCCGCTTCGAGGCGCACGAGGCGTGCTTCCAGATCAGCCGCGGTCCGCACGCGGGCATCGGCTGCCTCGACTGCCACACCAGCCTGACCTCCTTCGCCGCCTCGGGGACCTGCGCGACGAACACCGCGGACTGCATGCGCTGCCACGCCTGCAGCCGGGTGACGCCGCAGCACAGCGGCGTGGCGGGATTCCAGTGCAAGGATCGGAAGTGCTACGAGTGCCACCGCTTCACCACCCCCGCGGCCTTGCGCCCGGCGCAGAGGATCCGGTGATCCGGCGCGCGCTCGCGTTCGCGCTCCTGCTCGCGGCGGCGGCTCCGGCCGCCGAGCCGCGGCGCACGGGCAGCGTCGTCTACGCCACCCGAAGCCGCCTGTACCTCGACGCCGGGGCGCGCGAGGGTCTCGCGCCGGGGCAAGTGCTGCGAGGCGGGAGCGCAACCTGCAAGGTCGCGGAAGTGTCCGCGAGGTACGCGACCTGCGTGGGACGCGGGCGTCCGGGGGATACGTTCCCGCTTCCGTCGCCCCCTGCCGCGTTGCTGGTGCGGCGCCTGCCCTCGCCTGCGCCGGCGCAGGTCCTCGAGCAGCGCCGGTCGGTGCTCTCCGCGGCTGCATTCGAGAAGATCGAGTACCACGCCGTTCCCGGGCCGCCGCCGTCGTCGCACACGGTGGAGGTCGGGATCGGGCACACGAGCTGGGTCTCGTCCGGGGCGGGCCCCTGGCATCGCGAACAGCTCGATGCCCGCCTGATGGGGACGCCGGTCGGCGGCGGCTTCACCCTCGACGTCGACCTCAGCGCACGGCGGTGGACGCGCAGGACGGATCCGATCAGCTTCCGTCCGGACGACCCCACCCAGCTCTACGTCTGGGAGGCCGCGCTGTCCCGGCGATCGGTTTCGGGTGGGCCGGCCTTTTCGCTGGGCCGCGTGCGCCCGTGGTGGATGCCGGGTCAGTCGATCCTGGACGGCGGGCAGGCGGGGTGGCGCACTTCGGGCGGGACCGAGGCGGGCGTGTTCGCAGGCGTCATTCCTGACGCCGTGACGCTCGCGCCTTCCCTCGGCCAGGGAACGTTCGGCGGGTACTGGTCGGGGCTGCACACGGGCGACGCGGGATCGATCGTCCGCTTCTTCCGGCACGAGCTGCGCGTCGCGTTCGTGAACACCGCGGATCTGGGGCGCCGCATCGAAGGCGAAGGACTGATCGAGGCGCGGATCACCCGGCGCATCGATGTGGCCGTCGACGCGCAGATCGGAGGCGGCGATCACCTGGCGGCGGGAACGCTCGAGGCCATCCGCATCGATGGCGCGGTGCGGCCGGTCGACGGGTTGAGCTTCAACGGCTCGTTCCGGTACGAGGGGCTCTCCGTCCCGGAGCTCGACGGCCCCGGCCGCATCTTCAGCGGCGGCGCCGCGGACCACGCGGATCTCTCGATGACATGGGAGCCCGGGCCGCAGATCCGGATCACGGTGCTCTCGGGCCTGAGCACGGATCTGGTCGCGGGACTGACGCGGCGCTGGATCGGCCCGGAGCTGGGTGTGCCGCGGCTCTTCTCCGACCGGGTCGGCGTCTCGGCCGGCTACGTGCAGGAAGGCGGGTGGGCGCCGGGCAGGAGCGCCTGGCTGCAGTTCCTGGTTCGACCCGCGGCGCTGGTGCAGATCCTGACGCGGCTGTCCTGGTCGCGGACGCGATCGATCGCGCCTGTCGATCTCGACGAGCTCGGCGCCTCCGCCGCGATCCAGGCGCAGCTCGGGGCTCACGTCGCCGTGCGCCTGTCGGCGCTCGGACGCACCACGCTGAACGGCGACACCGCGCTCTTCGGCGGCGCGTCCGGACAGACCGGCGTCTTCGACGCGGAGATCACCGGGCAGTTCTGATTCGCCAAACGGGCGCAAGGGCGGCCGACTGTCGCATCGGGTCGCGCTGAATCTGCGCCGTCGATGCGGTGTGGCATGGCGAATGCTTCCGAGCGCGGTTAAAGGAGACGAACCATGGCGCGCGTCCTCGTCGTGTACGGCAGCACCGATGGTCAGACCCGGCGCATCGCAGAGCGCATGGCCGCCGTGCTCGTCAGCCAGGGGCTGGAGGCAGAGATCGTCGACTCCGCCAAAGCGCCTGCCGACCTGGCGCCCGGCGATTTCGACGCAGCCCTGGTGCTCGGCTCGGTGCGGATGGGCAAGCACCAGCAAGCATTGGCAGATTTCGTCGGCAAATTCCGCGTCGAGCTCGACGCGATCCCGAACGCATTCATCTCGGTGAGCCTGTCGGCGGGGCGCAACAAGCCTTCCGCGCAGCGCGAGGTGGCGAAAACCTTTCAACACTTCATCGACCGCACGGGGTGGCGCCCGAACGCCCAGGTCGCCGTCGCCGGAGCGCTTCCGTACAGCCGCTACTCGCTGCGCATCCGGCTGGTGATGAAGTTCATCTCCTGGATGACCGGCGGCGACACCGACACCTCCCGCGATTACGAGTACACTGACTGGGAGTCGGTCGAGGACTTCGCTCGCCGCTTTGCTTCCGCGCTGGTGCAGGCGCCCCTCGCGCGCGCGGCTGCCGAGGAGCTGCAGCTGCACTGAAAGGCGGTCCGGTGGAGCCGAGGCGGTCACCAGCGTTCGCGCCGGCGGCCGTGGACCGGGTGCTGCTCGCATTCCTTCTCGCGCTCGCGCTGGTCACCGCCGCGTGCGTTCCCTCTCCTTCATTGCTCCTCGCGGCGATCGCCGCGATGGCTGCGAGCATCGTTGCTCTCGCGCGGTGGCGTGGACGTTCTCCGCTTCTCCGCACCGCGCACGCCTTCATCGCCGTCCCGGTGCTCGCGGCGCTGATCGATGCGGTCGGCCCCGCGATCGAGCGCCTGAACCCACGCCGGTACGACGGCGCGCTCGCGACGATCGACGCGCGTTTCTTCGGCCCGCTCGCACACGCCTGGAGGCACGCCTGCGGCCGGCCCGACTGGCTCACCGATGCCGCCTCGCTCGCCTACGCCAGCTACTACGTCCTGCCGATCGCCTGCGCGGCGATCCTCTGGAAACAGCGCCGGCTGGTGGAGTTCGAGCGCCTGGTCTTCTCGTTGACGACGGTCCTCCTCGTCTCCTACGCCGCGTACTTCATCGCGCCGGCGGCCGGGCCGCGGGTGCCGCCGGCCGACGCCCAGGCGCAGCTCGGCGGCGGCGCGATCAGCGCGGCGCTGCGCGCGTTTCTCCGCGGCTTCGAGCGCAACGAGCTCGACGCCTTCCCCAGCGGACATACCGCGACGTCGCTCGTCTTCCTCTTCCAGGCGTGGCCGATGTTCCGGCGGCAGCGCTACCTGCTCGCGGCCGCCGTCGCCTCCATCGTCTTTTCCACCGTCTATCTGTCCCTCCACTACGTCATCGACGTGGTCGCGGGCGCGGCGCTGGCCGCGCTCGTCGCCGCCGCGCTCCGGCGGTTCGCGCCGGCATCGCTGGAGAGCTGGGGCGCCGCCCCCGCGCTGCCGCTGGCGCGGCCCGCGCGCGGCACCTTGCCGCGTTGACCCCCGCGGCGGCGGGTTACGTTCCTCTTGCGAGAGATGCCCGGGGCCATCCGGGCGCGAGCCCGAAGGGCGCCATTCCCGCTGCGCCGGCGCGACCCGATCGGCCGCCAGGCTCGGCAGCGCACGAACGCCCCTGGGCTCGCCGGCAGTCCCCTTGACCCCGGCACCTCCCGCAAAAGGAGGTCGATCCGATGCTCGTCCACAAGGAGCCGCAGCGGTTCTCCGGCTTCCCCATGCTGCGCAGCCTGATGGAGTGGGAGCCCATGCGCGAGCTGGCGCCGCTCTTCGAGAAGGAGGAGCGCGAGCTGTTGTTCGTGCCGACGTTCGACGTCAAGGAGACCAGGGAGGCGTTCCTGGTCAAGGCTGACCTGCCGGGCGTCGCCGAGAAGGACATCGAGGTGACGATCAGCGGCAACCGCCTGACCGTGAGCGGCAAGCGCGAGGAGGAGAAGAAGGAGAAGGGCGACGTGTTCTACACCTGGGAGCGGTCGTCCGGGATGTTCACGCGCTCCTTCAAGCTGCCCGAGGGCATCGACGCCGAGCGCCTGGAGGCGGAGCTGAAGGAAGGCGTGCTCACCATCGTCGCTCCGAAGCTCGCAGGGTTCCAGCCGCGCAAGGTCACCGTGAAGTCGGTGATCGAGAAGGTCAAGGGCGCGCTGGGGAAGGAGGAGGCGAAGGCGTGAGTTCCTCCGGCCCGGGCTCGCGCCGTCCCCGGAGGCGGCGCCGCCCGGGCCGCGTCCTGCGAACCTCCTGCGCGCAGCTTCTGCAAACGCTGCGGCAGTCGCGCCGTGGGCGCGACCGCATGCACGCGGGGAGGGCATGGACGTTGCGGATTTCGCCGTTGTTGCCGCAAGATTCGCGTGTTTCCGCCCGGCCTTCCGCTTGCACGAATCCGCGTCGATGGATCCGGCGCTCGACGAGCTGATCGCGGCCGACGAGGACCTGCGCGCGCGGGTCTCCGCCGCGGCGCGCGCGGCAAAGGCGCGCATCGAGGCCGCCGCGCTCGCCCGCGAAGATCGCGAGCGGGCCCGTGGCGCCGCCGCGTCCGCGCACCTCGACGACGACTTGCGCGCACTCGCAGCCGCAGCGGATGCGGAGATCGAAGAGCGCAAGCGCCTCCGGGCGGCATGGATCGCGGCGCGCGAGAGCAAGGCGAAAGAACGGGTGGCCGCGGCGGCGCAGCTCTGGGCGGGCATCGTTCGCGATGGCGTGCCGCGATGAGCACCGCCTACGCCTATGCGCGGACGCGCGCGCGCCGCTCCACGCTGCTCCGCCCGGAGCAACTCGACGCGTTCCGCGCCGCGTCCGGACGCGCGGCCGCCGTTGCGGCGCTGCGCTCGTCCGGCATCGACGCCCGCGACGCCGCGGCCGCTTCCCGCGCTTGCCTTCTGCGCTTCGTCGCCGATGCGGAGCGCCTGGTGGCGAGCTGGCCGCATCCCGATCTCCTGGTCGCGGTCGTGGGGCTGATCGAGATCGAGAACCTCAAGCTCGGTTGCCGCGCGGTGCGCACCGGCGCCGCCGCGGAGAGCTGGACGCCGCTCTGGCGTCCGCTGGGCAAGGTTTCGCGACTGCGCATCGAGGCGTTCGCAGATCCGCCTTCGCTGCGCGCGGCGCTCGAGGCGCTTGCGCCGCTGCCCTGGGGCGCTGCCGCCTCCAGGGCGCTGCGCGCTCACGAGGACGACGCGGCCGCGTTCGAGATCGCGCTCGATACCTTCGCTTCGAGGCGCCTCCTGGAAGCCGAAGCCGCCGCGGGCGCGCGCCGTCTCGCCGCTTCGCTGGTGCGCATCCGCGACGTCGACGCCGTCAGCCGCGCGGCTGCCCGCGGCCGGACAGCGGAGGGCGCCGCCACCGCGGCAGCGCTTCTCCGGAAGGAGCTCCATCCGGAAGCCCTCCGCGCGCTCGCGGGCGGCGAGCTGACCGACGCGGCGCGCGCGTTCTTCCGCTCTCCGGCGCGCACGGTCGCAGCGTTGCTCGAGGAGCTGCGGGCACGGTTGCGCTCCGATTGCCTGCGCACGTTTGCCGGGTCGCCGTTCCAGCCGGCGTGCGCGGTGGCCCTGCTGCTGCTGCGGATCGAGGAGATGCAGGCGGTGACCTCGATCGCCGAATCGCAGCTCGATCGCGAGGCGGCCTGATGCTCCGCGCCGTCCCCATGATGCACCTTCGCGTCCAGGTTCCAAACCGGGACGCCGCCGCCACCACCCGCTGCGTCGCCCGCGAGGGGCTCCTCCACCTGATCGATCTCGCGCACGGACGCGTGCCGGGACTCGCGGCTCCGCCGCAGGCGGCGGAGCTGCTGGCCGCCTTCCGCGATCTCGCCTCGCGGATCCGCGGCGTGGGCCAGCGCATCGGGGCGGACCTCCCGGAGCTGACGGGCGCGCTCTCCGTCTCCGAGCAGACGGACTTCGCGGAGGAGCGCGAGCGCATCGAGGCGGAGCTGCGCCCCGTGGAGAAGTCAGTCGACGCGAGCTGGCGCGCGCTGGTCGCGGCGCGCGAGGCGCGCGCGCGGATGCAGCAGGAGATGACGCGAGGGAGCTTCCTCGCCAAGGCCGAGCTCGATCTCTCGCGCCTCCGCGAGACGCGGTTTCTTGCCGTCCGCATCGCCGCGGCCAGCGAGGAGGATGCCTCGGCGCTGGGGCAGCTCCTCGCGCCCGCGCCGTTCGTGCTCTTGCCGCTCGCGCGCGAGGGCGAGCGCTTCCTCTTCGCGCTCGCCGGCCCGCGCTCCGCCGCGGATCGGATGGACGCCGCCTTGCGCGCCGCGTCCTGCGAGGCGATCCCGCTCTCGGATCTGCCCGACCCTGCAGCCCTGGAGCGCTGCACGCAGGCCGAGCAGCGCGCTCTGGAAGAGCTGGCGGCGGCGAAGACGCGCGCGCTGCCCACCCTCGCGCGTCTCCTCCCCAGGGCCGAAGCCGGCGCGCTGTTGCTCCAGGCGCAGACCTTCTTCGCCAGCTCGGGCCGTTTCGTGGTCCTCTCCGGATGGGTCCCGGCGCAGGACGCGGAGCGGCTTCGGAGCCGTCTCAACGATGCGACCGGCGGGCGAGCGGTGATCGACCTCGAGCGACCCGAGGACCTGCCTGCCGCGACGCGGGCCGCCCTGCGCGTCCCCATCCTGCACCGCAATCCCTTGCTGCTCCGCCCCTTCCAGAGCCTGGTCCGGCTCTACGGAACGCCGTCGTACGACGAGGTGGAGCCCACGGCATTCTTCGCCATCAGCTTCCTCCTCATGTTCGGGCTGATGTTCGGCGACGTCGGACACGGGTTCGTGCTCTTCGCGGCGGGGTTCTGCCTGTTCCGCTTCATCCCCCGCTTCCTCGACTACGGCATCCTCTTGATGGAGGGCGGCACGGCTTCGATGATCTTCGGGGCCCTCTACGGGAGCATCTTCGGCGTCGAGGACCTGCTGCCCGCGCTCTGGCTGCGCCCCATCGACGACCTCTCGCGGTTCATGGTCGTCGCCGCCACTCTCGGCGCAGTCCTGGTGAGCGCCGGTCTGATCCTCAGCGTGGTGAACCTCTGGCGTGCGGGAAAGCGCGACACCGCGCTGTTCGGCTCGCGAGGGCTCTTCGGCGCCTTTCTCTACTGGGTCCTGATGGTCCTGGTGGTGCGCTGGTTCGTGCCGCAACAGCGCGTGTTGCCGGTGTGGGTGGTGATCGCGCTCGCCGCCGCGGCCGTTGCGCTTCTCCTCCTCCGGCCGCTGATCGTCCGCCGGCTGCCCAGGCGCGAGCCGCAGCCGCCCAGCCCGGGGTGGGTCGGCGCCCTGGAAGCCAGCGTCGAGCTGGTGGATGCCATCTTCTCGTTCTTCACCAACACCATCTCGTTCGTGCGCATCGCCGCGTTCGCCGCCGTCCACGCCGGCATCTCGCTGGCCCTGTTCGCGATGGTCGATACCCTCGCCCAGGTGCGCTTCGGCGGGGTGCTCTCGGTGATCGTGCTGGTGGCGGGCAACGCCGTCGCCATCCTCCTCGAGGGCCTGACCGTCTCGGTCCAGGTGTTACGCCTCGAGTACTACGAGTTCTTCACCAAGTTCTTCCGCGGCGGTGGCGAGCCTTTCCGGCCGCTGATGCTGCGGGCGCAGGAGAAAGGGGATCCCTCATGACCTCGCTGCGGCGGCTTGCAGCTTTCGCGGTGGTGCTCGCGGTCCTTCCCGCGGCCGTGCTGCTCCTGTTCGCGCGGGCCGGCTTCGCCGCCGCGCCCGGCACGATCTCGTCCGTGCCGCCGGAAGTCGTCCGCTGGGGCTTTCTGGCTGCGGCGATCTCCACCGGCCTCTCCGCCATCGGATCTGCCGTCGCGGTCGCGGTGGTGGGAGGAGCCGCGATGGGCGCCGTGGCGGAGAAGCCGGAGCTCGCCGGGCGCGCGCTGGTGTTCGTGGGGCTGGCGGAGGGGATCGCCATCTACGGGCTGATCGTCGCCATCATGATCCTCGGGCGGCTCGGATGATCGCCGTGCTGCTCGGAACCGAGCAGGACGTGCGGGGCTTCTCGCTCGCGGGCGTCGAGGGCCGGGCGTGCGGCACTCCCGGGGAGCTCGCCGACGCCGCAGCGGCGCTGCGATCGCGTTCCGACGTGGCGCTGATCCTGGTCTCGCGCGAGGTCGCGCGTCTCGCGCCGGCGGAGATCGCGCACCTGGAAGGGGCGGGCGGCCCTCCCGCCGTGATCGTCCTGCCCGGAGGCGGCGCATGAAGCCGGTGGGAAGCGCAGCTTCCGTCCTGGCGACGATGCGCGACGATGCGCAGGCGGAGATCGACCGCATCGAGCAGGAGGCGGAGGCGGCCGTGGCGAGGTCGGCGCACGATGAGCCTGCCGCCGGCGAACCCGCGGATCGGGAGGAGCGCCTCGCCGCCGCCGCGCGGCAACGCCGCGAGCGGCTGGCCCGGGAGAACTGGGAGGACCGCCGCTGCGCGCTCGAGCTGCGCGAGCAGTGGATCGGGCAGGTGATCGGGGAAGGGCGAAAGCTGCTCGACGCCCCGGCAAGCCCGGAGCAGAGGCGCGAGCTGATCCGCGCGCTCGCCGCCGAGGCCCTGCGCAGGCTGCCCGCAGGGG
>DASREU010000534.1:0-2709 GCA_035651935.1 Myxococcales bacterium | reverse complement strand
CCGCGCTGTGGACCGTGCCGTGCTCATGCGGCTGCTCGGTGACGGCGTCCATCTCCTGCACGTCCTTGGGCACGATGATGCAGGTCACCGAGCGCTGGTCCAGCGCCACGCGGATGGCGCGATCGACGCAGTGGCGCATCGCCGCGGGGCTGGCGACGGTCATGCAGAATTCGGCGGCCACGTCCTTGAAGAGGGTCTGCAGATCGACCTCCTGCTGGTAGTCGCCGCCGAGCGCGGTCGTGGCCGACTGCCCGACGATGGCGACGACCGGCTGGTGGTCCATCGCCGCGTCGTAGAGGCCGTTCAGGAGGTGGATCGCGCCAGGCCCGGAGGTGGCGAGGCAGACGCCGGGTTCGCCGGTAAACTTTGCGTGCGCGCCCGCCATGAACGCCGCCATCTCTTCGTGCCGCGCCTGGATGAACCTCGGACGTTCGTCGCCTTCGTGCTCGAACGCCGCCATGATCCCGTTGATGCCGTCGCCCGGAAATCCGAAGACCCGCCGCACTCCCCACGTGCGCAGCCGCTCGACGACGAAGTCGCCCACGGTTTTTGCC
Organism: Myxococcales bacterium; assembly: GCA_035651935.1. Lineage (GTDB taxonomy): Bacteria > Myxococcota > Myxococcia > Myxococcales > 40CM-4-68-19 > 40CM-4-68-19. The sequence goes on along the minus strand of DASREU010000534.1, from coordinate 2,155 downwards.
ATCTGAAAACCTCCGCGTCAGGGTAGTTACGTGACACGGATGCGACACGGGGCGACTCGGCGCTTGCCAACTTGGTGGTTCGATGTGCAGCATCCGCGAACCCTCCCGCGCTCGCAGGCGATCGAGGGCTGCGACGTTCCGTCGCTGCGACGATTCATACCGGCTCCCGCGAAAAATTTTCGGGTACCAAGCGCCCCTCGCAGCACGGCCATTGAGAACGGAAATGAGCTCCCTCTTCAAGCCCGCCTCCAACACCCTCTTCCGCATCGGGTTGGTCGTGATCGCGCTGCTGCTCATCGGGCCGATCGCCAGCGCGATGATCTACGTGCGCACGCCCTTCTACATGCAGACGCAGTCGCCGGTGGATCAACCGGTGCAGTTCGATCACCGGCACCACGTGGGCGACGAAGGCATCGACTGCCGCTACTGCCATTACCTGGTGGAGAAGTCGCCGTCGGCGGGCGTCCCGCCGACCTCGCTCTGCCTCAACTGCCACGAGCAGATCTGGAACAAGAGCCCGAAGCTCGCGCCGGTGCGCGAGAGCTACTTCGCGGATCGCCCCATCATCTGGAACAAGGTCAACAAGCTGCCGCACTTCGTCTACTTCAACCACTCCATCCACGTGAAGCAGGGCGTGGGCTGCGTCACCTGCCACGGGCGCATCGACGAGATGGCGCAGGTGGAGAAGGCGCAGCCCTTGACCATGGGGTGGTGCCTGGATTGCCACCGCCAGCCGGAGAGATTCCTCCGGCCGCGCGACCAGGTCACCAGCATGACCTACAAGCCGAAGGGCGATCAGCTCGCGCTCGGACGGCGCCTGAAGGACGAGTACCACGTGGACACGCGAACGAGCTGCACGACATGCCATCGCTGAAATCACTTCCCATCGCGGGCCAGCAGCGGATCTGGCGGAGCGTCGACGAACACGCCGCGCCTCCTCTGCTTTCGCGCGAGCTCGGTCCCGAGGCGCCGCCCGACGATGCCACCTCGCGCCGCTCCGTCCTGCAATTGCTCGGAGCCAGCGCCGCGCTGGCGACGCTCGGCGGCTGCTTCACACCGCCCGACGAGAAGATCCTGCCGTACACGCGACAGCCGCCCGAGATCACTCCGGGCAACGCGTTGCACTACGCGACCGCCTCCTGCATCGACGGCCGCGCCACCGGCCTGCTGGTCACCGCGCACGAAGGGCGGCCGACGAAGGTCGACGGCAATCCGGATCATCCGTCGAGCCGCGGCGCGGTGGGGCCGCTCGAGCAGGCGGAGCTCCTCCAGCTCTACGATCCGCAACGGTTGAAGGTGGTGCTCTTCCAGAACCAGCCGCGCGCGTGGCGCGACTTCCTCGGGGTGACGGTCGCGAACGCCCAGGCGCTCCGGCAGAAGCAGGGCCAGGGCCTCCGCTTCCTGATGGAGCCCAACTCCTCGCCGCTGCTCGCGCAGCTGCGCAAGCGCATCCTCGACACCTATCCACGGGCGAAGTTCTCCACCTGGAGCGCGATCCCCCTGCAGCAGATCCACGACGGCGCGCAGCTCGCGTTCGGCGGCGCGTACGAGACGCGCCTCGATCTCTCCCGTTCGCGCGTGGTGCTCTCGCTCGACTGCGATCTGCTCGCCGCCATGCCGGGGACGCTGCCGGCGATGGCGCAATGGGGCGACAGGCGCGATCCGGCAAAGGGCGACCTCGCGCGGCTCTACGCGGTGGAGTCGAACCTCACGGTCACCGGGATGAACGCCGACCACCGGCTGCGCGTGAAGCCCACCGAGATCCAGCGGTTCGGGCTCACCCTGCTCGGACGGCTCGCCGGACAGGTCCCCGCCCTGGCGCGCTACGCGCCGCTGGCCCAGCGCTTCCCGCTGCCGGCGGAGAGCGCAAGGTTCGCCGACGCGCTGGCGAAGGATCTGGTGAGGGCCGGACGCGGCGCCCTGGTCTGCGTGGGCGCGCGCCAGCCTCCGGCGGTGCACGCGGCCGCGCACGCGATCAATGCGGCCCTGGGCAGCGCCTGCGCGTCGCTGGCGCGGCCGGCGCTGCACGAGATGGACGCGGGCCCGCGGTCGCTGCGGCAGCTCACCGAGGAGATGCGCACCGGCCAGGTGGACACGCTGGTGATCACCGCCTGGAACCCGGTGTACGGCGCGCCGTTCGATCTCAACTTCGGCA
>DASREU010000533.1:0-4128 GCA_035651935.1 Myxococcales bacterium | reverse complement strand
GGCCAAGCCGGTGATCCTCGAGCCGATCATGAACGTCGAGGTGCAGGCTCCGGAGGAGTTCCAGGGCGCCGTGGTGGGCCAGCTCAACCAGCGCCGCGGGATCATCCAGAACACCGAGACGGTCGAGGGCTTCCTCATCGCCAGCGCCCACGTGCCGCTCTCCGAGATGTTCGGCTACTCCACCGACCTCCGCTCCGCGACCCAGGGCAAGGGCGAGTTCTCCATGGAGTTCGCCAAGTACCAACCGGTGCCCCGCGCCACGCAGGAGCAGATGATCAAGGAATTCCGCGAAAAGCAGGCCGCGGCCAAGAAGTAACGAGATTCGGGGACACGATACTTGATTGCGCACTGCGCAAATCCGTACGTGTCCCCGAAATTCGTTTCAGGTCAGCGAGTGGATGACCAGCCCTGAGGCCAGCTTGGGGAAGAAGTACGTCGACTTCTGGGGCATCACTTCGCCGGCGTCGGCCACCGCCTTCAGGTCTTCGACGCGGGTTGGATTGAGCAGGAACACGGCCTGCGTTCCGGCGGTGCCTGCCTCGCGCAGCGCCTGGCCGAAGTCCTTCACGTAGCGCAGGTTGGTCTGCTTCTCCTGCGCCGCGCGATCGATGCCCAGGATCCGCTCGAGCAGGAGCGAGTGCAGCAAGGTGACGTCCAGCCGGCGCGCGACCGCCGGCCCCGGCACCGCCTCCGAGAGGTCGGCCTCCGGCCGCAGCGAGAGGAAGAACATCCGCCCGCCGCTGACGAGAGCCAGCGTGGGCGCCTTCTGGCCACGCCGCGCCAGGTCCGTCCGCACTTTGTCCGGCTCCCCCGGTCGCTGCTCGTCGACGGTGAAGAACTGCCCCGCGCGCCGCAACGCCCCTTCCAGGTCGAAGGACGGCAAGGAGTGCACGACCCGATGCGTGGCGAGAACGGCGAGCCCCGGGTCCTCCATGCGGCAGAGGAACAGCGGCCCGTACTCGGCGCCTTCGCTGCGCAGCTCGTCGCGCAGCGCCAGCATCGTCTCGTACCGGTGGTGGCCGTCCGCGATGTACACGCGCCGATCCGCCAGCGCTTCCGCGATGCGCCGGTGCGCAGCGGGGTCGGTGAGCCGCCACAACCTGTGCGTCGTCCCGTCCGTGGTCCGCGCCTCCAGCTCCGGCGGAAGGTCCGCGAGCGTCTCGAACGGCGCCTCGCTCGCCCCGGAAGGGTCCGAGTACAGCCCGAAGACCTGCGAGAACCACGCGCCGCACGCCCGCGTCAGCTTCAACCGATCCTGCTTCGGCGCCGACAGGGTCCGCTCGTGCGGGAGCACCACGCGCTCGTCGAATCGCCGCAGCCGCACCCTGCCGATGAACCCCGTCCGCGTGTAGCTGCGCCCCTCGGCGGTGAACAGCTGCTGGTACCGGTAGAGCGCGGGCTGCGCATCGCGCCGGAGCACCCCGGCTCCGAGCCATTCCCGGTAGCGCCGCGCGGCATTCTCGTACCGCGTATCGCCCTCTCCCTGCGGAAGGATCAGGCGGACCACGTTGTACGGGCTGAGCGCCTCGAGCGACTCCCGATCCGCCGGCGAGATCACATCGTAGGGCGGCGCGAGCAGCCGGTCCGGCGGACCTGCCTTCGCCCCGTCGTAGAGGACGCCGTGCAGGGGCGCGATCTCCAGTCGCGGCGCCAACTAGAGCTCCACCTGCGGCAGGTTCTTCATCGATCGCTCCACCGCTTCCTGCGGGTACTCGAAGTCTTCCAGCTTGCCCGCGAAGTACTGGTCGTACGCGCCCAGATCGAAGAAGCCATGCCCGGAGAGATTGAAGAGCACCACCCGCGTCTTCCCCTCCGCATCGGCCTTCTTCGCCTCGTCGATGGCCGCCCGGATCGCGTGGGAGCTCTCCGGCGCGGGGATGATCCCTTCGGCGCGCGAGAACGTCACCGCCGCCTCGAAGCAGGAGCGCTGCGGATACGCGACCGCCTCGATCAGGCCGTCGTGGAGCAGGCGCGAGACCAGCGGCGCCGCACCATGATAGCGGAGCCCGCCGGCGTGGATGCCGGGCGGCATGAAGTCGTGCCCGAGGGTGTGCATCTTCACGATCGGCGTCATCCCCACCGTGTCGCCGTAGTCGAACGCGTACACGCCTTTCGTCAAGGTCGGGCAGCTGGAAGGCTCCGCGGCGAGGAGGCGCACCTTCCCTCCGTTGATCTTGTCGCGCGCGAAGGGCAGCGCGATCCCGGAGAAGTTGCTACCGCCTCCATGGCAGGCGATCACCACGTCCGGGTACTCGCCCGCGAGCTTCATCTGCTCCTGCGCTTCCAGGCCGATCACCGTCTGGTGCATGCAGACGTGGTTCAGCACCGATCCCAGCGAGTATTTCGTGTCCTCATGGGTGGCCGCGTCCTCCACCGCCTCGGAGATGGCGATCCCCAGGGAGCCGTTGCTCCGGGGATCCTTCGCCAGGATCCCCCGGCCCGCGTTCGTCTTGTCGGTCGGCGAGGCGAACACCTTCGCGCCCCAGGTGTGCATCATCGAGCGCCGGTACGGCTTCTGCTCGTAGCTGATGCGCACCATGTACACCGTGACCTCCAGGCCGAAGAGCGACCCGGCGAACGCGAGCGAGCTGCCCCACTGCCCGGCGCCCGTCTCGGTGGCGAGGCGCTTCACCCCTTCCTTCGCGTTGTAGAACGCCTGCGCCACCGCCGTGTTCGGCTTGTGGCTGCCGGACGGCGAGACGCCCTCGTACTTGTAATAGATGTGCGATCGCGTGCCGATCGCCTGCTCCAGCCGGGTGGCCCGGTGCAGCGGCGAAGGCCGCCAGAGCGCCAGCGCGCTGCGCACCTCGTCGGGGATGGCCACCTCGCGGCGGGTGCTCATCTCCTGCTCGATGATCGCCATCGGGAACAGCGGGGCGAGATCGTCCGGCCCCACCGGCTTGCGCGTCTGCGGGTGGAGCACGGGCGCGGGCGGCGACTTCAGATCCGCGAGGATGTTGTACCAGTGTCGCGGGATCTGGTCTTCACGGAGCAGGTACTTGGTCGTCATCGCTTCCTCCAGGGCGGCCGATCAAGCACCCGCGGACGCCAGGAATCAACCGCAGAGGCGGGGCCGCGGCATCTTGCCGGCCGGAATCGGGCAGACGCGGCGGAGGTCCCTTGCTCCCCCCTGTGAAGAAGGTAGATTCCGCAGCGATGCCGGGTCGCGAGATCAGCGGCGGCGCGCTGCCGGAGATGCCCTTCCGGACGATCCCGGAGATGGTCGCTGCGCGCGCCGCGCTGGACCCTGCCCGGCCGGCGATCCGCTCGCGCGGCCCTTCCGGGAAGTGGCAGGACCTCTCCTGGGGAGACCTCGACAGCCGGCGCCGGTCGCTCGCAGCCGGCCTGGCATCGCTCGGGGTCCGCGGCGCCGACGTGATCGCCGTCCTCTCCCCGAATTCGCCGGAGATGCTGGTCGCCGAGCTCGCCGCGCAGACGCTGGGCGCGGCGGTGGCTCCCATCTTTCCCGGCTATGCGCCCGATGTCCTTCACCACTGCCTCGCCGATTCCGGCGCGCGGATCGCCTTCGCCGGCAGCGCCGTGCAGCAGCACCAGCTCTCGCGCGCGCGGCAGCTCGAGCGCATCGTCGTCCTCGATGATCGGCCGCTCCCGGGCGATACGCGCGGGATGCCGCTGCAGGCGCTCTCCTCGCAGCGCCGGCACGAGGACGCCCCCGGCGAGGGCGACGCGATCGCCTTCCTGCTCTACACCAGCGGCACCACCGGCAGCCCGAAGGGCGTGGAGCTCACGCACCGCAACGCGCTCTCGCAGCAGGCGGCGATCGCGCAGATCTGGGACGTCGGCGAGAACGACGTGCTCCTCTCGTACCTGCCCTGGCACCACTGCTTCGGCGCGTTGTTCGAGCGGCTGATGGCGCTGTGGCATCGCGCGCTGCTGGTGATCGACGACTCGCGCGGCCGCGATCTCGACCGCCTCTTCGAGAACCTGTTCGAGGTCCGACCCACCGTCTTCTTCGGGGTGCCACGCGTCTACAACGGCCTGATCGCGCGCGCGCAGAAGGACGCGAAAGCGCGCCAGGTGCTGCGCGGGCTGCGCTTCGCCTTCAGCGCGGCGGCCCCGATCAGCGAGCCGACCTTCCGCTGGTTCGAGGAGAACGGGATTCCGGTG
>DASREU010000532.1:0-10416 GCA_035651935.1 Myxococcales bacterium | reverse complement strand
TTGGCGCGCACGGTGCGCTCATTGGTCTCGAACTCGACGTCGTGCGGCTCGCCCTGGTTGGCGCGACGCAGGCCTTCGGAAAACTCTGAGGGCAACCGGGCGAGGACGTCGGCGTCGTAATGGGCGAGGATGGCGAGATTGTCGAAGCGGGCGAGCGCTTCGTTGACCCGCACGAACTGCAAGTCGGTGTTGCACAGTCCAAGCCCCACCGGCACGTTCCAGACGGCGTCGAGGAAGCGCCATACAGCCTGCTCCTCGGGCTCGGGTGCGGGAACGAGCGTGGGTGAATCCGGCTGAGCCACTGGAATCCCTGGACGTGCACGATTGCGCCAAAGGGGCCCGGGTAGCGCCGAGCCCCGGAGAACGCCAGCCGAACCCGTCAGCCGCGGCGCCGGCTCACCGGCGCAGCGCGCCCATCTCCTTCTCGATCTGCAGCGACATCTCCATCGCGTCCGCCCACTCGCCCGGGTCGCTCGTGACGATGGCCGCCGCCGGGTCCACGATGGCTGCGCCGAGCGCGCTGGCGAACAGGCTGACCAGGTTCTGGAAGGGATGGATCCGGTCCTTCCCGTCGAGCTTCCCGCTGGCGATGCTCACGTACGTCTGCGCGTTCTGCTGAAGATGGCTCGCCGCCTCCGAGAGCTCCTGATCGCGCGCCCCGATGTGATCGAGCAGGTCCCGGTGCGGGCTCTGCGGATCGCGCATGTCGAACACCTGCACCAGGCAGTCGTGCGGCGGCGCCGCTGCCGCGTCGAGCACCGTGATCCTCCAGCTCCGCTGCGCCGCGAGCTGCTCTGGGGACGGGCCGCCCATCGGCGAGAGCGTCAGCGAGGCCCCGGAGTCCTCCTGCCGCATCGAGCCGATGCACGCATTCACCAGCCGCTCCAGATCCTGCGGCTTCATCGCGTGCCCGGTGAACAGGCCCACCATGCGCGCAGGCCTCTCGGCATCGATCAGCGTCCGCAGATATCCCTGGTCGGTTCCAGCGGCCATGGGTGGACTGTGACCGCGCGGGAGCCCCGCGTCAACGCGCCCTAGACGGACTCCACGATCACGGACACGCCCTGGCCCACGCCGACGCAGAGGGTGGCAAGCCCGTAGCGGCCGCCGCGCGCCTTGAGCGCATGCACCAGGTGCCCGAGGATCCGCGCGCCGCTCATTCCCAGCGGGTGACCCATGGAGATGCCGCCGCCGTCCACGTTCACCCGCTCTAAATCGAGGCCCAGCTCCTGGATGACCGCCAGCGACTGCGCGGCGAACGCCTCGTTCAGCTCCACCAGATCGAGCTGCTTCACCGAGAGGCCGGCCTTCTTCAGGGCCTTGTGCGTCGCGGGCACCGGGCCCATCCCCATCTCCCGCGGGTCGACGCCGGCGCTCGCGGCGGCCACGATGCGCGCGAGCGGCCGGAAACCCAGCTCGGAAGCCTTGCGCGGGGACGCGAGGAGGAGCGCGGCCGCGCCGTCGTTGAGCGAGCTGCTGTTGCCCGCCGTGACGGTGCCGCCCTCGCGGAAGGCGGGCTTCAGCTTCGCCAGCTTCTCGAGCGAGGTATCCGCGCGCGGACCCTCGTCGCGGTCGACGACCACCGGCTGCTTTCCCGGGATTGTCACCGGCAGGAGCTCGGCGCGGTACCGGCCCGCCTCGTGCGCCGCCAGCGCCCGCTGGTGCGAGCGGAGCGCGAACTCGTCCTGCTTCTCCCGCGGGACGCGGTAGTGCGCGGCGACGTTCTCCGCCGTCTCCCCCATGCTCTCCAGCGGGAAGCGCTTCGCCATCTTCGGGTTCGGGAAGCGCCAGCCGAGCGAAGTGTCGTAGCTCTGCAGGGGTCCGCCGGCGAACCCGTCTGCCGGCTTCATCACCGCCCAGGGTGCGCGGGTCATGCTCTCCACGCCGCCCGCGACACAGAGGTCCATGTCGCCCAGCCGGATCGCGCGCGACGCCTGCACCGCCGCCTCCAGCCCGCTGGCGCAGAGCCGGTTCAGGGTCACGCCGGGGACCTGCTCGGGGAGCCCGGCGAGGAGCAGCGCCATCCGCGCCACGTTCCGGTTGTCTTCGCCGGCCTGGTTGGCGCAGCCGAAGAAGACTTCGTCGACGTCGGCGGGCTGCGCGGCGGGGTTGCGCCGGAGCAACTGTTCGATCACGTACGCTCCGAGGTCGTCCGGCCGCACCTGGGAGAGCGCCCCGCGCAGCTTTCCGATGGGCGTGCGCACGGCGTCGATGATCATCGCTTCCATTTCCGCTACCATCCCTTCATGGACCTGCGCGTCGGCGATGCAGCTCCCGACTTCACCCTGCACGGCGTCCCGCCCGGCGCGTACCACCTCGCCTCCCAGCGAGGCAAGGTCGTGGTTCTAGCCTTCTACCCGGGAGACTTCACCCCCGTCTGCACCCGGCAGCTGCAGCACTACGAGGCGCAGCGCCAGCGGCTGCTCCAGACGGGCGCGATCCTCTGGGGCATCTCCACCGACGGGCTCGAGCAGCACGAGCGCATGGCGAAGAGCTACGCGCTCAGCATTCCCTTGCTGTCGGACGAGGGGGGCGGCGTTGCCGCGGCCTACGGGGTGCGGGGCATGCTGGGGAGCGCCCGGCGATCGCTCTTCATCATCGATCCGGAAGGGATCATCCGCTACCGCAAGGAAGAGCTGCTCTCGCTCAACTACCGCAGCGTCGACGACATCCTCGCGGCGCTGCGCGACAGCGGGCTCTCCCCCGCGAGCGGCTAGAGCGACGCCGGCACCGTCTCGTGCAGCTTCGCGTAGTCGAGCTGCAGCCGCCCGTCCGGCTTCGGCGAGAGCATGTCGGCATACCGCACCCCGAACTCGACCTCCTCCGGCAGGTACCGGTGGCGCGCGTGCAGGGTCTGCCAGGTGGTGCCGTCGATCCCGGTCACGGACACCATCACCTCGACGTCTGCGCCGCGGATCGATTCCGCGGTGACGTCGCGAAGCGGGCTGTCGTGGTCGATCCGATGGAGGACGGTCCAGCTCCGGCCGAGCGCCGACGAGCGGTCGCGCACGAGCTTCAGATCGTAGAGCCGGTAGACGAACACGCCCTCCTTCGTCGTCTCGGCGCGGATGAACGTCGCCCGCGACTGGGCCTCGACGATGAAGTTGCCGCGCCGGTTCGCCATCCGCACCGCGAGCGTCCGCACGCCGTCCTGGACGAAAATGACCGCGGTGCGGGCGAACTCGAGCTTCGCCACCGGGATGGAGAACTTGGTGAACACGATGCCCGTCGCGAGCGCCAGCGAGACCAGGGAGACGATCGACTCCGCCGTCACCGTCAGGTGCGCCGCCAGCGACTGCGGGTACATCGCGCCGTAGCCGATGGTCCCCGCGGTCTGCACGCTGAAAAAGAACGCGTCCCTGAACGACCCGTGCTCCGCGTTGGCGATGCCGCCGGTGACCACGTAGACCAGCGCGAAGAAGACGTTGATCACCAGCACCATCGCGGCGATCGACAGGAGCGTCATCCACCAGGGCGCGCGAACCAGCTCGTGATAGAGGTCGCCCCAGACGTCCTTCGGAGCGTTGACGACGTCGATTCCGGTGTCGTCTTGCGGGAGCGGCGCTGCCATGGCGGCCCGAGCATCGCGCGCCCGGGCCGCATGGCAAGAAACCGGCCTACTTGGTCGCGTCCTTCGCGTCTTCCTTCATGTCGTTCTTCTTGTGGCGCGCATCCTTCTTCGCGTTGCGCACCGACTTCTTCGCGTGGCGCTTGGTCTTCGCCGTGCCGCTGTCCGTCTTCAGCGTGTCCTTCGCGCTGTCCTGGGCGTTCGCCGCGGTGTCCTTCACGTCCTTCGCCGTGTCGCTCTCCGCGAACGCCGGAAGCGCAAGCCCGAGGGCCAGCGCCGCAATGATTCCCTTCAGCATCTCAAATCCCCTTCCGAATGGGCCGGCCCCATGACCGGCAGTCCTCCGGGAAGCTGCGCACGGGATGTCCGCTGCACAACGTCCCGGAGGAAGCCTGGACGACCGCCTACTTGCTCTTGGGCTGGTCGGCGGGAGCAGGCGCCGTGTCGACCGGCTTCTGCGTGTCCGTCGGCTGGCCGCTCACGTCACCCGGGCGCGACGACATCCCGGGGTCCTTCGTCGCGCCGCTGGCAGGACTGGCTGGCCGCGCGCTCCCCGAGGTGCCCTGGTCCGCGCTGCCCGAGGCGCCGGGGCTGCTGCGCGTATCGGTGGCGGACCCGGAGGTGGTCGATCCCGTCGTGGCAGAGCCGCTGCTCGAGCCTGTGTCGGTCCCCGAGGTGGTCGGATTGCTCGGGGTCGCCGGAGTCGTCGGGCTGGTCTTGGTCTCGTCCGCCGCCGGCGTGTCCGAAGGCGAGGTGCGGGTCTTGTGCATCGAGCTCGCATCGCTGCTGCGCCCCTGCGCTGCGGACGTGTCCGACTTCTTGTGGTGGTGCTTCTTCGCCTTCTTCTCCTTCGAGGGCGAGACCGACTCGTCCGAGCTGCCCTTCGCGTCGGCGCCGCTCTTCACCTCACCCGAGCTGTCGTTGCCGATGCCCGTGGTGGTCGATGCGGCGCCCCTGCTCGGGACCGCGCTCGAGGAGGTGTCGCTGTTCGACGATGTGTCGGGGTGCTCCTTCGCGCTCTTCGAGCCGGTGTCGCCTGCGGGCGACGAGTTGGCCGCCGGGTTGTTGCTCGGCAGCGAGTTGTTGCTGGACGAGGCGTTCGACGAGTTGCCCGGCAAGGAGCTGCTGTTCTGGTCTGCCGGCAACTTCGTCGTGCCCTTGTCTTCGGTGCTCTGGCTGTTCGGTGTCGAGGTGGTGCGTGTGTCGCTGGTCCCTGTGCCCGTGCTGGTTTGCGCGCGCGCCGAGAACGCCGACAGGGCGATCGCCAGCGCAGCGATTCCGATGATCTTCATTGAGCCTCCTTGGCTGTGAAGGAGACGGTAGAGACGGGTACGCGGAGATCCTACGGTCGAGGGAACGCAGGGCCGAAGCGCGAAGAGGGAGGGGGCCGCTCGCCCTCTCCCTCTCCGGATGTGCTGCCAGCCGGCGGCTGGATCACGCACTGAAACTGGAGCCGCACCCGCACGTGTGCTTGGCGTTGGGATTCTTGAAGCTGAACCCGCTCTGCCCGAACTGCCCCTCGACGTAATCGACCTCCACGCCGAGGAGGTACATCGAGCTCATCGGGTCGACGAAGCAGCGGACGCCGTTGACCTCGAACACCAGGTCGCCTGCGCGCTCGTCCTTCTCGATGTCGAGGCTGTACTGGAAGCCGGAGCACCCGCCGCCGACGACGGCGACGCGCAGGCCGGAGCCCTGCAGGCCCTCGCGCTCGATGGTTTCCTTCACCATGGCGGCGGCCCTGTCCGTCAGCTTGATCGGCTGGGGCGCGGCGCCGGACTGCGTCTTCGTCTCAGGAGCGGAGGTCTGGGTATCCATGGCGTCTCAGTATAGTCGGATGCGTCGCAAAAACTAGGGATTCAGGGACCGCCCGCCATCCACGGTGAGGATTTCGCCGGTGATGAAGGGCTGTTCGGCGAGGAACACGACGGCGCGGGCCACGTCATCCGGCTCTCCGATGCGGCCGAGTGGAATCCGTTTCACCAGCCGGGCGGCGTCCATCTCCGCGGGTGGCAGGACCGCGCCAGGCGCCACCCCGTTCACCCGGACCTCCGGCGCCCACTCCAGGGCGAGGAGCCGGGTGAGGGCGGCGAGGCCGGCCTTCGCCGCGGCGTAGTGCGCATAGCCTTTCCACACCTGCGTGGTCCCGCAGACGTCGAGCAGGGTGACGATGGATCCGCGCGAGGTGCGCAGGATCGGCAGCGCCGCCTGCATCAGGTAGAACGGACCGGTGAGGTTCGACGCGAGCATCGCCTCGAACTGGCCGCGCGGCAGGGTCTCCGCCGGCGCCTTCTGGAACTCGGCGGCGCTGCACACGAGCAGATCGAGCCCGCCGAGCGCGGAGGCGGCGTCGCGCACGATCCGCTCGGGCTCGCGCGCCTGGTCGCCCTGCACGAGCGGAGCGCCGCCGAGGAGCGCGGCGGTCTCTTCCGCCTCGGCGCGAGAGCTGCGGTAATGCACCGCCACGCGGTGGCCGGCGCGGTGCAAACCGAGCGCGATGGCCCGTCCGAGCCGCTTCGCCGCCCCTGTCACCAGCGCTTGCATCTGGAGAGAATACGCTCTCTATTGCCGCCCGCGATGGGGAAGAAGAACAAGGCCGCCAAGGTGAAGGCGGAGGCGGCGCCCGAGCCGGCCGCGAGGGAAGCGGCGCCCGAGCAGGAGATTCCCCTCTCCACCGCGCCGCTCCCGCTGGAGCAGCTCGACGCGCGCGCGATGGGCGAATTCCTCGAGCTCTGCTTCGCCGACCGGCGGCTCCTCGAGCTCTGCGCGGAGCTGCGCCTCTACAGCCCGGGCTATCGCCTGGAAGCGATGCCGCCGAACCAGGTGGCGCGGCTGCTCGCCGACGAGGCGCGATCGGCGAAGGACGCCCTGCAGCTCCTCGACACCGCCGTCCGCGGAGCGCTGCGGAACCCGGTGCTGGAAGGAAAGCCGCTGACCGACGAGCACTACCGCGACCTGCTCGAGCTCTTCACCGGCGATCCGCTGCAGCATCTGGCACGCGTCGCCTGGCGGGCGCTGATCGACGAGGACGAGAAGCTGCGGGCGTACGCGCTTTCCGCCATCGATCTCGGCGTCGAGGCGCTCGATGCGCCGGCGAAAGCCAAGGCGCCGCCGCGCAAGCCGCAGCTCCCGGCGGAGGTGGTGGAGCTGCGCAAGGAGCTGGAGGAGGCGCGCAAGACGCTCTTCCGGGCGGAGAAGGAGCGCGACTCGCTCCGCGAGCAGCTCGCGTCTTCGCGCTCCGACGTCGTCGCCCGGGAGAAGACCGTCGGCGAGGTGCGGGAGGAGTTGTCCGGCGTCCGGGCGGAGCTGACGCGCGCCTCGGCGGAGCTGGCGCGGCTCACCGCCGCGGGCGAGGGCAGGGCGCTGTCCGATGCGCGGCGGCTCGCCGACGAGAATCGCTCGCTCTCGGAGCGCCTGCGGGCGGCGGTGGAGGAGCGCGATGCCTTGCGCGCGCAGCTCGCCACGGCGCAGAAGGCAGCGGCGGTGGTCCCCGCCCCGGCGGCGCCCAGCGAAGACGAGTCGCTGCCCAGCGCCGAAGAGGCTTCCACCTTCCTCATCCCCTACTTCACGCGCGAGTTCTACGACTCGATCCAGCGGTGGGATCGGCGCATGCAGCGCGCGGCGTTCGACAAGGTCTCGCTGCTCGCGCGCGACTGGCGGCACGGTTCGCTTCGCGCCATCGCGCTGGAAGGGCTGCCCGGCTACTACCGGATCCGCATCGCCACCGACGTGCGGCTCATCTACCGGCGCGGGGAAGGGAACAGCGTCGAGATCCTCTCGCTGATCGACCGCGAGGACCTGGATCGGTACATCCGCCAAGCGAGGACCCGATGAACGAGATCGATGCCCGATCGCTGCAGGAGAGGCTCGCGGGACCGAACCCGCCGCTGCTGGTCGACGTGCGCAATGCTCCGGAGCTCGCCGCCGAGGGCCGCATCGAGGGCAGCGTGCACATCCCCATGAACGAGCTCCCCGGGCGGCTCGCCGAGATCCCCGAGGACCGGGAGGTGGTGACGGTGTGCAAGGTCGGCATGCGCTCGTTCAACGCCGCCGGCTGGCTGCGGCAGCTCGGGCGCAAGGCGCTGAGCCTCCAGGGCGGGATGGATCGCTGGAAGGCGGTCGGATTGCCGGTGGCGCGCTGAAGCCGGTTCGCGAGGGGGTGCTGGTGTGGGCCGCCATCATCGGCGGCCTGGCCGTGCTCCAGGTGATCGGCGAGTGGGTGCCGGTCGTCCACAGCCTGGTGGGCGCCGCGGCGGTGGCAGCGTTCCTCTACGTCCCGGTGCGCTTCCTCGAGCGCTGGGGGCAGGACGCGCGCGATGCCGGGTGGCGTTTCGACCGGCTCGGCCGCGATCTCGCCTGGTCGCTGGCGGCCTGCGCGGTGGTGTTGCCGCTGTTCACGCTGGGATTCGTCCTGTTCATGAAATGGTCCGCGACGTTGCCGGCGCACATCCGCTGGTACCTGGGACCGTACGCGCAGGACCGGGGACTCCATCTCCGGCTGCGGCCAAGCTGGGAGTTCGCCGGGCAGGTGGGCGGGAACGCGGCGGTGGCCTTCTCGGAGGAGTTCTTCTACCGCGGGTACATGACGCTGCGCTTCGAGCAGAGGTGGGGGCCGGTCCGCAGCGCGCTCGCGACCGCCGCGCTGTTCGCGCTCGGGCATCTGCTCACGCCGGCGCCCTGGCGGCTGCTGGTCTTCTTCCCCGCGCTGCTCTTCGCCTGGCTGCGCAACCGGACGCACACCATCGTCGGCGCATCGGTGGCGCACTTCCTCTGCAACGTCTGGCTCCTGATCATCGAGCGCTCGTACTAGCCCGGCGCGGGGTCGCGCCGGCTAATGCGTCGGTCGGGAAGGCGCCGGGTTCAGCGAGGCGGCAACGGCGCGGATCGCTCCGCGGGGGCTGACGCGAAGGAGCTGGACGCCGAGCTTGTTCTTCATCCCGTGGACCACGATCGGCTTCCCGGCCATCATCGCCTGGTAGCCTTCGCGCGCGACGGCGGCCGGAGATGCCGCGCCCATGCGGAAGAGCCGCGAGCGGTCCGTGCCCGCTACCGTGGCGAATTCGGTGGCGGTCGCGCCGGGGCAGCTGACGGTCGCGGTCACGCCGGTGCCGCGCAGCTCGTACCATAGGGCTTCGGTGAACGAATTCACGAAGGCCTTGCTCGCGTAGTACGCGGCCATGAACGGTCCGGGCTGGAACCCGGCGGTGGAGCCGACGTTGAGGATCCGTCCGCTCTTGCGGGCGATCATCCCCGGCAGGACGCCGCGGGTGAGCTCGAGCAGCGCGACGATGTTGACCTGCACCATCTCCAACTCGCGCTTGAGGTCCAGCTCGAAGAACGCGCCGCTGGTGCCGAACCCGGCGTTGTTCACCAGGAACTCGAGCGGCAACTCGAGGCGGCGGATCTCCTCCAGCGTCCGGCGTGGGCCGTCCGCCGTCGCCAGGTCGGCGGAGAGGACGTGCGCGCGCGTCCCGTGCGCCTGCTCGAGCTGTCCCGCGAGCGCCTCGAGGCGATCGCGCCTGCGGGCGACCAGCACCAGATCGTGCCCGTCGGCGGCGAACAGCTTCGCGTACTCGAGCCCCAGACCCGCCGAGGCGCCGGTGATCAGCGCGGTTCCCATGGATGCCTCCGGAAGGCCGCGACGTAGCACCCGGCGAAGGGACGCGCAAGGCTGGAGCGGCCGGCGCGGGTCCGGCCGCTCCGGGACGGCGCTCCTTCTACTTCACGCAGGCGCCGGCGGCGTTGGACCACTCGTACTGGTAGCCGAAGCCGCCGTCGATGAACGGCGCCGGGCTCCACGCGCACTTGTCGTCTGCCTCGTTGCCGCGCCGGTCGTACCAGGCGTTGAGGTCCTCGTCGGTCACCGCTTCCCGCGTCTCGTGGCAGGAGAAGTGATCGAAGTTCTGCGCCGCGGTGAAGCCGGCGCTCTGGCATCCGCCGCAGCTCGGGTACGGCATCGCCGAGTACTTGATGTCGCGGCCGCCGTTGGAGAAGTTCCCGTGATAGGCGCAGTACTGGAGATTCGGGCCGCCGCAGGAGGTCGCGCTGCCGTCGGACGAGTACGACGAGGGAGGGAGAAACACCTCGTAGATGGCGCTCGCGTCGAAGGAGTGGCTGGCGAGATACTTGAGCACTTCTCCCTGGACCGCCGCGTCGGTGACGTTCGTCGGCGGCGCGCTCGAGTCGAACCAGTTCGTGTTGCCCAGGCTGGAGGTGTGGATGCTGCCGGCGGCGTCGTAGTACTGCGTGATGATCGCGTAGTGCGAGTTCGTTCCGAACTGCCCGAAGAACGAGATGATGTGGTTCGCGGTGGCGTTGTCCGCGCCGCCGGTCCCCCACGACGGCCCCCAGAAGATCGGCACGACGTGCGCAGAGTGGATCACCGGACCGCCGTGATTGACGAGGTTCTGTCCTCCACTGCTCCGCACCTTGGCGAACTTCTCCTTGGTCGGAAAGTGGTGCCTCTCATTGAGCTCCTGGACCGGATCGGCGAGCGTCGCGCGCGCCGCGAGGATTGCCGCCGCCATCGCGGCGACCGTGAGCAACATTCTCTTCATTCGAGCCCCTCGGGTGAGTCGGGTGGAACCGCCCGCTCATCCTTGCCCGAAGCAGCCAGGCGCCCGAATCCGGCTCACGTCGGAGATTCGGGGACACCATACGTAATTCGCCGTTTCGAAATTCAAGTTACGTATGGTGTCCCCGGATCTCGGATCTCCGGTGTCCCCGAAACGCTAGAGCGAGCGGATCTGGGTCAGGGTTCGGGGGATCGCGATCACTTCGCGGTCGGCGACTTCGCGGAAGCCGTCGACCGGATCGGCGCCGGAGAATACCAGGGCGGCGCGGAGTGT
>DASREU010000531.1:0-2687 GCA_035651935.1 Myxococcales bacterium | reverse complement strand
GGCGCAGATGGATCGGGCGGGAGCAGTTCCTCGATCTCCTCGGAGCGACCAACCTCATCCCCGGGCCGAACTCGACCGAGATGGCGATCCACGTCGGCTACCTCCGCGCGGGCTGGCCCGGGCTGCTGGTCGCCGGCGCGTGCTTCATCCTTCCCGCGGCCCTTCTCGTCGCCGCCATCGCCTCGGCGTACGTCCGGTTCGGCACCCTGCCCCAGTCCGAGGCGGTGCTCTACGGGATCAAGCCGGTGATCATCGGCGTGGTCTTCCAGGCGCTCTGGGCTCTCGCGAAGACGGCGGTGAAGAGCCGGTTTCTCGCGCTCGTCGCCCTCGCCGCGCTGGCAGCCACCCTCGCCGGCGTCAACGAGCTCGCGGTGCTCTTCGCAGGCGGCATCGCCGCGGTCGTCTGGGAGCGCGGGGTGCGTCGCCGCCACTCCGGCGGAGCGGGGCTCGCGCAGGTCCCGCTGCTCGGCGCCGCCGCGGGGACGGCGAGCGTCACTTTCGGGCTCTGGCCGCTGTTCGCGGTCTTCCTCAAGATCGGCGCGGTGCTGTTCGGGAGCGGCTATGTCCTTCTGGCCTTTCTCCGCGCGGACCTCGTCGAGCGGCTTCACTGGCTGACGGAGGCGCAGCTCCTCGATGCCGTCGCGGTCGGACAATTCACGCCTGGCCCGCTGTTCACCACCGCGACCTTCATCGGGTACGTGCTCGCGGGCCCCGCCGGGGCCGCCGTGGCCACCGCGGGCATCTTCCTGCCGGCGTTCGTCTTCGTCGCCCTGAGCGGCCCGTTCGTCGTGCGCCTGCGGCGCTCGAAGACCGCGGGAGCGGTGCTCGACGGCGTGAAC
The DNA here is from genome assembly GCA_035651935.1 of Myxococcales bacterium. GTDB lineage: Bacteria > Myxococcota > Myxococcia > Myxococcales > 40CM-4-68-19 > 40CM-4-68-19. The sequence goes on along the minus strand of DASREU010000531.1, from coordinate 1,848 downwards.
GTCGCCTCGCTGGCGCTGATGGGCGCGGTGACGATCCAGCTGACCGGCGCGGCGATCGTCGACGTGCCGACCGCGGCGCTCGCGTCGATCGCCGCGCTGCTCCTCCTCCGGTTCCGGATCAATTCGGCCTGGCTGGTCCTCGGCGGCGGCCTTGCCGGCCTGATCGCGCTGTACGCGCCGCGGCTGCTTCGCTGATCTCCCCGGCGGCGGCGCTCACTCCGCGATCTGGATCTTCAGGCACTCCGGGCAGAACCCGTGCGTAAACGAGGTCGCGGTGCGCGTCGAGACGTAGTGGTCGACGGGCACCCACTCCTGGCCTTCGCGGATCTTCTTGCAGAGCATGCACATGGAGAGCAGGCCTTCCAGCTGGCGCATCTCCTTCTGCAGCCCGACGATCCGCTCGCCGACCTTGAGGCGCGCCGCCAGCTCGTCGGCATCGACCGGCTTGGTCATGAAGTCGTCGGCGCCCGCCGCCAGTCCCTCGAGGTAGCTGCTCTTCCCCGACCTCATCGTGAGCAGGATCGCGTAGGTGTAGACCCTCCGGCTCGGGAGGCGCAGCCGCCGGCACAGCTCGAGGCCATCCATGTCCGGCATGTTCCAGTCGGTGATCAGGAGCGGAATCTCTTCGCGGACGATGGCGGTGAGAGCCGAGCGCCCGTTCTCGGTCAGGACGGGATCGTAGCCGAGGGTCCGGAGGATCCGTTCCAGCACCACGCGCGACAGGCGGTTGTCGTCGGCGACCAGGACTTTCATGACGCGGCGGAAGCGGGCATGGGTTCCCTCAGGCGAGCAACGGCTCCGCGAACACGATGAACTTCGCGACCAGCGCGGCATCGAACCTGTGCCGGAGCTCGGTCCGAAGAACGTGGATCGCCTCCGCCGGCTCGAACGCGCGGCGATACGGCCGGGTGGTGGTCAACGCGTCGAACGCCTCGCAGATCCCGACGATCTGTCCGAGAGGGCCGATGATCCGATCCGGTTCCGCGCGCTCGCCCGCCTGGTCGCAGTGGCAGTCGTAGGCCGCGCGCGCGCGCTCCAGTCCGGCCGGGTGCACCTCGCGCTCCCGGAGGATGGCCCGGGCGGCGAACAGCGGCGTGACCTGCATCGCGGCCATCTCCCGCTCCGTCAACTGGTGCTCCTTGTTGAGCAGCGAAAGCGGAACCGCTGCGATGCCGATATCGTGAAAGAGGGCGGCCATCCCCAGATCGTGGCGCCGCACCCTCGAGAACCCGAGGCGCGCGCCGAAGGCGATGGAGAGCACGGCCACATTGGCCGCATGGTACCCGTAATACGCTTCAGCGCCTGCTTTGCACCGCGAAAGCTGGAGGAAGCGCAGCGGTGCGAGCTCCTCCAGGTCCACGAAGTCCTGCACCAGCCGGCTCGCCGCCCAGACCGGCAACGCCTGCGCCCCGCTGCGAAGCTGGGCGATGGTGCGGGAGACGAAGAACACCGCGTACGAATACACGTCGACCAGGCGCGTGTCGTGGCTGCGCACGTGCGTCGCGCTCTCCACCACGCCCTCGATCGAAAGCCGGAGGATCGACAGCGGCGCCGCGGGATCGCCCTGCGGTCCGGTGCGGCGTGGCGCAACCGAGGTGAAGAGGCGGACGAATCGGCGCAGCTCGGCGGCATCCGGGCAGGCGCGCGTGGACACTCCGTGGATGCCGCGGGCGAGCATCTCGCCGCGGAGGAACGCCAGCAGCGCGGTGGTGGTGGCGTCGAGCCGGACGGCCTGGCGGTTGACGTAGATGGCGTCCGGCGCGATCTCCAGAGCGAAGGCGCCGTCGGTTGCGATGAGCTCAGCGATCGACCGGCCGATCTGCTCGAGCGGCGCGTCGAAGGCGGCGT
>DASREU010000530.1:0-5277 GCA_035651935.1 Myxococcales bacterium | reverse complement strand
GCGGCGCTCACCCGGACGGCGGAGACCCTGCCGGTGAGCGGAGGAAGCCTGGCGCTCGGCACCTGGCAGGCATTGTACCTCTGGGAGCATCGCCGCGCCCCACACCGGCGGACGCTGGTGGTGACCGTCTGGGGACAATAGGAGCGATCCGACATCCTCCGCGCGGATTCGCGTGCGCCGGAAGTCGCCGCCGGCCTATGCTTTCCGGGTGAAGCTGAACCGGCGCATGGGACGGTATCTGGAGGATCTGCGCAGCCGCGAGGTCGAGGCGGTGGTGCCGGCGCGCGGCCCCGACGTTCACATCGTCGAGGCCGGCGGCTGCTTCCTCTTTCGCGGCTTCGTCGAAAAGCCTCACCTCAGCCCGGCCGACTTCAAGGATCAGACGGGCCTGGAGTGCAGCGCGAATCGGCTGCGGATGGAATCGATGCTGGATACGCGCCTGACGCGCTCCTGCCCCTTGCTCCTGCTGACGGCGGGGCTGTTGACCGCGCGCGCGGTCTCGGCCGCGCTCGCGCGCCACGCGGGGCTGTTCAACGTCATCCTCTCGTACGACGGCGAAAGCTGCACGGTCCGGTTCCACAAGGTCCGCGCCGGGCAGAGCTGGCTGCTCGCCGACCTCGAGGAGTACGTCGACGAAGGCGTCCTGGTCTTCCAGGCAGGGAACGACGTCCCCATGCCGGCTCTTCTCGCCACCTGACCTCTTTTCCCGCGCGGGCGGCGGTGTGCATGTTTGCCGCATGGGCCGCGACGTGCGTGCGACCGAGGAGTGCCCGCCTGCCTCCCGGCCGGACTGCCGGCAGAACGAGGAGCAGCGGCGCCCGGTGGTCGGCGTGATCGGCGACGGGCTGCCCGGATCGGACCGCGAGCGCCTGGCGGCGGAAGTGGGCGCGCAGCTCGCGCGCGCCGGCGTGCACCTGGTCTGCGGCGGCCTCGGCGGGTGCATGGCCGGCGCCTCCCGCGGGTACAAGCAAGCGAACGGCGCGGGCATCTGCCTCGGGCTCCTGCCCGGCACCTCGCGCGCGGAGGCGAACCCGTGGGTCGATCTCGCGATCCCGACCGGGGTGAACTCGGCGCAGGGGGCGCTGGTCGCGATGGCGGTGGATGCGGCGATCGTCCTCGGCGGAGGCGGCGGAACGCTGAGCGAAGTCGGACTGATGTTGCGGGACGGCAAGCCGGTGGTCGCGCTCGACGGGACCGGCGGGGCCGCCGCGCTGATCGGCGGCCAGCACCTGGGCAAGGTGAGCGTGCGCCTGGCCCGCAACCCGGAGGAGGCGGTGCGGATGGTGCTCGATGCGCTGCGCGACAAGCACCCGGAAAAGGCGCTCGACATCGACCGGTAGCTATTCCCGCCCCGCCACCTGGCGCTCGCGTGCAGGCGCCTCCGGTTCGCCGAAGTACTCCGCCATGCGCGCGTCCGCCGCGGTTCCGAAGAGGATCCGGCAGGCCTCTAGCAGTCCGGGCGCCGCGCGGATCTCCTCGTGCCGGACGACCAGCGCGATCTTCGATCGCCTGCGCAGGAAGTCCTCCAGCTTCACCACCATCTCCCGCCGGGCCGCCTCGTCGAGCTCGCAGCGGATGTACTCGCTGGTCTCGATGATCACCTCGGCCTGGCGCGGGTCGCGGCGGATGGCCTCGAGCAGGAGCAGGGCTTCTGCCCCGTACCGCCGCCAGAGCCGGGTGGAGAGCTTCTCGCTGGCGTTCGCCGAGGTGAGCGCGTCCAGGTCCATCAGCAGGGCCTGGTGGAAGTACTCGTCGCGCACCGCCTCCGCCGGCTCGCCGTACCAGACGCGCCGCTCGAACGGCAGCGGGACCCCGAGCCGCTTCACCTCCTCGCAGATCTCCTCTCCGACGTTGAGGCAATCGGTGAGCTTGCCGCCGAAGATGGTGAGGCGGCCGCGCGTGGCGTCGGTCTCGATGGCGTGCTTGCGCGAGAGCTGGGTCCAGTCGCGGCTGGTCTCGGCGTTCCCGGTCACCACCAGCGGCCGCACACCGCAGCGCTCGGCGATGATGTCGGCCTCGGCGAGCGGACGGGGGAGGCGGAGGCGCTTGTTGATGTTCTCGAGCACGAAGCGCCGATCTTCCGGCGTGACCTCCACCTCCGGGCGCTCCACCCGGGTGTCGGTCGTCCCGATGCAGGTCTTCGTCTGCATGGGGATGACGAAGAACAGCCGCCCGTCGTCGGCGAAGAAGGTGAGGACGCGGTGGTGCGGGGTCACGGGCTCGACGATGATGTGGATGCCCTTGGAGAAGACGTGGCGGTGGGCGGTGGAGACGCCGTCGCGCTTGTTCACCTCGTCGGCGTACGGTCCGCAGGCATTGATCACCAGCCTGGAGGAGATGGCGAGCTCGCGGCCGGTGACGGCATCTCGCGCGCGCGTGGTCCAGCCCTGCGGTGAGCGGGTGGACCCGAGCGCCTCGACGTAGTTGGCGGCGACGCAACCGCGATCGAGCGCGGTGCGGATGAAGCCCCAGACGAAGCGCGCGTCGTTGTCGTGGAGGTAGGCGTCGGAGTACTCGAATCCGCCCTGCAGGCCCCGCGTCTCGATCGTCGGTTCCTCCCACTCGATGTCCGCCCTGGAGAGGAGCCGCGGCCGCCGGGTGAAGAAGTTGCCGATCGCCCAGTAGAGGAGCGCGCCCAGCCAGAGCTTCAGCCTGCCATGCCGGAAGCCGCGCGCCACCGCGGTGAAGAAGCGGATCTCCTGCACCGAGCTGGGGAAGGCGCGGAGCAGCCGGTTCCGCGCTTTGCAGAGCTTGCGGACCAGCGCGAACTCGTACGTCTCCAGATACTTGATCCCGCCCCAGGCGAGATTCGACGACTGTTGCGAGGTGACGGAGGCGAAGTCGCCGCGGTCGATCAGCGCCACCTTCGCTCCGCGGGCGGCCAGCGCCGCCGCGGAGACGGCCCCGTTGATGCCGCCGCCCAGCACGAGGACGTCGAATTGCTGCGAGGCGAGCTTGTGCACGTTCGTCTCGCGCAGGGACGGCGCTGGTTGCGTCATGCCGGCAAGATACACCGCCCGACGTGCTCCCAGAGGGAGCGAAAACGCGCGTCGTCGAAGTGCGAGCCGGAGCGGAGGAAGGTGGCCCCAACGGACTCGTAGTGGCCGATGACGTCGAGGTGGTCGCCGAGCACGATCCCCTGCGCGACGCCGCCCACCGTCTGCGACCAGGCAGGAACGATCCCGTCGTTCGACGCCGGCCCGAGCTGGATGTGCCGCCCGATCCAGGGTCCGTCGGGGATCCGCGCGTCGCCCGGAACCGGTCCGGCGGCGAGGCGCGAGGTGATGTCGTAGAAGATCCGCTGCACCGGCGCCGCCAGGAAGTCGCGCACCGAGAGCGCGGAGCGGGGCGCGACCGAGACGAAGCTCACCGGCCGGCGGACGTCGTGTCCGGCGAGGGTACGGTTCAGCTCGGCCATCGCCTCCGGGGCGAGATCGGCGACCAGCCGGTGATCACCTGCGACGTCGCCGAGGAAGCGGCGGATCTGGTGCGCCGTCTCGTCGTCCACGTCGGCGAGCTGCGCGATCACCTGATCGGTCGGCGTCGGCTGCTGCAGGGTGGCGCGCTTGAGCAGGTTGAAGATGGCGGCTGCCTGCCCCGCGAGGCGGAGCCGGCCCCGGCTGGCGAGGATGCTCGCGAACCAGAGGCCCGGGATCACCAGCCAGGCTCCGCGGCCGAGCCGCCGGGCGAGCGGCGTGCCGTGGAAGGGCGCCGACACCGTGATCACCGATCCGATCTTCGCGATCAGCTCCCTTCGCTCCGGCAGCGCGCGGTAGCCCGGATGAGCGATCAGGCGGGCGTCGAGTCCGCCGGTCGAATGCCCCACCAGGTGCAGCCGCGTCGCTCCCGCCGCCAGCAGCTCGGATGCCTTGGCGTGCAGCGATCGCGCCCGCTCCGCGATCGATCCCGCCGGCGGCGGCTGGTGCACGGCGAACCGCAGCGGCCGCAGGTGGCCGCGCAAGAGCGCCTCCTCCACCCGGGCGAAGTATTCGATCAGCGGCCGGTCCGGATGCCCGAAGGCGCCGAACCCGAAGAAGCCGGGCACGAACAGGACCACCTCCGCCATGGCGCATCAGTACACCGAAACGTATGCTCGCACGGTGCTCGAAAGTCCCATCGCGCCGATGCTGGCGAAGCTCGCTCCCGCATTGCCGGAGGGCGAGGGCTGGATCTTCGAGCCCAAGTGGGACGGCTTTCGCACGCTGGTGTTTCGCGACGGCGCAGAGCTCCTGCTCCAGAGCCGCGACCTGAAGCCGATGAACCGGTACTTCCCGGAGCTCTCGGAGCCTCTCCTGCGCCAGCTCCCGGAGCGGTGCGTGCTCGACGGCGAGATCGTGATCGCCGGACCCAAGGGGCTCGACTTCGATGCGCTGCTCCTGCGCATCCATCCGGCGGCCTCACGGGTGAAGCTGCTCGCCTCCGAGACGCCGGCGTCGTACGTCGCCTTCGATCTCCTCGCGCTCGGAGACGAGGATCTGCGCTCCGTGCCGCAGGCCGCGCGCCGCGCGCGGCTGGAGCAGACGCTGCGCGCCGCGGAGCCGCCCCTCTTCCTCACCCCCGCGACGCGCGATCGCGCGCTCGCGCAGGACTGGTTCTCCCGCTTCGAAGGCGCCGGCTTCGACGGCGTGGTCGCGAAGCGCGCGGATCAGCCGTACCAGCCCGACAAGCGGGTGATGCTGAAGGTGAAGCACCAGCGCACCGCGGACTGCGTGGTGGCGGGCTTCCGCTGGCACAAGAACGGGCCGGGGACGATGGTCGGGTCGCTGCTGCTCGGTCTGTACGATGCCGAAGGAACGCTGCATCACGTCGGGGTGACGTCGTCGTTCACCACCGCGAAGCGCAAGGCGCTGGTCGACGAGCTCCTCCCGCTGCGCGAGGGAGCGGCGGAGAGGCATCCCTGGCGCGAGTGGGCGCAGTGGAGCGGCGATCAGCGGATGCCCGGCGCCTCCTCGCGCTGGAACCGCGGCAAGGATCTCTCCTGGGAGCCGCTGCGGATCGAGCGCGTCTGCGAAGTGGCGTACGACCACTTGCAGGGCGACCGCTTCCGCCACGCGACCACCTTCCTCCGCTGGCGGCCGGACAAGCCGCCCTCCGAGTGCCGGTACGATCAGCTGGAGGAGACGGCGCCGGCGGAGCTGCGCCAGATCTTCGGCTAGCCCGGCGCGGGGTCGCGCCGGCTGTCCCGCAGCGCCGCGAGGTTCGCGCGCTGCCGTGGGACTAGCTCGGCGCGGGGTCGCGCCGGCTGTCCCGCAGCGCCGCGAGGTTCGCGCGCTGCCG
>DASREU010000529.1:0-4048 GCA_035651935.1 Myxococcales bacterium | reverse complement strand
TCGCCCGGCTGGAAGATCTGGTCTTCGGAGGATGGGACCCGATCCCCGACGACGCCTACACCGCCGCCGCGAAGGCGAAGGTCCTCTCGCCCGAGCACCTGGCGCGCCTTCAGCCCGTCCTCTCGCGGATCCGGCCGATGCCCGCCGTGTTCGACAGGAACGTGGTGAAGCGCCTGGAAGGCGCCAACGTGAAGAAGGGCACGAAGCGCGAGCTGGCGAACCAGCTGATCCAGGACATCCGCGCCTTCATGGACAAGAACAACTGCACCCGCGCGGTGATGGTCTGGTGCGCCTCGACGGAGGCGTACCAGGAAGCGGGTCCGGAGCACCAGAGCATCGCCGCCTTCGAGAAGGCGCTCGACGCCGACCACCCGAACATCTACCCCTCGCAGCTCTACGCCTACGCCGCCATCACGAGCGGCATCCCGTACCTGAACGGCGCCCCCAACATGTCCTGCGACTTCCCGGCGCTGGTCGAGCTGGCGGAGAAGCGCGGCGTGGCCATCGGGGGCAAGGACTTCAAGACGGGCCAGACGCTGATGAAGACGATCATCGCGCCCGGCCTGAAGGCGCGCATGCTGGGCATGGAGGGCTGGTTCTCCACCAACATCCTCGGCAACCGCGACGGCGAGGTGCTGGACGATCCGGCGAACTTCAAGACCAAGGAAGTGTCGAAGCTCTCGGTCCTGGAGCAGATCCTCGAGCCGGAGCGGTATCCGGAGCTCTACCGCGATCTGCAGCACAAGGTGTCGATCCACTACTACAAGCCCCGCGGCGACAACAAAGAGGGCTGGGACAACATCGACATCGTCGGGTGGATGGGCTACCCGATGCAGATCAAGGTCAACTTCCTCTGCCGCGACTCCATCCTCGCCGCACCCATCGTCCTCGATCTGGCGCTCTTCGGCGATCTCGCCGCACGCGCGGGGATGAAGGGCATCCAGGAGTGGCTCAGCTTCTACTTCAAGAGCCCGCAGCACGCGGCGAGCGTGTACCCCGAGCACGATCTCTTCGTGCAGAAGGTCAGGCTGGAGAACAACCTCCGGTATCTGGTGGGCGAAGAGTTGATCAACTATCTCGGGTCGGACTACACGAACGAGTAGATGATCGCGATCCTGGTCGTTCTGCTCGCGCAGGCCGCTCCCCAGAAGGGGCTGACGCTGCGCGAGCTGCAGGAGCGCGCGCGCAGGAACGACCCCCGCGCCATGCAGGCCGTCGCGCAGCTGGAGAATGCGCGCGGCAAGCGCGACGAGGCGAACTGGGCGTTCTTCCCGGCTTTCCAGACCACGGCGTACGTCGCCGGGCCGCAGCAGGAGCGGCGGCTTCTGAACGAGGCGGGGAATCCGACCGACCCCGCGAACCTCACTCCGGGGAGCTCGGGCGGCCTGTTCCACGGTGAGCAGGGGGTGACCGGCCACGTCGAAGTCCAGGCCATCCTGCCCATCTGGACGTTCGGAAAGCTCACCGCGGGAAAGTCCGCAGCCGGCCACCTGGTCACCGCGACGGAAGCGCTGCTCCAGCGGGCGCGCGACCAGGCGGCCTACGACGCCGCGCGGGCCTACTGGGGATATCAAACGGCCCGCAACGCGGACACCTCGGTGCAGAAGATCCGCGACAGGCTGAAGGAAGCGCAGCAGACGGCGCAGAAGCTGCTCAAGGAGAAGAGCGAACAGATCACCAGGTCGGACGCGATGAAGCTCGACTACCTCGCCGAGGAGATCGAGGCGCAGCACGCGTCCGCAGTCAAGAACCGCGATCTGGCGCTGACGGGCCTGCGGCTCTTGATCGGCGCGCAGCCCGGCGAGGCCCTCGACATCGCGCAGCAGGATCTTCCGGCGGCGCCCGCGTCGCCGTCCCCGGACGCGCTGCTCCAGCGCGCCTTGCAGCAGCGCCCGGAAACGAAGGCGGCCGCCGAGGCGATCGCGGCGCGCCAGGCGCTGGTCGATCTGGCGAGGGCACGGCTGTGGCCCGACGTCGGTCTGGTCGGCGGCGCCCGGTTCACGGAGACGACGAACGCGAGCGACCCCTCGGGCCCGTTCGTGTTCAACCCGTATCACGAGGCGACCGGGTATGTGGCGCTCGGCCTGCAAGGCACCTTCGACATCCCGCAGAAGCTCGCGCGGCTCCGGCAGGCGCAGGCCGATCTGATGGAAGCGACCGCGATGCACGTCGGCGCCCAGCAGCTGGTCCGTCTCGAGGTGCAGCAGGCGCTCGGGGATCTCGCCGAGGCGCGGGTGCGCGTCGAGCGGTACAGCAAGGAGACCGAGATCGGAAAGCAGCTCTCCACACAGGCCGGAGTGGCGTTCGACTCCGGGCTGGGCGACGCCCGCGAGCTGCTGGAAGGGACGCTCCTCTACGCGCGCGCCGACGGCGAGCGGCTCAAGGCGCTGTATGATGCGCAGCTCGCCTGGGCAGCGCTCGAGAAGGCCGCGGGCGGAGAGCTGTCGCCACCTTGAAGCTCGAACGCACCCGCCGCGTCCAACGTCCTGGGAGGCATTCGTGACGTCCATCGCCGTCGCCCTGATCGTCGCCGCGGTCCAGCCGGGTTCGGCCAGCGCCGCAGTCCACTCCACGCAGGAGAAGGTGCGCTCGTCGCTGAACACCTGGTTCAAGGCGCAAGGGGCAGCGAGGACCCGCGCGCGCGAGCAGGCCCGCAAGGCGGTTGGCGACCTGATCGACTTCGAGGCGCTGGCCCGGTCCACCCTCGGCGATCGCTGGAACGAGTTCAAGCCCGCCGAGCGCGCCCGGTACACCGCGGCGTTGAAGGGCGCCATGGAAGCGAACTACCTGTCGAAGATGCGCCAGGGCAAGAGCTCCGACGTGGACCGGATCCAGAGCGAGGTCACCGGCGAAGAACAGCACGGCGCCAACACCGTCGTGCACACGAAGGTGCGCTCCGGCGAGGACACCGCGGCGATCGATTACGTGATGGAGAAGCGCCCGCGCGGCTGGCGCGCGGTGGACGTGATCACCGAGGGCGTTTCGCTGGCGGACACCTACCGCGAGCAGGTGGGAAAGCTGCTGCAGAAGAAGACCCTGAACGACGTGATCGCGACGCTGGACAAGAAGCGCAAGGCGCTCGAGGCGGAGCAGGACAAGCCCGCAAGCGCCGCGGAGGGTGCGACCGCGACCGAGAAGTAAGGGCCGTGCCGTCCCGGGTTGCTGTACAGTGCGCGTCATGTACCGCTACTTCGCGTATGGATCCGCGCTCTCGAAGCGCCACATCGGCGAATGGGCAGCTGAGCACGGCGTCGACGCGCGCCTGTTCGCCAACGGCGTCCCCGCGGAGTTGCGCGGCTATCGCCTGACGTTCGACGTGGAGAGCCGCTTCTGGGGCGGCCGCGTCGCCGACCTGATCGAGGACAAGACCGCTGCGGTGCACGGCGTGCTCTTCGAGATCCCCCTTCCCGCGAAGGATGCCGTCCTTCGCAAGGAGGGCGTGCCCACCGGGCTCTCGGAGGAGATCGACGTCACCGTCTCCGCACAGGGAAAGAACGTGCCGGCGAAGGCGTTCGTGGCGCGGGCGGAGAAGCGGAGCGAGCCCGGGCCCGCCAGCGGCAGATTGCTGGCGTATCTGGTGGAGGGCGCGGAGGAGCGCGGCCTCCCGGCGGAGTGGATCGAGCACCTCAGGAGCGTGACCGCGGAGGCGCCGCAGCCCCCGCCCGGACGGATCGGGTTCCGCGTCGACCCGAAGAAGTAGACGCAGCGGGATGTCTGCCACTTCGACGCGAGGTGGCGACCGCCTCGCGCGGGGCCGCAAACCTCGCCTACGCGTACCCCCACCGGCGGCGCAGGGTCCATTCCGCGCCGACGACCGCGCAGAGCAGGACCAGGACCTTCCAGTTGTCCCAGAGCGGCTTGCTGGTTCGCTGCCCCACCTCGACGCGCTCGGGATCGCGCCAGGGCAGCGTCGCCAGCGAGTCGGACGGATCCAGCACGCGGCCCTTCGTCGCGGACGCGATGGCGCGCAGGATCTCGGGACGCGGCGCAGCCTCGATCAGCTCCCGCGAGGCCGGCGCGACGACGAACGCGTCCTCGGCCTCGCCGA
>DASREU010000528.1:0-11362 GCA_035651935.1 Myxococcales bacterium | reverse complement strand
CGCCGACCGCGACCGGCGCGATCACTTCCGCCTTGCGCGGGGTGATCTCTCCCAGCCGGAACGCCTCGCGCAAGAGCGGGCGGTCGCGCAGCCTGCGCGAGAGCCGTCGGTGACGGGCACCCCCACCTTCACCGGCGCCTTGCCGCCTTCCTCGCCGGTGATCGACATCAGGCCGCTCATCCCCTGCGCCATGATGTCGAGGCCGGGGCGCTGCGCGTACGGCCCGTCCTGGCCCCAGCCGGATGCGGCGACGAAGACCAGGCGCGGGTTCAGCCGGGACAGCCGCGGATAATCGAGCTCCAGATCCGCCATCGTGCCGGGGCGCAGGTTCTCCACCAGCACGTCGGCGCGCCCCACCAGCCGCCGGAACACGTCCTTTCCCTGCGCCGACTTGAGGTCGAGCGCCAGCGACCGCTTGTTCCGGTTCAGCCGGACGAAGTTGGACGACTCGCCTTCGAGAAACGGCGCCGTGTTGCGCACCTGGTCGCCGCCGTCAGGATTCTCGATCTTCACCACATCCGCGCCCAGATCCGCGAGCTGCAAGGTGCAGAACGGCGCGGCCATGAAGTTGCCGACCTCCACCACCAGGACGCCGGCCAGCGCAGTCTCAGCCATGACCGCACCCTTTACACCCACCACAGGAAATTCGGGGACACGTACGAAATTCGCCGGTGCCAATCGCAGATCCGGGGACACCATACGTAACTCGCGCCAACTCTGGGAGGCAGATCCGGGGACACCATACGTAACTCGCCGCGCCAACTCTGAGTTGGTGCGTCGGACTTGGCATGATGAATTACGTATGGTGTCCCCAGATCTAATTTCGTGCGTGCCCGAATTTCAGAAGAGGTGGGCGCGGAGGCCGGCGCGGATGAACAGGGGTTGGCCCAGAGTTGCCACCCCGCCCTGCAGGCCGGCGAGGTAGCGGCGGTCGAGCAGGTTTTCCGCGGCGATGAAGGCGGACCAGCCGGGGAAGACGGCGCGAGAGACGGAGACGTCGACGACGGCGAAGCCGGGGAGCCGGAGCTGGTTGCGATCGTCCTCGAACTGATCGGAAGTCCAGCGCACCGCAAGGTCGATGTCTGCCCAGCGCGCGTCGGAAAAGGAGGCGGCCGCGACCAGGCGATGGCGCGGATCCTGCGGGAGAGTGCGACCCTCCACGTCCGAGGAGGTCGCCTTCGCGTCGGTGAAGGTCCACCCGAGGGAGAGCCGCAGCGGCGAGAACGGGCGCCAGGTGGCCTCCAGCTCGAGGCCGAGGACGCGCGCGGACCCGAGGTTCTGCCGCATCTGCAGATTCGGCCCGACGGTGGCGTTGGTGATCGGGTCGTGGAGGTCCGCGTAGAACGCGGTCATCCGCAACCAGCGCGTGTCGAAGCCGGCCTCGGCGCCGAGCAGCGTCTCCGGCCCGAGCTGCGGATTTGCGTCGGTGCGCACCTGCCCGACCTGGAAGGGGCGGTAGAGCTCGTTGAGCGTCGGGGCGCGGAACGAGCGGTACGCGGCGGCGCGCACCGACATCCAGGGCAGCGCCTGCACGCGCACGGCCAGCCGCGGGCTCACCGCGACGTCGCTGCGGTCGGGCAGGTCAGTGTCCGTGGGCTGCCCGGCCAGCGACACTTCGTGGCGGATGCCGCCCAGATTGTGCCAGTAGTCGAGTCGGACCGCCGCCTGCACCCGCAGCGACGGGAGCGGCTGAAGGATCTCCTGTGCGAAGGCTCCGAGCGCGCGCTGCTCGCCGGAAGCGCTGCGCGAGGCGACCGACCCCGCCGGCATGTTCTCGATGGACCGGCCGAAGATCCGGCGCGCGTCGGCCCCGAGCAGGAGCCCGCCATGCCTCCACTCGATCGATGCGCCCTCGTCGTCGGCGGGCGCGCTCTGGACGGCGGCAAGGGTCTCTGCGCTGCGGTCCGGCGCGAGACGCGCGCGGTCCTGATCGAAGCGGGCCCAGCGCGCGAACACCCTCGCCTCGAGGCTGCCGGCGGAGAGCCCCACCGACGCCAGCAACTGTCGGGCGGCGGCGGTGGTGAACTCGGTCCCGCCGTTCTGGTCCTCGGTGAATCCGGAGAGGCGCGCAGTCGCGAGCACCTCGTCGCCGAGCGCTGCCTCGAATCGCGCCCGCGCCGCAGCCCTGCGGGATCCCGCGGCATGGTCGACCGCCCCGGGGTCCGCGACGATCCCGTACCCATCGGTGCGCAGGCCTTCGGCATCGAGCGACGCGCCGAGCTTCCCCGTGCGGCCGGCGAACGAGAGCGCCCCTTCGGCGGTGCCGAAGCGGCCTCCTTCGAGCTCCGCGTCCAGCCGGTCGTCGATGGGCCGGGTGATCACCTGGACCACCCCGCCCAGCGCGGAGGAGCCGTAGAGCGCCGAGGAAGCTCCGGGCGCGATCTCCACCCGCTGGATGCCGAGCCGGGGCACCGCGCCCCAGTAGACCCAGCCGCCGAACCCGTCGTTCAGCGGGACCCCGTCCTCGAGCACCAGCGCGCGCGAGACGCCGGAAGGACCGATCCCGCGCAGGTTCACGCCCTGCGAGCTCGGATCGGCGACCAGGCTCGACGAGCGGCGGAAGACCGCGAACGAGGGATCGAGGCGCAGCGCTTCGTCGAGCGCCTTGGCGCGCGCGATCTCCTTGCCCGGGATCGCGGTGACCGCTCCCGACGCCTCGCCCGCGCTCTCGGACGCGCGCGCGGCGCTGACCACGATGGTCTCCGCGAGATCCTCGGCGCGTGCCGGCAGCGCGAGCGCGACACACGCCAGGGCGGCGAGTCTCAGGGCCCGACCGCGATGCCCCAAGGCGACTTCCCGGCCGGGATGCGGCGGATGACCTTGCCGCTCCGCGGATCGATCACCGCGACCTCGTCCGAGGGGCCGTTCGCGGTGTAGAGCCGGTCCCCGCCGGGGCTGAGAGCGATGCCCCAGGGCCGCCCCCCGACGGAATCGAATGTCTTCGAGACGCGCTCGCCCGGGACGTCGATGCAGGCCACGGACCCGCCGCGCCCGGTGGAGACGAACAGGAGCGAGCCGTCGCGCGACATCGCGAGGCCCATCGGCTTCGCACCCTTGCCCCCGATGTGGATCCGGCCGGTCCGCGCGCGGGTCCGGGCGTCGATCACGTCGACGGCGGCGCCCTGCTCGGCGCTGACGAATGCCCGCGTCCCGTCGGGAGTGAAGGCGATCGCCCGGGGCCGCGGCGCCACCTCGACGCGCGCGAGCACCGTGAAGCTCGCCACGTCGATCACGTCGACGGCGCCGTCCTCCTCGCTGGTGACGTAGATCGCGCTGCCGTCCGGGGCGACGGTGACGCCCTCCGGCTCCGCGCCCACCTTCACCGTCCGCACCACGCGCGCCGCCTGGATGTCGACCACGCTCAGCGCCGACGCGTCCTCGTTGGAGACGAAGAGCAGCTTGCCGTCGCGGCTCAAGTCGAACGACTCCGGATCCGTGCCGCCGGGCAGGCGCGCCACCACCTTCCCGCGGGCCAGGTCGACGACGGCGATCCCGTCCTCCTTGCGGTCCGGCGGAGGAAGGTCCTCGTCGCGCTGGCCGGGACCGCCGCGAGGAGAGCCGCTGACGGCCACGTAGAGCCGGCTTCCGGGCCCGAGCTTGATCCCGCGGGGCCTCTTACCCACCGGGATCCGTGCGACCACCGCGTCGTTCTCGATGACGGCCACGTCGCCGGAGGCCTCGTTGCTCACGTAGACGCGGTAGGGCGCTGCGAAGAGCAGCGCGGCGAGCAGGACCATCGGACCTGCTTGGCCCGATCGATCGGTCGTGTCAATCCGCTGGCAGGAGTATGTTCGCGCCCATGCTGACCCTTCTCGCCATCCTGATCGCCGCGGCGCCGCTCGAAGGCCTCGACCAGCTCTATCCGCAGCTCGATGCGCTCTATCTCGACCTGCACAAACATCCCGAGCTCTCGATGAAGGAGCAACACACCTCGGCGCGGATGGCCGACGAGCTGCGCAAGCTCGGGTACGAGGTCACGGCGGGGGTCGGCGGCACCGGGGTGGTGGGAGTGCTGCGAAACGGAAAGGGGCCCACGGTGCTGCTGCGCACGGAGCTCGATGCGCTCCCGGTCGAGGAGAAGACGGGGCTCCCGTACGCGAGCACCGCCACCGGCATCAACCCCGCGGGGCAGACGGTGCCGGTGATGCACGCCTGCGGGCACGACGCGCACATGGCGGCGTGGACGGGCGCCGCGACCCTGCTCGCGAAGATGAAGGACCGCTGGCGCGGGACCGTGATGATGATCGGGCAGCCCGGAGAGGAGACGGTGCAGGGCGCGCGCGCGATGATCGCGGACGGCCTTTTCCAGCGCTTCCCCAAGCCGGACTTCTCGGTGGCCGTGCACGACAGCTCGGACCTCCCGGCGGGCAAGGTCTATTTCATCCCCGGCTACGGGATGGCGGCGGTCGACTCGGTGGACGTCACCATCTTCGGTCGCGGCGGACACGGGGCGATGCCGCACACCACCATCGACCCGGTGGTGATCGCCGCGCGCACCGTCCTCGCCATCCAGACGCTGGTCTCGCGGGAAAAGGATCCGCTGGAGCCCGCGGTGGTGACGGTGGGCTCCATCCACGGAGGGACGAAGTACAACATCATCCCCGACGAGGTGAAGCTCCAGCTCACCGTGCGCTCGTTCAGCCCCGAGGTCCGCAAGGCGCTGAAGGAAGGGATCGAGCGGATCGCGAAGGCGGAGGCCGCGTCCGCGCGCGCTCCGAAGGACCCGGTGGTCAAGTTCAGCGAGCCGCAGGACGCGACCTACAACGATCCGGCGGTCACCCGGCGGGTGGCGGCAGCGGTGGCCAGGCAGATCGGGGCGGAGAACGTCGCGGAGGGCCGTCCGGCGATGGTGGCCGAGGACTTCGGCGAGTTCGGCAAGGCCGCCGGCGCTCCTTCGGTCCTCTTGCGGGTGGGAGCGGTCGAGCCGGCGAAGTTCGAGGCGGCGATGAAGTCGGGAACGCCGCTGCCGTCGCTGCACTCGTCCGGGTTCGCACCGGATCGCGAACGGACGATCAAGACCGCGGCGACGGCGCTCACCGTCTCCGCGCTGGAGCTGCTGGGAAAGCCCGGCGCCGTTCAGTGAACGGCGATGCGCCTGGAGGCGCGGACCATGCGGGCATCCGCGTCCGCGAAGGCCGCCTCCCAGGTCGAGCCGCGCCCCCGGATCCAGAATCGCCCGCCGCGCAGCTCCCCCACCAGGCGGCGGGAGCGCGGGTACTCGTCGGCCACCGAGATCGCGCCGACCGCGCCCCAGCGGCGGCGCGCCTCCGCGATGGCCGCGGCGGCCGAGAGAGGCTCCAGATCGAACTCGCGCAGCATCGTGCAGGAAAATGGGTATCGCGACGCGATCAGGCCAGCGGCAAAGCGCGTGAAGCTCCGGAAGCGGCCAGCCGTCCGGTCAATGCAGGATCGTGAAGTGCTGCCGCGGCAGGAACCGGGGCTCGGCCAGGAGGCGCAGCCCCGCTGCGAGCGCCGCCTGCCGGACGTCGTCGTGCGGGACCTTCTCGTGGAAATCGATCACCGCGAGGCGCCCACCGGGCCGCAGAGCGCGGGCAACCCGCCGCAGGTACGACGGCGGATCGGGGAAGTGATGGAACGCGTTCACCGTCACCACCCGGTCGCAGGAGGACGCGGGGAACGCGGGATCGTCGGGAAACGCGAGCGCGAGAACGACGTTTCGCAGGGCGGCGGCGGCGATGCGCTGCCGGAGCACCTCCACCAGCCGGGGGTCCGCGTCGGAGGCGTAGACCAGCGCGGCGGCCCGCGCGAGGCGGAAGGTGAAGTAGCCGGTCCCGGCGCCGATCTCGCCCACCACCATCTCCGGCGCAAGCTCCAGCGCGCGCAGCACCTCGTCTGGCATCTGCCAGCCCTCGCGCTCGGGATCGTCCAGCTTGGCGACGTACTCCCGCAGGTCGTCGGGATTGCCGAAGTGCTCCGCGGAGTGCGCCATGGCTAGGCGCCTTCGTACCGGGCGAGGATCACCGTGGAGTTGTCGATCCCGCCGTTCGCGTTGGCCGTGTCGAGCAGCTTCTTCGCGCAGCCTTCCAGGTTTCCCGACTGCTTGCCGAGGATCGATTCGAGGATGCGGTCCTCGACCATTCCCGAGAGGCCGTCGGAGCAGAGCATGAACACGTCGCCGGGCCGCGGGTCGTGCGCGTTGATCTCCACGTCCACCTGGCGCTGCTGCCCGAGCGCCCGGAGGATGATGTTCTTCTGCGGGAAGTTCTTCGCGTCCTCCTCGGTGATCTTCCCCATCCGGATGTATTCCTCGACCAGCGAGTGATCGATGGTGATGCGCCGGAGCTTGCCGTCGCGGAAGAGGTACGCGCGGCTGTCACCGGCGTGCGCGACCAGCGCCTTGTCGCCTTCGGCGCGCTCGACGAAGTGCAGCGCGACGCAGGTGGTGCCCATGTTCTTCTTCGAGGCGTCCTGCTCGCTCACCTCCATGATCCGGGCGTTGCAGAGCTTGATCGCGGTCACCAGGCGGTTCTCGTCGTAGTTGCGCTCGCGGTCGTCCTTGAACGGCCAGGTGGCTTCCGGATCCTTCCCGGTCAGCTCGAAGAACTCCTTCATCTCGCGGACGGCGATCCCGCTCGCCACTTCGCCCGCGGCGTGCCCGCCCATGCCGTCGAACACCGCGAAGAGGTTCTGCTCGGGGTAGACGAGGTAGTTGTCCTCGTTGTTGTCCCGCTTCATCCCGACGTCGGTCCGCGCGGCGTGGCTGAGGCGCACGACGGGGCTGTACAGTACGTGTCCGGTGACGTCAATCAGCCGCCGGGAGCGGAAGATCGAAGCCCCGGAGCGCAGACGCTCCGGGGCCGATCGCTACGCGTCGAGCGGGATCAGAACTTGCCCGACATCACGTGGTAGGCGCTGTTGAACCCGGGGTTCACCCGGTCCGCGTTCGACGCCGCGTCCACCGCGCCGTAGATGCCGCCCGCGAGCAGGCCGATGCCACCGCCCAGCGCCAGATCGCGTCCCCAGTTTCCGTCGTTCTGGATCAGCGCCACGCCCGCGCCGATCGCCAGGCCGGCCAGGCCTCCGTAGAGCGCGTCCTGCGCGATCACCGCCGCGGGGCTGCGGTGCGCCGAGACCTCGACCACCTCGGCCGCCAGCTGGTCGCGCGTCTGCGCCCGCTCGCTCAAGGTGAGAGTCTGGAGCGTGCCCGCGTTCGCCGCTCCTGCCATCAACAACGCCGCCAGTGGAACGAGGAAGATCTTCTTCATCATGGTGGTACTCCCGATGGAATTCGTTTCGCCTGCCCACAACGTGGGGACCTGTCCCATCGGTGGGCAACCGGACGAACCACCGGACCGGCCCCTGTCCGGACGAACAGGGGCCAGGCGTCCTGGCGCTCCTACCTCTTCTTCACCAGCAGGCTGCCGGAGAAGGCGTCGGCTTCGATCACCCCTTCGCCCTTCCCATAGCTCGCCTCCAGCCAGCCGCTGCTCATCCCGTGCTTCCGCCGGGGCGATCGCTTCACGGCGAGGCTCAGCTCGTCGCGCAGCTCCCCGCTGTGCGACGTGTAGCTGAGCTCGAACGAGCTCTTCGGATCGACGTGGAGCCGGAGGTCGCCGGAGACGGTCTCGGCGCTCAGGTGGCAGTCCTTGCCGCACACGCCGCTCCAGTCCAGGCCTCCCGACGCCGACTGGAACTCGACCTGTGGCGCCGGTCCCGAGGTGGTCAGCACCACGTTCCCGGACACCGTGTGCAGCCGCACCGGTCCAGCCGCGTCCTCGATCTTCGTGTCGCCCGAGATGCTCTGCACGTCGACCTTCCCCACGCCGGACAGCTTCACGTCGCCGGACATGGTCCTCACGCGCACGTCGCCGATGCGCTGCGCGCTCACGTCGCCCGACATCGAGGAGAGATCGAGGCGGCTCCCCCGCGGGAGCTCGACGTGGAGCTTCCCCCGGCGCAGCGTGCGCCGCCCGCGAAACGACGGCTCGACCCGGTCGCCGAAAGCAGAGAGGACGATCTCGTCCGGCGGCGCGTCGGTCAGCGTCACCGAGACCTGACGCTTGTCGGTCGCGACCACCTCGACCTCGCCCGCCTGCGCCCGCAGCTGGAGGGTGACCGGCCCTTTCACCTCCAGCGTAGCGCTGCCCTTGCCCTTTGCCTGGGCGGTGGCCTCGCGCTCGTCGAAGTCATGGTCGTCCCCGCCGACGTGGATGCGCGGGATCCGGACGCGCTGCGGGTTGAGCTTGTAGACCTTCGCCTTGCCGTCGGTCTCCACCTCATCGTCAGCGGAGTCGTTGCCGGTGTCGTCTTCGACGTCGAAGTCGAATTCCGGGTCGTCCCGGTCGGGATACCGCGGAGCGCTCTTCGCGAGCAGCGCATGGAGATCCACGCCCAAGTCCGGCAGCTCGATCTCTGGCACCTCCACCTGGAGGCGGTGGGGCCTCGCGTGGACCGCCGCGGGCGCGAAACACAGGGTGGCAACCAACACGGCTCGGATCACGGATTCGCCTCCTCGGCCTGCACCACGTCGCGCAGTGCGCGCAGGTACCCGGCATATCCGTCGAGGACCCGCATGCGCGCGTTCACGTCGTCGGCGGCCACGGCCCGCGATTCCCCGAGCTGCGCGCGCGCCCGGGTCAAGGTCTCGTCCCAGCGCCGCGCCAGCTCCGGATCGAGGTGCGGCCGCAACCGCCCGTACTCCTCCTCCAGCACCTTGGCGGCGTTCCCGTAGTCGCGCTCGGCGAGATCGAGCGCGGCGAGCGTCTTCGGATCGATGGTGAAGCGCGGCTGCCGGCGCGCGACCGGCGCCTGCTGCGCCGGGACGACCGGGGGCGCCGGGTGCAGCGCGACCAGCAGCACCGCCGCGGCGGCCGCGACACCCGCGCCGGCGACGGCGAGGCGCCAGGCCCAGCGCGGCCGGCGGCGGGGATGCCGGAGCCGGGCAACCACTCCCGCCCAGAGGTGCGACGTCTGCGGGACGGGGCGCCGCGCGAGGAGCGCCTTCTCGGCCCGCAGCCAGGACAGCTCGCGGGAGCAATCCGCGCAGGCTTCCACGTGCGCCGCGACGGCGGCGGCGCGGCCCGGCCCGAGCTCCCCGAACGCCAGCGCCTCGAGCTCTTCCACCGGGACGTGCGTCATCGCGCGCCCTCCTCGAGATAGCCGGCGAGGCTCCTGCGAAGCTGCAGCCGCGCGCGGTGGATCTCGTTCTTCACCTTCTGCAGGGTCCAGCCCATCGCGTCGGCGATCTCGCCGTATCCCAGCCCGTGATCGATCCGCATCAAGAGCGCCGCGCGCCGGTCCTCGCCCAGGTCGCGGAGCGCGCCGTCCAGCATCCGGTCCGATTCCGCGGAGAGCAGGACGGCCTCGGGGCTCGCCCCGCGATCGGCCTGCGCCGGCTCGTCCGCGGGATCGACCGGGGGCCCGTCGCGGCGCTTGCGCCGGACCTGCTCGAAGAACACCATCCGGGCGATCCCGAACAGCCATCCCTGCAGCTTGCCGGCCTGTTCGAGCGTCCCCAGGCGCTGGTGTGCGCGCACGAAGGTCTCCTGCGTCCCTTCGTCGGCCGCCGCGTCGTCGCGGAGCAGATCGCCGAGGAACCTGCGCACCCCTGGAGCTTCCCGATCGAAGATCACGCGAAACGCCTCCGCATCGCCAGCCCGGGCGCGCGACAGCACCTCCTCGTCGGATTGACTGTCGTGGGCGCCGGGCACCTCGCCCGGTAGTGACGCAGCGCGCACGGCGGTTTCAACGGCTCGCGAGCATGCGTATGTCAGGGTGAGAGGCGGTCGCGGAGCCGCCGGAGCCCGATCTCCGTCTTCAGGTCGCGGATCTCGCCGCTCTCGCAGCGGCCGAGCGCCTCCGCGAGCGTGGCCCACTCGAGCCGGGCGCCCTCCTCGAAGGGGGATCCGTCGCCGGTGATCGCGTGCGCGACCGCGTCCGCCGGCACCTCGCAGCAGACGAAATGGAAGACCTCGGCGCACATCCCCGGGGTGGGAAACGAGGCCGGCCCGAGGACCTGGACGGAGGCCGGCGCGACGCGCAGCCCGGCTTCCTCCATCGCTTCCGCGGAGGCGCGCTGGAACAGGTCGTCTCCGGTCTCCAGGATCCCCGCCACCAGCTCGGGAAAGAGCACCCGATCCGGCTTCTCCGGCCGGCCGAACTGGACCGGAACGCGCACCCCGTGGCGGAGCAGCACCTCGACCGTGCCCGCCCGCCGGCGGAAGATCGCGATCACCACCGCGTCCAGCCCGATCGGCCGCTCGACGTAATCCCAGATGCCTTCCTTCGTCTTCGACCCGTCGGAGAGGACGAGGCGCATCCGCATCCGCCGCAGGCGCAGGTACCCCCCATCGCCCGCGCGCTCGTCAGAGGTCACCTCGAATCCCTCGACTTCCACGCCCGCCTCCTCGCGCGATCAGGTCCGGTCTTCCCTGCGCAGGTCCGCCATCATCGCGATCAGCGCACAGGCGATGGCGAAGCGCGGCTCGATGGGATCCGCGACCGGAAGGATGTAGAGCTCGAACTCGCGGCGGAAGAAGTGGAACCGCTGCGCGATCCGGGCGACCTCGCGTCCGCCGAGGTCGATGTGGTGCCGCCCGGGCAAGAAGCGGAGGATGCGCCGCCAGAACCAGGCGCCGTCCTCGAGCATCTCGCCCGCGGGACGCTCGTCGGCGTCGAGGATCTCCCAGGCGTCGCGCCACAGCGAGCGCCATCCGCGGGTGCGGATCACGCCGAGCCGCTGCCCGGAGGCGGCGTCGAAGAGGTCGTGCTCCATGTTCAAGGCGGCGAAGCGCCGGTTCTTCAACACCAAAATCGGCTGGAGCCGCGCCTCGTCGGCATAGACCACGAGCTCGGTCCGGAGGCGGAACCAGGGCTGGTCGACGACCGCCGCAAGCTGGCCGGAGGCCCCGTAGACCCGGTACGTGCGGGTAAAGGAAAACAGAGGCCGTACCAGCACATAGCTCGCATGTGAGAAGGCATCGAGCGACCCTCCCCATGCCGTCTCCAGCGCTCCGGCCATGGCCCATGCGACCCCGGCCGCGCGCAGGCGTCAAGCCGGAAAAGTGGAAATGCCGGATCCCGATTCGTTAAACTGCAAACTCTGGGGGTAGGAAAATGCCCGACTTCTTCCAGCTCGAGATGGTCGTCGCGGCGGAGCCGCAACGGGTCTACTCGACCTGGATGGACAGCCGCGAGCACGCCGCCTTCACCGGCGGCGGCGAAGCCGTGGTCGAGCCGTGGGCGGGCGGCCGGTTCATCGCCTGGGACGGGTACATCCACGGCATCCTTCTCGGAGTCGACGAAGGACGGCGGATCGTCCAGACCTGGCGCACCGCCGAGTTCGCCCCCGAGTCGCGGGACTCCCGGCTGGTGGTGGAGTTCGAGGCGGCGCGCGGCGGCA
>DASREU010000527.1:0-11530 GCA_035651935.1 Myxococcales bacterium | reverse complement strand
CCCCGTCCAGCCCCTTGCCGCCGTCCGGCGTCCGCGCGGTATCGCCGAAGCGCGCCTTGCCGATGGCCGCCATCATCCCGTCCTTCGCCACCTCCTCCAGGAGCGCCAGCGCCTGATCGAAGATCTCGCGCTGCCGCCGCGCGACGATGCCGTCGGGCGCGAAGCGGATCTCGGAGCCCAGGTGCCGGGCCGCCCGGTACACGTACGCCGCCGACTTCAGGGCCACGTAGCGGTCCATCAGGAAGGGATTGTGCATCGCCTCCGTCATCATGCCCAGCAGCTGGATGCCTTGCCCGGTGGTGATCGCCACCAGGTCGGCCATCACGTCGTAAGCGTGGCTGAAGAAGATGTCGCCTTCCTTGTGCTTGGTGGGCGGCATGTACTTGATCGGGCTCTTCGGGAACAGCTCGCGGACCATCATCGCCATGGCGAATTCGCGCAGCAACGTGTCCTCGCGGGCGGGATCGATCTCGAACGAGTGCCCGAAGCCGATCAGCTCGTCTCCCATGCCGGCATTCTGCGCGAAGGTCTGGTTGATCAGCTGCGAAGCGATGACGGTGTGCGCCGCCTCATCGGCGTCCGCGGTGGTGATGTAGTTGTCCTCGCCGGTGTTGATGATGATCTCCGCGAAGGCGCAGATCCGCCGGGAGAAGTACTGGTCGCAGAACGTGCGCTGCATGTTGATGTCGCGGAAGAGGATGCCGTACATGGCGTCGTTGAGCAGCATGTCCAGCCGCTCGTGCGCGGCCATGAAGGCGATCTCGGGCATGCACAGTCCGGAGCTGTAGTTCGTCAGGTGGACGTAGCGGCCGAGCCTCTTCGACTCCGCATCCAGCGCCTCGCGCATGATGCGGAAGTTCTCCTGCGTGGCGTAGGTGCCGCCGAAGCCCTCGGTGGTGGCGCCGTGCGGGACGTAGTCGAGCAGCGATTGCGCGGTGCTGCGGATCACCGCGATCACGTCGGCGCCCTGCTGCGCCGCCGCCCTCGCCTGCTCCACGTCGTCGTAGATGTTGCCGGTGGCGACGATGACGTATTTCCAGGGTGCGCCTTCGAACGACCCGACCTGGAGCGATGCCTTGAGCTGCTTGCGCTGCTCGATCCGGGCGCGCAGGTCGCGGACGGCGGCGCGCGCCTCGCCGCGCATCTCCTCGCGGAGCTGCTCCTCCTCGGCGGCGGCGAGCGGCGGCAGCTTCGCCGGATGCGCCGCGATCCGCTCGATGGCCTGCAGCGGATCCTTTCCCGGCGCCGCGCGCAGCGCCCGCCCGAGCCAGTACGCGGCCCCGTCCTTCAGCACTCCGGCATCCCGCAGGCGGTCGACCATCAGATTCGCCAGCGGCGCGCCGCGCGTGCCGGCGCCGGCGATGCCGAGCAGCCGCAGCACCGTCCGCTCGATCGAGACGGTGGTGTGCCGGTCGATGAAGGCCTGCACGCCCATGGCGGCCGCGCGCGCCAGCTCGCGCGCACGGACGATCCGGTCGGGTTCCACGAAGAGCTGCGACATGGGGAGGGCTGCGTCTATCCCAAGGCAGCGCCTCCCGCAAGACGCCCCGGGTCAGTTGGGGATGCTCAGCGTGCTCCCCGCGAACGTGATCTGATCGCCGGTCGCCGGAGAGGCCGCGATCGGCGGCACGTTCGACGGCGTGATGTTGTTCGGTGTGGCGCCGCCCACTCCGCCGAAGCCGCGCGGCGTGGTCCGCACCACCTGGCTGGGCGGGAGCGGCGCGTTGTTCTTCAGATGGTCGTACATCAGATCGAGGCTCTGGATGACGTAGCGGTGGAGCGGGAGGAACCGGCCGGCGAGCGGCGCCAGCGGGAGGAAGGCATCGAAGTGCTGCGCGTTCTGCACCTCGTAGTAGTAGGTCGGCGAGCTCGCCCCTTCCGCCATCTTGTTCAGGCCCAGATAGGCGCGCGAGGCATGGTTCACCGGGACCAGGGCGTCCGAGCGCCCCTGCACGAGGATGGTGGGAATGCCGTGCAGCCTTCCCGTCCTCAGCACCTGCTGGATGCCGGCCTTCACCGCGTTCGACTGCGCGAGCAGGGTTCCGGTGAGCGGGGCGCCCCCGGCGTCCTGGCCGGTGGCGAGGCTGCGCAGGCAGGCGACGCCATCCGTGTTGTAGTCGTTGCTCGAGGTGTTGCCCGGAGAAGCGACGGCGTCCGCCGACTGCGCCACCTGGTCCCGCCTCGCCCCGCCGATCGCCGCGTTGTCGACCAGCGAGATCGGCCCGGTGGGCGGAACGCCGTTTCCGGTGCCGAAGATCTGTCCGAGCTGGGTTGTCTGCGCCGGGCTCGGCGCGGCAACGCCTCCGGCGGTGTTCGTGACCCCGAAGCTGTAGTCGCAAAGGTTGTCCTTGACGCTCGCGCGCGCGTAGGCGTTCGCGTACGTGACTGCGACGGCCGGGCTGGCGTACGAGAAGAAATGCGAGCCGTGGAGCAGGTTCGAGTCGGCCTCCCAGCCAGCCTGGTTGAGCTTGGTCAGGGCCTCGTCCTCCTGGGCGGAAAGCGTCGTCGCCGTCAGAAGACCCTTCGCCTTCAGGGTGGCGCAACGGTTCTGCGCCGCCGTCGTGTCGCCGCCGAAGAGCGCGATCACGCCGCTCGTGTCCGACACCTGCGAGGAAAGGGCCGCGCACGCCTGGTAGAGCGCCGCGGTGGTCGTGTAGTCGTAGAGCGACTTCGCGCTGGCGGCGACGGCCGTTCCGCCCCGCTGGATGGTGGCGGTGGTCGCCACCTGGACCTGCGGCTCGCCCGCCACCACTCCGCTCACCCAATGCTGCGTGTCCTGCTCCGCCGCCGCGACCGCCGCCCCGCCGCCGTTCGAGACGCTCGCGGCGATCGTCAGGATCTGGCCCGCGTGATACTTGCGCGTGACGGGCGCGTTCCCTGCATCGCTCTGGGGCGTCCCGTAGGTCTGGTTGAGCACGTAGTACGCAAACTCGATCGCGTGCAGCGTGTACTTGCCCCAGTCCTTCTCCGGGTTCTGCTGCGAATGGGCGTGCTTGACCGCGAAGCGATTCGGATTCGCAGCGTTGTAAGCGGCGCGATCGGCGTCGGAGAGAGGGGCGGTGAAGTTCGACGCCTTCCCTGCGACCGCGGCATCCTGGCGGCGCCCGTCGATCAGGTTGACGGTGTTCGCCTGCAGGTCATGCACCCCGTTGCCGCTGCCTTTGTCCGTATACGCCACCGCGCACTTGTGCTTGAGGCCCCATTCCCCCGCCGTGGCGATCGCGCCGTAGACGCCGCGCGATCCCGACGACGTGCCGGTGACGATGCAGGGGTTGTTCTGGTCGAAGCTGGCGGGGACCTGCACCATCAGGGTCACGTTCACCTGGCCGGTTCCGTCGTCGTCGTACGCGAGCCACTCGTCGCCCGCGATCTTGCCTTCGCCGAGCGTGTTGTTGCCGCTCACGTCGATGTTCGGCCCGTACAGCGACCCGTACCCGCCGCCTGCGGTGATGTCCACCAGCGCGCGGTAGTTGTTGTAGATGGCGAGCCTTCGCAACTCTGCCGCCGTCGGCGTGGGAGACACGGGCGGAGTCGCGCCGGCGAGGCCCGTCTTGCCGAGTCCGGCGGTGAGGAGATCGTCGCTGGTGCCGTCGTAGGTGACTTTGGCGACGGAGCCCATGACGAACGACGGCAGCGTGTTGTTGTCGGAGTTGGAGCTGCAGGCGGCAAGGGCGCTCGCGGCGAGGACCAGCGGAACGATGCGCTTTGACACATAGCCTCCGAAATCAGGATTCCGCGCACGGTAACAGCCACGCCCCGGGAATCAATGTAGGAAAATGACCTGCAACCTTGGTCGGGTATGCTGCGCGCATGCGCAACCTTTTCGCGGTGGCGGCGATCCTGCTCGCGTTCGCGCTCGGCGCCGGAGTCGCCTGGCAGCTCTCGCACCGCGAGGCCCGGCTCCCCGATGCGCCCGCGCTGGTGCTCAAGGTCCGCGAGGTGGCGCGGCTGGAGACGCTGGACGTGTCCCTCTACAAGAAGATCGACTTCTCGCCTGATCCGCGCGAACAGGCGACCGTCTGGGGGTCGATCGCGCAGTGGGCCAGCTACTCGGTGCGCCCACCGCGCGGGCGGGCGATCGTCTTCGCCGTCGCCCACCTCGGACTCGACCTGCGCAAGCTCGACGTGGAATCCCTGCGCGTGTCGGGCCGCCGTGTCGAGGTGGTGCTGCCGCCGGTGCGGACGGACGTCGAGCTGCGGCCGGGGGAAGTGGAGATCATCGGCTCGAACCTCGACTCGGCGCAGACCGCGCAGCTCTTCGAGCGCGCGCGCAACGCGTTCGAAGCGGAGGTGAGCGCGGACAAGGCGCTGCAAGAGCGCGCGCGAGACTCGGGGCGGCAATCCTTGCGCTCGCTCTTCGTCGGGCTGGGGTTCTCCGAAGTGGCGTTCGTGGAGAAGCTCTCGCCCGAGCCGCGGCGTGGCTGAGCTCTCGCGGCACTGGACGCTCGACCCCGGGATCGACTTCCTCAACCACGGATCGTTCGGCGCCTGCCCGCGGCCGGTGCTGGAAGCCCAATCCGAGCTGCGCGCGCGGCTGGAGCGCAATCCGGTGCAGTTCCTCGCGCGGGAGCTGGAAGGCCTGCTCGACGGCGCGAGGGCGGCGCTCGCGCAGCTCATCGGGGCGGATCCGGACGACCTCGCATTCGTCCCCAACGCGACGAGCGGCGTGAACACCGTGGTCCGCTCGCTTCCGCTGCAGGCCGGCGACGAGCTGCTGGCCACGAGCCACGGCTACAACGCCTGCGTGAACGCATTGCGCCTTCGCGAGAGCCAGGGCGTGAAGGTGGCGGTGGCGCCCGTGCCCTGGCCGATCCGTGGCCCGGATCAGGTGATCGAAGCGGTGCTCGACGCCGTGACGCCGCGGACGCGCCTCGTGCTGCTCGATCACGTCACCAGCCCGACGGCGCTGATCTTCCCGCTCGCGGAGCTGGTGCGGCACCTCGGGGAGCGCGGCATCGACGTGCTGGTCGATGGCGCCCACGCCCCGGGGATGTTGCCGCTCGATCTGCAAGGCCTGGGCGCCGCGTATTACACCGGCAATTGCCACAAATGGCTCTGCGCCCCCAAAGGCGCCGCTTTCCTGCACGTGCGGCGCGATCGGCAGGGCGCGGTCCGGCCGCTCACCATCAGCCATGGCGCGAATGCCGTGCGGGAGGACCGCTCGCGCTTCCGGCTGGAGTTCGACTGGACCGGCACCGGCGATCCCACGCCGTTCCTCTGCATCCCGGAGGCGATCCGCTTTCTCGGCTCGCTGCTTCCCGGCGGACTCCCGGAGCTGAGGCGCCGCAACCACGCGCTCGCACTCGAGGGCAGGCGCGTTCTCTGCGAGGCGCTGGGGATCGAGCCGCCCGCGCCCGAGTCCATGCTCGGGTCGATCGCATCCATTCCCCTGCCTGACTTCGCGCAGGGGCCTCCGGCGAAGCGCGGACCATTCTGGCATCCGCTGCAGAGAGCGCTGCTGGAGAAGCACCGGATCGAGGTTCCCGTCCTCTTCTTCCCGGCGTTCCCACGGCAGGTGATCCGCATCTCCGCGCAGGCCTACAACTCCGGGGCCCAGTTCGCCCGGCTGGCTTCAGCGCTGCGTGCCGAGCTCCAGCTCGCGTAGCACCTCGGGCGTGTCCGCGTCGAGGAACGGGCGGATGTCTGCCCAATCGAGTCTGGAGGCGCGCACCCGCGGAAGGATCGCCCGGGGGCCCACGGGGCGCGGGCCGGCGAGCAACTCCTCCGCGATCCGCAGGCACGGATCGCGGCGCCAGAGCGCGCAGAGCGGCTGGAGCGAGCCTCCCGCGTGCGGCACGGCGGCGTCATGCCCCTCCAGGGCGGCGGTGAGAGCATCGATCAAAGGCTCGTCGGCGGCGAACGGCATGTCCGCGGCGCAGGCGAACACGAGAGGGTGCAGCGACGCCTGCAGGCCCGCCGCCAGGCCGGCAAGCGGAGTTTGAACGGGGTGGAGATCCGGAACGAGGGAGGTCGCGTCGACGAACGCCGCGTACTTGAGGACGTCCTTCGCGGCGACCATCACCTGGGCGAAACCGGCATCGCGCAGCGTCCGCGCAAGGCGCTGCACCAGTGGCTCCCCGCGGAACCGCGCCAGCGCCTTGTCGCTGCCGAACCGCCGGCTCTCGCCGCCCGCCAGCACGACGGCGCTGATCTGCCGCGCCATCACGCCACCCGGGTGGCGAAGATCTTCTGCAGCGCCGGGGTCTGCCGGACGAGATCGAGCGCCAGCGTCGCGTGGCCGCGAGCGTACCCGTTCCCGATGGTCAGGCGCACGTCCTTGCCGATGCCCTCGGCGCCGAGCGCGGCGGCGGTGAACGACGTCGCCATGCTGAAGAAGAGGACCTCGCCGCCTTCGCGGACGGAGAGGATGCTCGCCATCTCCGTCCCGGGGACGCTGGCGCAGTTCACCACCAGGTCGAACGCGCCCTTCGTCTGCGCATACACCTCCAGCGGGTGCGTCGCGTCCGCGGCGAGCCAGGCGTCCGCGAGGCCGTCGGAGACCAGCGCCTGCGCGGCATCGCGGCGGTAGTCGAGCGCGGTGACGTGGGCGCCGTTCCTGCGCGCCTGCGCACAGGCCAGCGATCCGCTCTTCCCTGCGCCGAGGACCAGGACGCGCTGTCCCTTCGCCGCCAGCCGCGCCACCCACGCCGGCGCGCCGCACACGTCGAGCACGGCGAGCGCGGTGGCCTCCGGCAGATCCTCCGGCATCGGCGCCCAGAGACCGGTGGCGAAGAGGATGGCGCGGCCGCGCACGTCGAGGCGCTCGGCGTTCGGCTGGACGCCGCGGATCTCCTCGAGGAGCAGGGGTGTCAGGGTCAGGGAAACGAGAGTGGCGATCCGGTCGCCTCGCTTCAGGCCGGGATACGCCGGATGCGCAGCCCCGACTTCGGCGACGCGGCCGATCAACATCCCGCCGGACCCGGTGACCGGGTTCTGCAGCTTCCCGCGCTCGGCGACGATCTCCCGCACGCGCGCGGCGATCCGCGGCACGTCTCCGGCGCACTCTTGCTGAAGCTGCCGGAACGAGGCGGCGTCGACGTTCAGCCGCTCGACGTCGATCGCCAGCTCGTCCGCGCCGAGCGGCAGCCGCGGGTCGAGCACCTCTGCCTGCTGCGGCAGCACGCCCTTGGGGCGCACCACCCGCCGCAGCCCGTACGGATCCCGCTCACTCACGCTTCACGCCGATGGGCAGGCGCTGCGCGGGAAGCTGGTCGGCGGCGTTCTGGGCGAGCCGGATGAACGGCGTGAGCAGATCGATGGGGAGCGGGAAGATGGTCGTGCTCGCCTTCTCGGCGCTGATCTCCACCAGCGTCTGGAGATAGCGAAGCTGCAGCGCCGACGGGTGTGCCTCGATCACGTCCGCGGCCATTCCCAGCTTCTCTGCCGCCTGGAACTCGCCTTCGGCTGCGATCACCTTCGCGCGCCGCTCGCGTTCCGCCTCCGCCTGCCGCGCCATCGCCCGCTGCATCTCGGGCGGCAGGTCGATCGCCTTGACCTCCACCGCGGTGACCTTGATTCCCCAGGGCTCGGTGTGCAGGTCGAGCACTTGCTGCAGCTCCTTGTTGATCTTCTCCCGCTGCGCGAGCAGGTCGTCGAGGTCCAGCTTGCCCAGGGTGCTGCGCAGGGTGGTCTGGGAGAGCTGCGAGGTGGCGTAGAGGAAGTTCTCCACCTGGATCACGGCCTTCTCGGCGTCGATCACCCGGAAGTAGATCACCGCCGAGACCTTGAGGCTGACGTTGTCGCGAGTGATCACGTCCTGGGGCGGGACGTCGCGCGTCACCGTGCGCAGGTCGACCTTCACCATCCGGTCGACGCCGGGAACGATCCAGTTGAGACCGGCGCGCTTCACCTCGGCGAAGCGGCCCAGCCGGAAGATCACGCCCGACTCGTACTCCTGGATGACGCGCAGGCCGGAGATGACCCAGAACAGAACGGGAATGACGAACACCCAGTAGATCATGACGTCGCCTTTGTCAGTGCGGCGCCCTCGGGCGCCACTTCCACGGTGAGTCCGCGCACGGCGAGCACCCGCACGCGGCTTCCCGGAACGAGCGGCTCGTTGCTGTGCGCCTTCCACAGCTCGCCGGAGACGAGCACGGTGCCCTCGTCGCGGACTTCGCCGACTTCGCCGATCACGGAATAGGCGCCGGCCTTGAGCGGCTGGCGGGCGCTGGCGGACAGCTTCCAGATCAGGGAGCCGGCGATCAACGCCAGGGCGGCTCCGACCGGGACGACGACGCGCCAGCCGAGGCCGAAGTCGGCATCGGCGTAGAAGCTCTTGTCGACGTGTCCGACGAGGAGCAGAGATCCGATCACCACGCAGACTCCGCCGGCGGCGATGAAGCCGCCGTGTCCGCCGAGGTACAGCTCGGCGACGAAGAGGCCGAGGCCGAGCAAGATCAGCAGCAGCGCGCCGACGTTCACGGGCAGCATCTGGAAAGCGATCCCGGCGATCACGAGGCACATCCCCCCGACGACGCCGGGAACGATGGTCCCTGGATTGAAGAACTCGATCATCACTCCCAGCACCCCGATCATCGCGATGATGTAGGCGATCTCCGGGTTGGCCAGCCCGTGCAGCACCTTCTCCTTCACCGCCCAGGGAACGTTGCGGATCTCCGCGCTGGCGGTGCGCAGCGTGCGACGCTCGCCGCCGCCCAGGTCGATCTTCCTGCCGTCGATCTTGCGCAGGAGCTCGGGCAGATCCTCGGCGATCAGGTCGATCACGTGCAGGTCGAGGGCCCTGGAAGCGGTGATGCTCTCGCTCTGGCGCACCGCCTTTTCCGCCCATTCCACGTTGCGCGAGCGCCGCTCGCCGATGCCTTTGACGAAGGAGACGGTGTCGTTCTCCACCTTCTGCAGCATGGTGTTCTTCTCGCCCTTCTTCTCCTCGGACTCCGAACCGATGACGACCGGGTGGGCGGCGCCGATGCTGGTCGAGGGGGCCATCGCGGCCACGTGCGCGGCGAGGGTGAGGAAGACGCCCGCGGATCCTGCACGCGCTCCGGGAGGCGCCACCCAGAAGACGATCGGCACCTTCGCGCTCAGCTCCGCCTGCACCACGTCGCGCGTGGTCGAGAGCAGGCCGCCGGGCGTGTCGAGCCGGACGACGAGCGCCTCCGCGCCTTTGTCCTCGGCATCGTGGATCGCGGAGAGGAGGTACGCGCCCGAGCCCGGATCGATGGAGCCGGTGACTTCGGCATAATGGACGACGGGTCCGGCGGCGGCGAGAAGGAGGGCGAGGATCATGAGGCCGCTCCCTTCGTCGGCGGCAGCCCCAGCTTCCCCATCACCTGCTTCAGATCCTCCCAGACCTTCCCCTTCTCGCCCGGGCTGCGCAGCAGGTACGCGGGATGGAAGGTGGGCATCAGCGGAATGCCCTCGTACTCGCGCCACTGTCCGCGCAGGCGGCTGATCGGCGTCTGCTCGCGCAAGAGCGCCTGCGCGGCGAACTTGCCGAGGGTGACGATCACCTCCGGCTTCACCGCGCCCAGCTGGCCCTTGAGGAACGGCTCGCAGGCGAGCAGCTCGTCGGGTTCGGGATTGCGGTTGTTGGGCGGGCGGCACTTCACGGTGTTGCAGATGTAGACGTCGTCACGGCGCAGCCCCATCGCCTCGATCATCTTCGTCAGGAGCTGGCCGGCCTTCCCCACGAAGGGGAATCCCTGCAGGTCCTCGTCCTCGCCGGGAGCCTCGCCGACGAACATCAGGCGGGCGTCGGCATTTCCCACGCCGAAGACGATGTTGGTGCGGGTGCGGTGCAGCTTGCAGCGCGTGCACTCGCCCAGCTCCGCCACCACGGCCTCCAGCAGCGGCAGCTTCACCTTGGTCTCCCCCTCTGCTCGCGCGGGCACGGGGGCCTGCGCCCGCCGCTCCGGACCGAGATTCTGCAGGCCGCTGTCCTGGGCCCAGGCGAGCCAGGCACGGACTTCGTTGACCAGCTCGCGCATGCGCGCAGTCTAACCGGGCAAACGCTCGCGGACCATGTCCAGGATGGCGTGGGCCACCGAGAGCTTCGAACCCTGCAGCTCGCGGCGGGCGCCGTCCTTCCCGAGGACCAGCACCTGGTTGGTCTCCTTCCCGAACGCCTGCGCGACGTCGTTGGCGACGATCAGGTCCAGGTTCTTCCGCAGCAGCTTCTCGCGCGCGTTCTGCTCCACGTTCTCCGTCTCGGCGGCGAAACCGACCAGCAGCGGCCGCTCGGCGCGCGCCCCCAGCCCGGCCAGGATGTCGGGGGTCCGGACGAGCGTCACGCTCTCGTCGCCGGGCTGCTTCTTCACCTTCTGCCGCGCTCGCGTTTTCGGCTTCTGGTCGGCGACCGCGGCGGCCATCACCACCGCTTTGACCCCGTCGAGGTGCGCGTCGACGGCGCGGGAGAGATCGTCGGCGGAGACGACGTCGATGGTCTCCACGCGCGGGAGCCTGGGGAGCGAGACCGGGCCGCTGATCAGCGTCACCCGCGCGCCGCGGTCGCGCGCGGCCTCGGCAATGGCGTAGCCCATCCGCCCGGAAGAAGGATTGGAGAGAAAGCGGACCGGGTCGAGCATCTCCCGGGTCGGGCCGGCGGTCACCAGCAGCCCCACCGATTCCAGATCGCGAGGCCCGAGCGCATCGGCGCAGGCCGCGAAGATCTCCGCCGGCTCGGACATCCGGCCCGGGCCCACGTGGCTGCGTTCGGCCATCTCGCCCACCGCAGGCCCGATGGTCCGCGCCCCCCGCTCGCGCAGCACGCGCACGTTCTCCTGCACGGCGGGGCTGGCCCACATCCTTTCGTTCATCGCGGGCGCCAGCAGCCAGCGGTGCGGCTCGATCGCGAGCAACGCCGCGGCGGCGGCATCGTCCGCCTGCCCGATCCGCAGCCGCGCGAGCAGGTTCGCGGTCGCCGGTGCGACCACGGCCAGCTCCGCCCAGTCGGCGAGCGAGATGTGCCCTGCCGCCAGCTCCTGCTCGAGGGCAAAGAGGTCGGTTGCGACCGGATTGCCGGTCAGCGCCTGGAAGGTGATCGCGCCGACGAACCGCTGCGCCGCCGGAGTGAGCGCGACGCGCACCTCGGCCCCCGCTTTCGAGAGCAGGCGCGACAGCTCGCACGACTTGTACGCGGCGATCCCTCCGCCGACGCAGAGGAGCACGCGGCGCCCTTGCAGGCCCATGCGGCGCATGATGGATCGCGCGCGCTCTGCATTCCACTTCTGCTATATGGGCCCGTCGTGGAGAAGCGCCGCCCCACCTCTCCTGGAATTCACGCGGCGCTGCGGGCGCGCAACGTCGCGGTCGCGGCCCTCTACTGGGGGCCGGTGATCTTCCTGCTCTCGACCGTCGCGCTGGTCGTCTCGCTCTGGAAGGGCCTCGACGTCGGCGGCCTCCTGTACCTGGCGGTGCTGGTGATGGCGATCGCGGGCGTCGCTTCCGCCTGGACGCTGCAGCGCCGCCTGGCGGAGGTCTCCGTCGCCCTCGAGCGCGCACAGCGGACCAGCACGGTGGGCCTGCTCACCGCCGGGTTCGCGCACGAGATGAAGAACGCGCTCACGGT
>DASREU010000526.1:0-2231 GCA_035651935.1 Myxococcales bacterium | reverse complement strand
CTCAATCCGCTGGGCGTACCGAGCCGGATGAACGTGGGGCAGATCCTGGAGACGCACCTGGGCTGGGCCGCGGAGACGCTGGGGGTGAAGTTCGCCACCCAGGTGTTCGACGGCGCGAGTGAGGAGGCGATCCGCGAGCGGCTGAAGGCGGCGGGGCTGCCCGAGGACGGGAAGATCCGCCTGCGCGATGGCCGCACCGGCGAGGAGTTCGACCAGCCGGTGACGGTGGGCTACATCTACATGATGAAGCTGATCCACCTGGTGGAGGACAAGATCCACGCCCGCTCGACTGGGCCGTACTCGCTGATCACGCAGCAGCCCCTGGGCGGCAAGGCGCAGTTCGGCGGGCAGCGCTTCGGCGAGATGGAAGTGTGGGCGCTGGAGGCGTACGGCGCGGCCCACACGCTGCAGGAGATCCTGACCGTCAAGTCCGACGACGTGGTGGGACGGGTGAAGACGTACGAGGCGATCGTGAAGGGCGAGGACATCTTCCAGCCCGGGGTGCCGGAGTCGTTCAAGGTTCTGGTGAAGGAGCTGCAGAGCCTGGGTCTGGCGGTGGAAGTGCTGGACGAGGACGAGGAGGAGGTCGCCATCGCCGAAGATCTGAGCGCCGGCGAGAACCTGCGGGCGCTGGGCATCAACATCTCGGGTTTCGAGCGCGGAGAGATCGACTAACGCACGCGAGGTTCCGAGCTCCGGGCTCCGAGCCCCGAGGAGTGAGCCACTCGGGGCTTAGAGCTTGGAAGTCGGAGCTCGTCTGAGGGGAATCATGCTGGAAGTCAACAACTTCAACGCGGTGCGCATCACGCTGGCCTCGCCGGAGCAGATCCGGTCGTGGTCGCGGGGTGAGGTGACCAAGCCCGAGACGATCAACTACCGCACGCTCAAGCCCGAGCGCGACGGGCTGTTCTGCGAGCGCATTTTCGGCCCGACCAAGGACTGGGAGTGCGCCTGCGGCAAGTACAAGCGCGTCCGCTACAAGGGGATCGTCTGCGACAAGTGCGGGGTGGAGGTGACCCGCGCCAAGGTGCGCCGCGAGCGGATGGGCCACATCGAGCTGGCCTCCCCGGTGAGCCACATCTGGTTCGTGAAGGGCACCCCGAGCCGGATTGGGCTGCTGCTGGACATCACGCCGCGCGTGCTGGAGCAAGTGCTGTACTTCGCGAAGTACATCGTGACCGAGGTGAACGACAGCGCCCGCCAGCGGCTGCTGCAGCAGATCGAGCACGAGCTGGAGGCGCGCTTCGAGCGCCAGCGCAAGGCGGTGCTGGACGAGCTGAGCGGCGAGCGCGAGCAGGTAGAGCAGCGGGTGGCGGGGCTGCGCGCGGAGCGGGAGGCGCGGCTGCAGGCGCTGGAGCAGGAGCGCGAGCAGCGGATCAACGACGCGACCGAGCACGCGCAGTTCACCGACCAGCTCATCGAGTCGCAGCGCGGGCAGCGCGCGACCGAGGAGGTGACGTTCGAGCCGACCGGCACGGTGATCGTCAAGCGCGGAGAAGAGGTGTCGGTTGACCACCAGGGGATCCTGCGCGGGGTGCTGCGCGAGCTGGTGGAGAAGATCGAGGACGAGATCCGCGAGCGCCAGGCGAGCGAGGTGCAGCCGTACGACGCCGACATCCAGGCGCTGAGCGGCGCGCTGGAGGACGAGGTCAAGCGCCGCCAGGCGAAGATTGACGAGGAGGCGGACCAGGCGCGGGCGGCGGCGGAGGCCCGCATTCGGCGCATCGAGCAGCTCAAGCCGATGCTGACGCTGAACGAGGCGGAGTATCGCGAGTTCCTGGACACCGCCGGGACGAAGGTGTTCAAGGCGGGTATGGGGGCGGAGGCGATCCGCGACCTGCTGCGCGGGGTGGAGCTGGACGAGCTGGCGAACACGTTGCGGGGCGAGACGCGCTCGTCCTCGGGGCAGCGGCGCAAGAAGGCGACCAAGCGGCTGCGGGTGGTGGAGGCGTTCCGCAAGAGCGGCAACCACCCGGAGTGGATGATCATGACGGTGCTGCCGGTGCTGCCGCCGGACCTGCGCCCGATGGTGCAGCTCGACGGTGGCCGCTTCGCGACCAGCGACCTGAACGACCTCTACCGGCGGGTAATCAACCGCAACAACCGTCTGAAGCGGCTGCTGGAGCTGGGCGCGCCGGAGATCATCATCCGCAACGAGAAGCGGATGCTGCAGGAGGCGGTGGACTCGCTGATCGACAACGGGCGCCGCGGGCGCGCGGTGGCGGGTTCGG
>DASREU010000525.1:0-17359 GCA_035651935.1 Myxococcales bacterium | reverse complement strand
CCCGCGCGCCCCGGCGCTGCAAGGCGATGGCGTGGCGCCCGGTGCCGCAGCACAGGTCCAGCAACCGGACTCCGTCCTTGATCTTGAGGATCGCCGCGGCGCCGCCGACCTCGCGCTCCGTGCGCTCGGGGTCGAGGGCGCCCGCGTACAGCACCGGGTAGTGCTCATCGAAGAAGTCGCGCCACCACGGGGTCACGCGAGCAGGCCGAGGAGCTGCGCCAGCCGCTCGCGCATCTCCTTGCGGTGCACGATGGCGTCGATCATCCCGTGCTTGAGGAGGAACTCGCTGCGCTGGAAGCCTTCGGGGAGCTTCTGCCGGATCGTCTGTTCGATCACGCGTGGCCCGGCGAAGCCGATCAGTGCGCGGGGCTCGGCGAGGATCACGTCGCCGAGGAAGGCGAACGAGGCGGCGACGCCGCCCGTGGTGGGATCGAGGAGGACGCTGACGTAGGGCCTCTGCACGTGCCGGAAGCGGGCCAGGGCGGCGGAGGACTTGGCCATCTGCATCAGCGAGAAGATCGCTTCCTGCATCCGCGCGCCGCCGCTCGCCGAGAAGATGATGGCCGGGACGCGGCGGTCGGTGGCGCGCTCGAAGATGCGGGTGACCTTCTCGCCCACCACGCTGCCCATCGACCCGCCCATGAAGCTGAAGTCGAAGGCGCCGACGGAGACTTCGCGGCCTGCGATGCGGCCGATGCCGGAGATGAACGCCTCGCCCTCGCCGGCGGACTTCTGGCTGGCCTTGATGCGGTCCTTGTATTTCCTCGAGTCGGAGAACTGCAGCGGGTCGGTGCTCTCCAGGCCCTGGTCGTGCTCGGCGAACGACCCGGGGTCGAGCACCAGGTCGAGGCGCCTGCGCACCGGGAACGGGAAGTGCTCGTCGCACTTGGGGCAGACCTCGAGGTTCTTCTCGACGTCCTGCTTGTAGATGATCTCCCCGCACCCGTCGCACTTGATCCACAGCCCCTCCATGCGCGACCTGCGCTGGTCGGCCGGAAGCTTCGGGGCAGGAACACGATGATACCAGGCCATCCTGCGGGCCGGTTCTAGCAGAGGGAAAACCGGGGACACAATACACGTTTCAAAATTTGCGCGAGGCGATGCCGCGCGATGTCACGACGGCGCAAAAAAAAGAACGTGTATCGTGTCCCCGGTTTCTAGTTCTTGTCGTCGTCCAGGCCGAAGAAGGTCTGGATGGAAGAGAGGATCTCGGTGCGCTCTTCCTTGACGCGGCGCTTGCGGGATTCGGCGTCGAGGCCTTCGCGGACGGCGGCCAGCTCGACGCGGCGTTTCGCCATCACCTGGGAGATCACGTCGGCCATGTCCGGGCGGGTGCGGAGGACCGACTTGAAGACGTCCTTGTCGATCCGGTAGCACTCCACCTCGGTGGTCGCGACCACCGAGGCCGTGCGGCGCTCGCCGGTGATCACGCCCATCTCGCCGAAGACGTTCGGGGCGCCCAGGGAGGCGACCCGCTTCTCCGCGCCGCCGTCGCCGCGGACGCGGACTTCGCACTCGCCCTTGGTGAGCACGTACAGCCAGTGCGCCGCCGAGTCCTGGCGGGTGATGATCTCGCCGCGCCCGAACGGCGCCGGCTGCATGCCTTCCGCGAGGCGCTGCCGGTCGTCGTGCGAGAGCACCGAGAACATCTCGATCTGCTGGAGGAGCTCCATCCGGTGCTGCAGCTCGCGCTGCACCTTCCGCTCCCGGTGCTGCGGGTCGTCCATCGACACCCAGATCGCCTGCCCCGGGACCGCCAGCGGAATCCCGGCCCGCTTCAGCGCCACGTAGATGCGCACGCGCACGGCGGAGGAGGTGGGATCGTCCGCCGCCAGATCGGTCAGCCAGAAGCGGACCGCGTAGTACCCGAAGCTGTCGGCCCCCTGCCGGGCGAAGTCGAAGCAGATGCAGTTCGGCGGCGGCGAAGCGGACACGTTCGCGATCGGCGTGCTCTGCAGCGCGTCCTCGACGGTGTGGATCACTTCCTCGGGCGAATAGCGGAAGTCGACGTTGAAGTAGACCCACATCCGGTGCTGCACCGGCTGGTCCTGCCGCTGCCCGAGGATGGTGATGTTCTCGCCGAGCAGCGACGAGTTGGGGACCAGGATGGTGTCCCAGTTCCGCGTCTCCACCACCGTGTGCCGCCAGCGGATCGCGCTGATCCGCCCCTGCTGCCCCGAGGAGAGCTGCACCCAGTCGCCGATGTGGATCGAGTCGTCGAGCTGGAGCGCGATCCCGCCCAGCACGTTCCCCAGCGTCGCCTGCAGGGAGAGGCCGAGCACCACCGTCACCACCGCGGAGGTGGCGATGATCCCGCTCAGCTGGACGCCGCTGCGGTGGAGGATCCCGATGAAGGCGAGGATGTACGCCGCCCCGAGCGCCAGGTCGTGCACGATGTTCGCCACCTCGATCCGCAGCGCCAGCAGCACCAGATCGAAGAGGAGGATGGCGACGAAGTCGATGATCACCAGCACTTCCATCAGGTCGGCGAGGAACCACACCCGCCGCGCCCAGCCCTCCGCGTGCACGATCCCGAGGACCGCCGCGAAGACGAAGGTGGTGAGGTAGAGCATGTAGAGGATGGTGGCGCGGCGGATGCGCTTGCGCCGGCGCGGGTCCACCTGCTTGATCAGCGCCGCCAGCGTCACCAGCATCGCGGCGAGCAGCAGGAGCGTCCAGGGCGACGCGTAGCCGAGCCACTGCCGCGCCCGCGGCGTGGGAGCGGGGAAGGCGAACGGGTCCTCGCTGGGAGCGACCTGGGAGGCGACGATCGCCGCGCCCGCCCCCGCCGCCACCGCAGCCGCGGCGTTGTTCTGCTGCTGCTGCTGCTGGGCCGCGCTCCTGGGGCCCGGATCCGCGCGGGCGCCGAGCGACACCGCGAGACACAGGAGGATCAGTGCTCTCACTGGATGCTGTAGACCTCGTCCAGCTCGCAGACGTGCAGGAAATCCTTCCGCAGCGCCCGGACTTCCGCCTTCACCTCGTCGATGACGGCAGGTTTGAGGTGGTAGAGGTAGACGGTCGCGCCCCGCCGATCGAGCTTCGCCAGCTCGCCCATCGCCGTCCGCGGGGTCAGGTGGCCGGAGAGGTCCGCGAGCCACTGCATGGAGTTGGGGAAGCTCAGCTCGAGGAACACCGCCTTCACGTCGGGGGTGGCGTTCACCGCCCGCCACAGCTCCTCGGTGGGGCCGGTATCGCCGGAGAAGGCGATCGCCCCGGAACGCCCTTCGATAATGTAGCCGACCGAGTACACGGGGTGGTGCACCGGGATGGCCCGGATGCGCAGCCCCTGGCAGGTGACCGGCTCGATCACCGGGATGGTCTCGAAGGCGAGGACCGGATTCTCGCGGGTGGGAATGGTGCGGAAGTCGGGCCAGACGCGATTGTTGAAGACGTCCTTGTCCATCGCTTCCATGGTCTCCGCGGGGCCGTGGACCACCACCGGCTTCTCCCGCTTGCCGACCAGGAGATCGGTCATCATCGGCACGTCTTTGACGTGATCGAAGTGCGAATGCGTGAGGAAGATGTCGTCGATCCGGAGGATGTCCTCGAGCTCGAGGGCGGCCGTGATCGCCCCGCCGTCGATGGCCAGCTTCCCGTCGATCAGGAAACAGGTGGTGCGGTGCCGGGGAAGCTCGCCGCCATGGCAGCCGAGGACCTTGATCTTCATTTCAATCCCCGAACCGCTCTTTCATCTCCAGGAACTCGAGATACTTCTGCATCTTGCCGGTGTCCGGCACCACCACCCCCTCGGGAACCAGGGCGATGATCCGCGCCTTGGCGGTCTTGTTCACCGCGTCCTGCACTTCCTGCGCGGAGATGCCCATCCGCCCGTGCAGCTCGTTCAGGTTCACCGTCACCAGCTTTCCCTGCGGCGTGTCCCGCCCCCGCTTCACCGCCGTCTGCCAGAGGTGATGGACCACCCGGCTGTTCGGGTCCCTCAAGAGCAGATTCTCGATCTGCTCGTCGGCTTCCTGCAGTCGATCCGAGAGCTTCTTGATCAGCCGGACCGCGATCTCCACGTTGCCGCGGATCATCGCCTCGAAGGTCCGGGGATCGATCACCAGGAGCTTCGCGTCCTCCGCGACCACCGCCCCGGCGGACCGCGGCTTGTGGTTCAGGATGCTCATCTCGCCGAAGAACTCGCCGGCGCCCAAAGTGGCGAGAATCTTCTCGGTTTCCCGCACCGTCTTGGTGATGTTCACCTTCCCGGCCTGGACGACGTACATCTCCTTGCCCGGCTCGCCCTCGCGGAAGAGGACCTGCCCGCGCTTGAACTCCTTGCCGAAGCGCTGGAAGAGCGCGTCCTCTCCGCCCATGTTGAATTCCTACCAGCGGAATCGAGTACCGGTCAATTTAGCGGACGTGACGGCAATCACACGAATTGCGCCTACTTTCGCTCCATTTGGAAAACTCCATCCCAGCCCGCGGCGGGCGCTTTTTCCTGCATCCGATCGCAGCGCGCCAGCATCAGCGCCGAAGGCCCGTCGCCCGGAAACCGCTCGAGCAGCGACTCGAACTGGAGCCGCGCCTCGGCGAACTTCCCCGCCCGGTAGAGCGCGAGCCCCTGGGCGTAGCCGTCGAGCAGCGGAAGCTCTTCCGTCGACGGCGGGCCGCGGCGGCGCAGCTCGAACAGGCGCACCGGGTCCTGCTTGCCCTTCACCCGGACCGAGTCCAGCTCGCGGGCGGTGTAGGCGGCATCCTCGCCTTTGCGCGCCGCGGCAAGGGTCTGGCCGGTGACCAGGATGTGCGTGCCGTATTCCTTGTTCAGCCCTTCCAGCCGGCTGGCCAGGTTCACGTTGTCGCCCATCACCGTGTAGTTGAAGCGCTGCGACGACCCCATGTTGCCCACCACCATCGGCCCGGAGTTGATGCCGATGCCGATGTCCACTTCGGGGAGGCCGGGATCCTCGACGCGCCACTTCAGCCGCATCCGCTCCAGCGTCTCCATCATCTCCAGGGCGGCGTCGCAGGCGTTCGCCGCGTGGTCCACGCTCTGCACCGGCGCGCCGAAGAAGGCCATCACCGCGTCGCCGATGTACTTGTCGAGCGTCCCGCGCCGGCGGAAGACGATGTCGGTCATCGGCGAGAGGTACTCGTTCATCAGCTTCACCAGCGCGACGGGCGAGAGCTTCTCGGAGATGGTGGTGAACCCGCGGATGTCCGAGAACAGCACCGTCAGCTCCATCTCCTTGCCGCCGAGCTGGAGGTTTTCGGGCTGCTCCAGCATCTCCTCCATCACCTCCGGGTTCAGGTAGAGCTGGAACGCCTTGCGCAGCTGGCGCTTGTCCTTCTCCTCCGTCGCGTACCGGTAGACGGTGACCAGGACGAACATCGACCCGAGCTCCAGCAAAGGGAGCCCGGCGAAGACCTCGTACCCGGCCCAGAACGCGGCGCTCGCGCCGGCCCAGACCAGCGCGACGGAGAAGGCGAGGACCGGCAGGGCGTGCCCCACCTTCACCCGCGCGAAGAGGGAGGCGAACACCAGCGCGAGCGCCTGCGCGAAGAGGACCTCGCCGACGTCGATGGCAAGCCCTCGCCGGAGGAAGCGGCGCGTGAGGATGTTCTCCACCACGTTGGCGTGCATCTCGATCCCGGAGCTGATCGAGTTCAGCGGCGTCACCCGCTGGTCGAACGTCCCCTGGGCGGTGACGCCGACCAGCACCACCTTGCCCTTGAGGTCGTGGTCGCGCTTGCCGTCGATGATCTCGGCGATCGAGTAGTTCTCGAAGGTGCGATCCCGGCCCACGTAGTTGATGGTCATCAGCCCCCGGCCGTCCACCGGCGCGCGGACCTTGCCGCCGAAGTCCACCGCCTCGAGCAGCGCGCCGTCGTCCGGCGTCTGGGTCAGCGGGATGACGTCCTGCGGCTTGAGCCCGAGCGCGACCGCGGCCAGCGCGGTGTCGAGGGACGGGTAGTACCGATCGCCGATCCGCATGGTCAGCGCGGTCCGGCGGATCACGCCGTCGAAATCCGGAATGGCATTGAAGAAGCCGATCCACTTCGCGGAGCCCACGATCGGCGCCAGCGGCACGCGCAGGCCGGCGTACTGCTTCGCCCAGGTAAGCTTCACCGGCACCGCGATCGGGCTGTCGGGCCGCTCGCGCCACTCCGGCGGGTGGATCTGCATCCGCGAGAGGCCCCGCAGCTCCTGCTCGGCGTCGGGAGGCGAGAGGTCGCGCATCTCGGGCCCGGTGAGCATCATCACCCCGAGCACCAGCCGGTCCGCCGCGCGCGCGACCGCCTGCCCCATCACCGTGTCCGGGTCCTCCCCGCCCAGGTCCTGGTCCAGCTCCGCTCCGTACGCTTCGTGCTGCTTGACCATCGCGTCGAAGGTCTCGCGCATGGCGCCGAGCTTCTGCGCGCCGTCCCCCAGGCGCCCGCGCGCGGTCTGGTAGATGGGCTCCGCATCCGGTTGCACCTTGCGATTCAGCAGCTCGAGCGCGGAGGCCGCGCCGGCGATGTCCGACTCCGCCTCGTCGAACCGCTCGACGGTGGCGCGGTTGCGTGGAGCGGCCAGCGAGACGTCCTCGAACCGCTTGCGGTAGCGCTTGGCGCCGGCGAACTTTCCGCCCAGGTCCTCGTCCGAGAAGCTGATGTCGAACCCGATCGCCTTCGCCCCGGCGCCGTCCAGCTTGTCGATCAAGGTCGCGATCACCCGCCGGTCCCAGGGAAATCGCCCGAAGCGGACGATCGCCGCTTCGTCGATCGCCGCGATCACCACCTGTCCGGAGTGCTCGTTGCCGCGCAGGGCTGTCCGCTGCGCGAATCGCAGGTCCGTCAGCGCTCCTTCCAGCCGGGTGAGGAGCGGGACCTCCATGCGCCCCGCGAGCTCGAGCACGTGGACGGCGGCGAACGCGAAGCCGGTGAGCAGCCCGATGCGGAACGCCGTCACGCGCGTGAACCAGGCCTTCAGGCGTCGCATCCGACGCAGGGTACACCAGGGGGTGGGGGTGGCCCGCAAACGTTGCCGCTCCGGGCGCGCGTCGGCGCCTGCTCCGGAGGGTTACATTTCCTCTCACCAGAGGAGCGGAGCTCGAGCCTCGTCCGGCGTGCGCGCGGGCGCGGGCAGCACGCGCATCCTCGACGTCGGCGACCCCGGACCGGTCCCGCTGCAGCCGCGCACTCTCGTGTAGACCCCACACCCCGAAGCTGTTTAAGGTGCGCGCCCGATGGCGGACAAGGGCCTCACGTATCGCGATGCCGGCGTCGACATCGACGAGGGCGACGCGCTCGTCGAGCGGATCAAGCCGCACGCGCGCCGCACCGCGCGGCCGGAGGTGCTCGCCGGCATCGGCGGCTTCGGCGGGCTCTTCGAGATCCCGAAGGGGTACCGGCAGCCGGTGCTGGTGGTGGGCACCGACGGGGTGGGAACGAAGCTCAAGCTCGCATTCCTCGCCGGAAAGCACGACACCGTGGGCATCGACCTCGTGGCGATGAGCGTCAACGACGTGGTGGTCTGCGGCGCCGAGCCGGTGGTGTTCCTCGACTACTTCGCCACCAGCCGTCTCGACGCGAAAGAGGCCGAGCAGGTGATCAAGGGCATCGCCGAAGGGTGCGTGCGCGCCGGCTGCGCGCTGATCGGCGGCGAGACCGCGGAGCTGCCCGGGTTCTACCAGAAGGGCGAGTACGACCTCGCCGGTTTCTGCGTCGGGGTGGTGGAGAAGAGCCGCATCCTCGACGGGACGCGGGTGAAGGCAGGCGACGCCGT
Source organism: Myxococcales bacterium (assembly GCA_035651935.1). Classification (GTDB taxonomy): domain Bacteria; phylum Myxococcota; class Myxococcia; order Myxococcales; family 40CM-4-68-19; genus 40CM-4-68-19. The sequence continues at coordinate 9,648 of DASREU010000525.1, read as the reverse complement.
GATCGGGATGGCCTCTTCGGGGCTGCACTCGAACGGCTTCTCGCTGGCCCGGAAAGTGTTCGCGGACACCCTCGCCGCGGAGCTCGCGCGGGAGCTGCTGGAGCCGACGCGCATCTACGTGAAGGACTGCCTCGCCCTGCGCGAGGGCGTCGACGTGCACGCGTTCGCGCACATCACCGGCGGCGGGCTTCCGGGAAACCTGCCCCGCGTCCTGCCCGACGAGCACCGGGCCTTGCTCCGCCGCGGCTCCTGGCCCGTGCCGCCGATCTTCGAGCGCATCCAGAGGGCGGGCAAGGTGGCCGACGCGGAGATGCTGCGCACCTTCAACATGGGCGTGGGGATGTGCGCCGTGGTCTCGCGCGCCGATGCCTCGCGCGCCATCGCCCTGCTCTCCGGGCGCGGGCAGCCGGCATTCGAGATCGGTGCCATCGAGAGCGCCCCCGGGCTCGCCGAGCCCGAGGTGGTCGTCGCCTGATATGCGCCTCGGGGTGCTGGCCTCGGGCTCCGGCTCGAATCTGCAGGCCATTCTCGACGCCTGCGCCTCGCGCCGGATCCCGGCGGAGGTCGCGACCGTCGTGTGCAACATCCCGGGCGCGATGGCGCTGCAGCGCGCGGAAGCCGCAGGCGTTCCCGCCGTCGCGCTGCCCCACGGACAGTTCGCCACGCGCGAGGAGTACGACCGGGCCGTGATCGCGGTGCTGCAGCGGCACGGAGTCGACCTGGTCTGCCTGGCCGGGTTCATGCGCCTGATCACACCGGTGCTCCTGCGCGCGTTCGAGAATAAAATACTGAATATCCATCCCAGCCTCCTTCCCGCCTTTCCCGGGATGCACGCGGTCCGCGATGCGCTCGCCGCCGGCGTGCGCGTCTCCGGCTGCACCGTGCACGTGGTCGACGAGGGCACCGACTCCGGGCCCGTCGTCATCCAGGCCGCCGTTCCGGTGCTCGACGGCGACACCCGCGAGACCCTGGCGGCGCGCATCCTCGTGCAGGAGCATCGCTGCTATCCCCGCGCGATCTCGCTGTGGGCGCAGGGGCGCGTCCACCTCGAGGGCCGCCGGGTGCGGATCGACGGCGCCGCGGGAAATGCCTCGCGCACCCTCTCCTCTCCGGAGCTCACCGACTGATGGCCGCTCCGCTCCCAAAGCCCGTCGCCAAGCGCGTCTACGACGTGGCGGTCCTCGGACCCGACGTCGGCGGCGCCGCCACCGCGGCGCTCTGCTCCCGCCGCGGCCTGCGGGCGCTGCTCGCCCCGCTGCGCCCGGTCGCCGCGGCGCGGGAGAGCGAGGGCTGGCTGATCCCCGCGGCGCAGTCGATCCTTCCCCCGCTCCGGCAGCTCTCGGGCGCCGTCGCGGTGCTCGACGAAGCCGGCCTGGGCACCGATCTCCAGCGCCACGGCGGCGGCCCCGGGTCGTTCCAGATCCTCACCGACAAGCTGCGGCTGTCCTTGCCCGCCGACGTGCACCGGCGCCGGGCCGAGCTCCGGCGCGAGCTCTCCGACGCCGGCGGGGCGGAAGCGGAAGCGGCCCTGGAGAGCCTGGAAGGGCTGGGCCGCGCCTGGGACGATTTCCTCCGCGAGCCTCCGCCCTGGCCGGCGCGCGGCTTTCTCGAGCGGCGGCGGGTGAAGAAGATGATCCCCGCGCCTCCCCGGCTTCCGGAGGGGCTGATCGCGGACTGCCTGCACGCGCTCGCGCCCTTCGTCTCGTCGTTGCCGGGAGAAGTGGCCCCGGAGTCCCTCGCGCGCGAGGCCGCGGCCATGCTCCGCTCGCCGCTGCGGGTGTTCGGCGGGGCGGCCCAGCTCGCCGAGCTGTTCCGGCAGAAGTGCGCGGCGGCCGGCGGCGACGTCATGCCCGACGTCGAGGCCGAATACCTGAGGATCGAGAAGAAGGGCGTGGTCTTCCAGCTCGGCGGGAGCGAAGTCCGCGCCGCCTGCGTCGTGCTCGCCTGCTCGCCGGAGCAGATCGCCGCGATGGTGCAGGGAGGGGACCGGGCGGAGCGCAAGATCGCCGACGAGGCGGCGCTCCCCGTGGAGCGCAAGGTGACGCTCGCGCACTTCGTGGTCCGGCCCGAAGGCCTCCCGCAGGCGCTGGAAGACGCGGCGCTCCTCCTGGGGAACGCGATGGGCCCCCTGCTCCTGACCGCCTTGCCGGCCCGGCGCGCGCGCGGCGACGCCGGCGGGGAGAAGATCCTGACGGTTGCCCGCGTCTGCGACGCCGGATTCGCGGACGACCAGGGCCTGCTCACCAGCATCCGCGCGGCGCTCGAGCCGATCCTTCCCTTCTTCGATCGCCACGTCGTCCACCAATCGGCGGACGTGAACCCGCTCCAGCCCCACCCCATCCTCCGCATCCCCGACGACGGAGAGCCGGTGGGGCTGCGGCCGCTGTCCGCCGCCGACGATCACGTCACGTACGCCTCCTGGGCCACCTATCCGGGCTTCGGGCTGGAGGGCCAGATCCTCGCGGCCCGGGCGGCGGCCGGGCAAGCGCTCGCGCTTTCCGGGCGAAAGACCGTCAGCGCGACTTGACGCCGGGCCGCTTTTGAGCACAATCCCGCGTTCCTTTTCGGCGACGAGGCTCTGCGATGGCGTTCAGGTGCGAACTGTGTGGCAAGGGTCCCCTGGTGGGGAACCAGGTGTCGCACGCGAACAACAAGACGAAGAAGCGGACGCTGCCCAACCTCCAGAGGGTGCGGGCGGTGGTGGACGGCGCGCACAAGCACATCCGGGTCTGCACGCGCTGCCTGAAGGCCGGCAAGGTCACGAAGGCCGCCTGAAGCGCCGCGGGTGCCCGAGGGAAACGGCAGCGCCGTCCTCGATCCGCGCGCCGCTCGGCGCGCCCTTCAAAACGCGCACGGCAAGCACAAGCTCGAGCTGATCCTCTCTTCTCCGAACCCGGAGGAGCTGGTCGCGGCGCTGCCCGCGGAGGAGCTCTATTTCACCCTGCTCGAGATCGGTCCGGACGACGCGGCCGAGCTGGTGGCGATGGCCACGCCCGAGCAGTTCCGGCACTTCGTCGACATGGCCGCGTGGCGGGCTGCCAGCGAGGGGCCGCGCACCGCCGAGGTGCTGCGCTGGCTGCGGCTGGCGCGGGAGGGGAACGCCGAGCCTTCGAAAGTGCGCAGCCAGATCGCCTCGCTCGACGTCGAGCTGCTCGCGCTCGCCCTGATCCGCGAGCTGCGGGTCCACGAGCTCTCCGAGGACGTGGAGCCGCAACCGGAGAACCCCGGGATGGCGTTCTACACGCCCGATCGGCGCTTCCTGCTCGAGTTCGTCGGGTCTGGCGAATACGCCTCGGTCCGGCAGCTGATCGAGGACCTCTACGCGGCCGATCCATTCGAGGCAGGGCAGCTGATCGAGCGGACGCGGTGGGAGGTGCCCAGCGAGCTCGAGGAGACGGCGCGGCGCTGGCGCGACGGACGCCTGCGCGACGTGGGGGTCCCCGCGTACGACGAGGCGATCGCGTTCTACGCCCGCCCCGCGCAGGGGCCGGCGAAGCCCGTCGCCGCGTCGACGGCGGAGGCGCTGGTTGCGCCGGGGCGACCGCTGCTCGAAGCCGCGCTGGACCTGCTTTCCGGAGAGGAGCTGGAGCGGGCGGAGGAATCCGCGGTGTACGCTGCGAATGCGGCGCTGGTGGCGAATCGGGTGCACCTCGACGACGCGGAAGAGGTCAGCGAGCAGCTGCGCGACGCCCGCGCCACCCTCTCGCTCGGGCTGGAGCTGATCTCTTCGGGAGACCCGCAGCGCGCCGCGCGTGCGTTGGCCGAGGAGCCGATCCGCGAGATCTTCCAGACCGCGATGGGCGAGGCCTACCGGTTGCAGACCCGCGGCCGCAAGCTCGCCGCCCGCGCCCGGCTGCCGCAGGCGCAGAGCGCGACGGTGCTGGACGAGCCGCTGGAGAGCGTGCTCCAGGCGCTGCTCCGGCAGCGGCCGCTCTTCCACGAGCCCGGCCAGCGGCGGCCGCGCGCCTTCGCCTCGCGCGCCGAGGTGGCGCGCGCCGAGAGCCTGCTGGAGGAAGGAGAAGCCACCGTCTCTCTGCTCTCGCGGCTGGGTCTCTCTCCGGCGGAGCTCGGTCCCAAAGCGGACGAGGCGGGCCTCGGGCCGGCGGTGGTGAAGGCGAGCCTCGCGGTGCGCGCGCTGGCGAACTCCGCCCTGCGCGGCGAGCCGTTCTCGCTGCGCGGCGCGGCCGACGAGTTCCGGGCGGATGCGGAAGGCTTCGATGCGAAGCTTTCGGAGTTGTTGCGCGGCGCCGCCGAAGGCGACGCGGGCCTGCGCGCGGCGGAGCGGATCCGGACGGCGCTCCAGCCGCCGGCGGCGGCGCGCAGGACGAACAAGTAGCGCCGGGGCGCTTATTGCTGCTCGCAGCGGGCGAGATCTTCAGCGAGCCCGCGTGCCACTCCGTCGACCTTGAGCGCGGTGAGGAGCAGCGGCTCGCCGCCGAGGAGCTGGAGCGTCTTCACCCCGGAGGAGCCGAGGGTGAGATTGCGCTCCAGCCAGGCGGCGAACGAGGGCTCGATCTGCATGCCTTGCATCTCGAAGATCCGGACGAGGAGCTTCGCGCGCAGGGCCGTGCAGTCGGGTCCGCGGCGCGCCGCAGGCGGTGGCTCCGCGGCGGCGACGGCCGCGTCCGAAGGAGGCGCGGGCGGGCGCTCCTCGTGCATGACGATCACCTCGCCGGGCTCCGCGGCGTCGTCGCCCGGCAACACCTCGTACCGGATGTACCCGTGGCCCGGCAGCACCCGGGTCTTCATCTGCGGGGACGCTCCGGTCGCCTGGACTTGCTGCACTCCCGCCGCGAGCGCCGCCAGCGCGCAGACCGCGGACCATACGACAGCCATACCTACCTCCGTGCGGAAGGTGGCCCGCCCTCCCGCCTCCGGCAACCGGACCCGCCCGTTGCGTTCGGTCGCTGACGATCGCGGGGCTTTCTCCACGGGAAATTGCGGATTCCTTTTTTCCGGCTCCTGACATAAGGCCTCCGGGAACCCGCGATGAGCCTGTCCGGAACCTTTCGCAGAGAGCTGGCCGCGGCCGGCCTTCCCCACCCGCCACCCCCGCGCGCCGTCGCGCCGGGCGAGGTGGCCTCGCTGCCCTCGACCGCGCAGCGGTACCTCCGCTTCATGCGCGTGCTCGAGCTTCCGCGTGTCGAATCGTTCCGGCTCGCCTCCCGCGGCAGGTTCCGGCTCAGGCCCGAGGCGAGCTGGATGCGCGCGAACGCGTGGCAGTACAACTCGCGCGAGCCGATCGCGCGCTTCTTCTACCTGTCGCTGCGGATGGCGCGGGTGCTGCCGGTGCTGGGACGGGACACGTACCGCGACGGGCGCGGCCGGATGCAGATCCGCCCGCTCGACCTCTTCACCGCGGAGGACGCGCAGGGTCCCGAGTACGACCTCGGCGAGCTGGTCACCTGGCTGAACGACGGCGTGCTGCTGGCGCCCTCCATGCTCCTCGGCGGCGCCGTGACCTGGAACGAGGGCGACGAGCGATCGTTCGAGCTCGCCGTCACCGACCACGGGCGCACCGCGCGCGCCCGCGTCCGCATCGACGACCGCGGCGCTCCCCTCGATTTCGAGACCACCGACCGGTTCCTCTGGTCCGGCAAGGGCCCGCCGCGCAAGGCGCGCTGGAGCACGCCGGTCTCGGCGATGACGGAAGTCGACGGGCGTCCCGTCGCCGCAGGCGGCCGCGCCATCTGGCACCTCGACGAAGGGGAGTTCTGCTACGCGGAGCTGGAGTTCGTCCGCCCGACGCTGGCGTTCAACGTGCCGCCTTGACCGCCTTCTGCACCGCCGCCAGCAGGTCCTCGGGGAGGCAGGGCTTCTCCAGCGCTTCGGTGGCTCCCGCGTCCATCGCGATGCGATGGTAGTCGACCCCCAGGCTCGCGGAGAGGGTCAGCACCGGAAGCGACGCATAGCGCTGGTCGGCGCGCAGCTGCCGCAGGACCGACAGGCCGTCGAGCTTGGGGAGCGCGATGTCGAGCACCACCACGTCGGGAGTCGAGCCTTCGATCGATCGCAGCGCGGCGACGCCGTCCTCGGCCTCGCTGACCTCGAACCCGTTCGCTGCGAGGAATTCAACGTACATGTCGCGCGAATCTGCGAAATCCTCGACGATCAGGACGCGCGGCGCGCTCATGGACGGGGAACCTCCGGGGCGGGTGGCCGAACGCGCCGACTCATGCCGCGCAGCGGTCCGGAGCACCACGCACTCACAGTGAAATTCCACAGTGAAGGACAGTCGCTCGCCCGCCCGCTCCGGCGTGCTCGACATCATGCGCAGGGCGGCAGTGCGCACGCTTCGACAAACGGGCCGGAGCGGCTAGACTTCGCCGCCGTGGAAAACGGAGAGACCATCGCTGTCGTCGACGATACGGAGGGGACCCGGATGGCGACCCGGCGGACGCTCGAGCGCGCCGGATACGTCGTCCTCGAAGGATCCTGCGGCGCCGATGCGCTGCGCCTGGCCCGGCAGCGCCCCGCGTTGATGGTGCTCGACGTCCACATGCCCGATCTGATGGGGCCGCAGGTCGCCCACAAGCTCAAGCTCGACCCGGAGACGCGGTCGATCCCCATCCTCCAGCTCTCGGCCAGCTTCACCGACGAGTCCGATCGCGCGTTCGGCCTGCAGAGCGGCGCCGATGCCTACCTCACCGAGCCGGTGGAGCCCGAGCTGCTGATCGCCACCATCCAGGCCCTGTTGCGCGCGCGGTCCGCCGAGCGGGTCGCCGAACGCGCGCTGCAAACCCGGGACGAGTTCCTCTCGATCACCTCTCACGACATCCGCGGGCTCCTCCACGCGCTGCGCCTGACGCTCGACGTGCAGCTGCTGCGTGCGCAGGACCGGAACTTCGAGCGCGACGCGATGGTGCGGGCGATCCGGAGATCCGTCGCCGACGTGCAGCAGATGACGCGCCTGGTGGAGGACCTGCTCGATCGGACGCAGTTCGAGGCGGGGAAGCTGATCCTGCATCTTCGGGAGACGGACCTCGTGGAGCTGGTCCGCGGATGCGTCCAGCGTAGCAGGGGCGAGGCCGCGCCCGGCGAGAGCACGCCGGAGCTGGATGCGGACGGGCCCGTCGTGGGGATGTTCGATCCGGTGCGGATCGATCAGGTGGTGTCGAATCTTCTGACGAACGCGATGAAGTACGGCGCCGGCAAGCCGACCCGGATCTCGGTGCGGCGCGAGGGCGAGAGCGCCGTGATCACCGTCCGCGATCAGGGCCCCGGACTCCAGCCGGGCGAACGCGAACACGTCTTCCTCCGCTTCGAGCGGGGAGTCCGGACGGATCGCGCCGGCTATGGCCTCGGACTGTGGATCGTCCGCGAGCTGGTGCGCCTGCACGGCGGCGAGGTGACGGTGGAGAGCGCGCCCGGAGACGGCGCGACCTTCCGGGTGACGCTGCCGCTGCGGCCGAAGTAGGCGATCATCTCGCCTGGTTGCGGAGGAGGACCCATCCGCGCGCACGGCCGATCTCGCGCCAGCCCGCGGCCGGCGCGACCGGGTCGGTCGCCAGAGCGAGGCGCGGGGCGCTCGAGACGGCGGGCGCGAGCGCGTCGCGCGGGTCGGGCTCGAGGCGTCGCTCCGCCGCGAGCGAGGCGAGCATCCGCCAGGAGGTCGGAGAGGAGACGACGAGGATCGGGTCGCCTGGATGAAGCTCGTCGAGGAGGCCGGCGAACTCGCGCGCGCCGACGCAGGGAGCTCCATCGACGAGCCGCCCGATCGCAGGCGCGCAAAGCAGCGCGGCCAAGGCGAGCGCGGCGCAAGTAGCCGCCGCCGCGCGCGCGTGGCGCGAGAGCCAGGCGGTGAGCGGGAGCACGGCGCACCCCGAGACCAGCGCCAGCGCCGGCCAGGCGATCAGCAGGTGGTTCCAGACCTTGCGGGAAGGAATGCAGAGCAGCGCGATCTGCACGGCGGCGAACAGGCAGAGCATGCGCGCCTCGCGCGAGCGGGTGCGCACGGCGACGACGACGCCGGCGACGAGCAGTGGCAGCCCGGGCCAGAAGCGTCCCGCGAGCGCGACCAGGGGGAACCAGGGCTGGGTGGCGCCGTCGGTGCGGGCGCCCACGGCGGAGGCGAGGAGCTGGTTGCGCCCGTACGTCTCCCACCAGCCCGGCGCGAGCGCGACGAAGGCGACGGCGGGCGCCAGGGCGAGGGTGGCCGTGAGCGCACCCGCGAGCAAGGTCTTCGGAGAGCGGTCGAAGACGGCGCGGGCGCAGCAGGCGGCGACCAGGGGAAGGATTCCGAAGGGGCCCTTGACCAGCACCGCGCCGGCGGCGGCGAGCCCTGCGAGAAGCCAGGAGGCGGCTCCTGCCGGCCCGAGCAGGATCGGCGCGGCGGCGACGTTCGCGAGCAGGACCAGCAGCGGATCGAGGCGCGTCGCGCCGCCGTACCGGAAGAAGGTCTCGGTCAGGGCGAGGACGAGCGTCGCCGCGATCGCCGGCCAGGCGCCGAGCATCCGGCGGGCGAGGAAGGCCACCAGGGCGAGCGTCGCCAGCGAGAAGGCGGCGGCGACGGCGCGCGCCAGCGGCTGTCCGCCGAGGAGATCGGCGGCCGCGAAGGGCCAGAAGCCGAAGGGGAGGTGCTCGCGAAAGTGCGGGTAGAGGTGGTCGAGGTATGCGGGATCCAGCCATCCGCCCCGCTCGGCCATCTTCCGCGCCACCACCTGGTAGAGCTGGGCATCGGTGTCGTCGAAATGCCCGAACCAGGGCGCGACCAGGAGCGCGGCGCCCAGGGCGAGCGCCGCGAGCTGCGCCGTCCGCGCCGCCCGGTCCGGCACCGGCTAGAACATCCGCATCCGGGCCGCGAGCGGCTCGTACAGGCTGCGCGGAACGGCGCCCAGCGTGCGGGTGACGGCGACCATGGGGAGCGGGTACGCGATGGTCTTCGCCCCGCCGTCGATGCCTTTGGCCATCACCTCGACGGCGCGATCCAGCTCCACCAGGAAGGGCATGCGGAACTTGTTCTTCGCCGTCAGCTCGGTCTTCACGAACCCGGGGTAGATGGTGGTGGCGCGAACCCGCGTCGGCTGCAGGTCGACGCGCACGCTCTCCATGAACGTGGCCACCGCCGCCTTGCTGGCGCAGTACGCGGCGTTTCCGGGCATCCCGCGGAACGCCGCCAAAGAAGACATCATCACCACCTGCCCGCGATCGCGCTCGACCATCTTCGGCAGCGCGGCGGCGACGGTGACGCAGGCGGCGGTGACGTTGACGTCCATGATCCACTTCACCACCGTCCAGTCCATCTTCCGCGCCGAGGTCGGCTTGCCGACGCCGGCGTTCGCGATCACCAGATCGAGGGCGCCGCCCGAGGCGTCCTCGGCGCGGTGGATGGCCTTCACCAGCGCCTCCACGTCCTGCACGTCGAGCGGCACGGGGACGATGCTCCCGGCGGGCGCGTCGGAGGCGAGCCGGGAAAGCTCGTCCTTCCGGCGCGCCGCCGCGTGGACGGTCGCTCCGCGCTTCGCGTAGTGGAGGGCGAGGCCGCGGCCCAGCCCGCTCGAGGCCCCGGTGATGAACACGCTCTTCGGCGACTCCGGCATGGCGCGCTACCTAGCACAGTGCTAGAAGGCGCGCCCATGATCGACCATCTGATGATCGGCGTGCGCGATCCGGAGAAGAGCAAGGCGTTCTACGTCCAGGCGCTCGGAC
>DASREU010000524.1:0-8687 GCA_035651935.1 Myxococcales bacterium | reverse complement strand
ATGCCCGGCGTGGGACAGCGCCATGTACTCCTTGAACGCGGCCGAGGCGCCCTGCAGATCTCCTTCGGCCTTCAGTGCAACGGCGCGGCCGTAGAGCGCGTCTTCCTGCCCCGGCTGCGCCGCGAGGACCTTCTCGTATTCCGCGCGCGCATCCGCGGGCTTGTGCAGCCCTTCCAGCGCCCAGGCGCGGGCGAGCCGCGTCTGCCACCGCGCGCCGTCGAGCTCCACCGCTTTCGTGCAGGCCTTCTCGGCCGCTGCATAGTCACGGTAGCGCAGCGCGAGCGCTCCGAGGTTCGCCCATCCGGCAGCGAACCCGGGATCGAGGCGGACCGCCTCCTCGAAGTCCGCGCGCGCGCCGTCGAGATCGTCGCGCCGCAGCGCGAGCAGACCCAGGCTGTTGAGGATCCCGGCATCGTCCGGATCCAGCTTCCGCGCGTTGTTCAGCGCGGATTCCGCAAGGCGCGGATGCCCGCGATCCGACTCGATCGCGGCGAGGGTGCGGAACGCGCCCGCATCGCGCGGGTGCCGCTCCAGAAGCTTGCGGACCACCGCCTGGGCCTCGTCGAGCTTCTTCTCCGCCCGCAGCGCGCTGGCCAGCGCCTCGAGCAGGCGGGGATCTTCGGGCGCCTGCTGCAACGCCGCGCGCAGCACCTTCTCCGCCGCGCCCGGGCTTTCCCGGAGGAGGCGGGCGAGATTCAGGGACGCGCCCACCTGCGTGGGATCGCTGGCCAGCGCGCGCCGGTAGAGATCGGCGGCGGCGGTGGGATCGGCGCGCTGCTCCGCCAGCCAGCCAGCCTCGAACAGCGCTTGCGGGTTTGCCGGCTCCCTGGCGAGGAACGCATCGATCCGCTCGCGCGCGCCATCCCAGTCCTTCTCCCGCATCATCGCCCGCGCTTGCTCGTGCAAGGTCTCCGGCGCCGGCTCGACCAGGCGCTGCGGTTTCGACACCGGATCGGCGGCGACGGGCTTCTGCTCCGGCGCGTGCGCACAGCCGACCGCGGCGATCGCGAGCATCGTCGACCAGCGCATCACCGCCCTCCTCCGCTTGCGAATGCGGGCGCGACCGCCCGCTGCGACGCGCCCTCGGCGAATGCCGGACGGCGCAGCTCCCCGAACGCTTCCGGCTGGTACTCGCGGAGCAGGTCCTGGGCCTTGATCACCCACTCCGAGTACACGCCGGACCGCTGCGAAACCTCCACCGCCTTCCGGAACGCCTCCGTCGCCTTGTCCTCCAGCGGCAGCGCTTGCGCCGTGAGCGTGCTCCGGTACAGGTCCTGCTGCTCGGCGTCGAGCCCGCGCGGCAGGGGAGCATCGAGCAGTCCCTTGTTGAAGTCGCGGTACGCCTCTCCGATGCGCGCGAACGCAGCCTCGCTCCACCGCGGGCTGCCGATCCGGACCACTTCGGCGTACGCGGCGATCAGCTTCGCCAGGCGCGCGTTCTTCGCTTTGAGCGCCGACACCAGCTCCCCCTGCCGCGACGAGCGGAAGCGGATGGCGCGGAGCTCGTCGAGCGCCGGCTCCGCCGAAAGGAACCGGGCGTGCGCAGCGGCATCGATGACCGCCGGAACCCTCTTCGCCGAGGCCGGCAGCCCGGCGAAGCGCTGGAGCACGTCGCCGAGGGCTGCGCCGGCTCCGGGCGCCTTGAGCGCGCGCAGCGCCAGCCCCTGGCGATACCGTGCGAGCAGCAGCTGGGCCGGGGTGGCGATTCCGGACCACTCGCGCTGGAACGCCGACCAGTGTGCCGCCGCGCGCCGGAGATCCTTCGTCCGCTCCAGGATCAGGCCGATGTTGAACGCGATCCTCGCCGCGTCGGGGCGGGAGCGATAGGCCTGCACGTACTTCTGCCATCCCTTGATCGCACCGGCATCGTCGGAGAGCCCCTCGCGCCAGACGGTCGCGTTGTAGAGCCAGTCGGCGGCCCGGGGGTTCGAAGGCCAGCGACGCTGCGCCAGGTCGTACCAATGGATCGCCTCGGCGTAGCGGCCCGCGCGCTCGCAAGCGCTGGCCAGCGCGGGAACGGTCCGTTCCACGATGGCGGGTTCGGCCGCGGGATAGTCGCGCAGGAGCTGCTCGCCCGCCGCGATCTCCACGTCCAGCTCGTCGGCCTTGTCCGCGATCAGGAGCGCGTTGTAGAGAGCCTTTGGCGCATGCTCGCTCTTCGGGTAGCGGGCGACGAAGGCGCGGAACTCCCTGGCCGCCAGCGCCGGGTCCTTGCCCTCCTGGTACATCTGCAGGACGGACTTGAACTTTGCCCCCTCGGCGATCCGGGCCACCTCCGCCTCGAACTTCGACCCTTTCGGGCACAGGCTGCGGTTGGCGAGGAAGCGCTCCCCGAGCTCGTGCAGCGCGAGCCACTGCTCCCGCGTGTTCAGGATGTCGAGCGAGAGGTTCGCCGCCTTCTGCGACCATTCGTCCGTCGGCCACTTGAGGATGATCTCGCCGAACCGCCTGGCGGCGTCGACGAAGTGCCGGCGCTCGTAGAGGAGGAACGCCGCGCGGTAGCGGACGAGGATCTCGTCCTTCGCGGAAGGCACCAGCGCGACGTAGCGGTCGCAGGCGGCGATCAGGTTCCGCTCGTTGTCGGGGATCGCCTGCTCCTCCGTCTCGCGGGTGACGGTCTGCAGCTGCAGGCTGCGCTTCTGGTCGATCTGCCCCTTGTCCTTGCGGTCGTCGATCTTCGCCCCATCCGAAAGCTCGCGCTTCTTCAGCCTGCCTTTGGCGATGTCGACCGACTTCTCCAGCGCGAGGATGGCGTCGTAGGCGGCGCGCTGCGCGTACGGGCCGTGCGGGTCGAGAACGAGTACCCGTCCGTACTCGTCGGCCGCTCCGTCCCACTCCTCGAGCGCGTAGAGGATCTCCGCCAGGTAGAAGCGCATGGAGAGCGCGGCCTCGCTGTGGGGGAACGTCTCCAGGTACTGGCGGTACATGTCGCGCGCCAGCCGGTAGGTGGCGACGCTCTTCGTCTTCGTCGCCTCCTGGTGGTAGTCCTGCACCAGCTCGCGCAGGGAGCTCTCGGCCAGGCTGCTCGCCTCCGCCGCCGCCTTCTTCCCGGCGTTCGCTTTCGCCCACCCGCTGTCCGGCCCGTATCCGGCGACCAGCCGCTTCATCTCCGAGGCGACCTGGTCGCGGCGGTCCAGCTTGTCGTAGCAGAGGAGGATCTTCTGCTGCCACGCGGGCGCGCGCTCGTGGTCCGGCGCGCGCTCCTGGAGGATCCGGTAGACGCGGATGGCCTGCTCGAACTTCCCGGCCTCGAAGTAGGTGGAGGCGAGCTTCTCGACGGCATCGGTCGCCCCCGTTCCCGCCTTCCCCGAGAGATAGGCGATGGCGCCTTCCACCGCGTCGACGCGCGCGTACGCGAGGACGATGTCCCGCAGCGCCTCGTTCTTCAGCTGCACGCGATCGCTTCGGGTCTCGCCTTCCGAGTACGAGATCACTTCCTGGAACCGGGCGATCGCCGCGGCGTACGCGCCGGCGTTGTAGTCGCACCAGGCGAGCTTGTAGACGGCGAACGGATACAGCTTGGGCAACCGGAACGCGGCGGCTTTCTCGAACGCGGCGCGCGCGTGCGGCAGGTCGTTCGAGGCGAAGTAGTGCTCGCCCATCTGCACGTACGCATCCGGGACGAAGCGGCTCTGCGGATACTGGTCGACGAGCGTGCGGTAGATCGCGACTCCCTCCTGCCGCCTGCCGCTCTCGTAGAGGTTGTGGCCGAAGACGAACAGCACCTCGTCGCGCCGCTCGTACCGGGGGTACTGCTCGAGGATCCGCCGGTAGATCTCCAGCGCCCGGCTGCGGTCCGCCTCGCTTTCGCGCGTGTCGGCTTTCGGCTCCTCGCCCTTGCGCCCCGCCTCGGCCCACTTCGTCCAGGCCTCGTCGTGCTGGCGGATCTCCCGCTGCCCCGCGCGCCGCGCCTTCTCCCACCACAGCTCGGCGAGCTGGAACTCCAGATCGGCCCTGCGATCGGATCCGGCCATCCGGGGCAGGATCGCTTCCAGATCCCGGATCAGCTCGTCCCGCTTGCCGTCGGCCAGCGCCTCGCGCGCGAGATCGTCCGGCGGCGCGGGCGCGGTCGCGGCGCGCGCTGCGGCGGACACGCCGATGGCTGCCAGGAGGAGCGCGCGGGCGATCATTCTTCCTTGCTCCGCGGGCAGGCGTCCTTGACGGTGTAGCGGTAGTACCCGATCTCGTCCGGCCAGTATTCGCCGTCGAACGGCCAGTACTCGTGCCCCGTCTGTGGCATCACCGGCCGCGCCAGCCGCTGCGAGGCGAGCTGCGCCGCTGGATCGAACCGGGTCTCCAGCATCTCCTTCTCGCCCTTCGTGGCCTCGAAGGCGATCAGCTCCGTGTCTCCTTCGAGGACGTCGATCAGGTGCGCCATGTCCGCGAGCCGGCCCTGGACGAACTTGCCGCCGAGCTGCGCGGTCAGCTCCTCCTGCCGGGCGACGTTCTCCAGCAGCTCTTCGCGGAGCGTTCCGGCGAGCGACGGGGTGCCGCGGATGCGGGCGTCCTCGCGCGCGAGGCGCCCGAGATAGGCGAACATCGAGGCGACGCGCTCGTTCTTCAGCAGATGCTGCTTCATCGCCGGCGGGAGGCGCGCGTCGCTGGGCGAGAGCATCCGCCAGTACTCCTCGACCGGCGGTCCGGCCCGGAGGACCTCCTTCGCCTGGTCCCGCATCGGCGCGTACTCGGTGTGGAACTGCTCCAGCGCCGCCCGCACGCGCGGATACAGGCAGCGCTGCTGGAAGAGGATGGCGGTCAGGTTCACCGATTCCGGGACGAACTCGTCGCGCAGGTGCGGCGAGTGCAGGCTGTGCAGCTTGCCCAGCGCGCCTCCGGGGTCGCCGTTGCGCAGATCGGCGTACGCTCCTTCGAACAGCGCCTCGTCCCAGTGCCGCGAGAAACGAGGCAGCGCGGCGTATGCGGCGCTCGCCTCGGCGTACCGGTGGAGCGCGTACAGCGTGCGCCCCGCCGCGAGGGAAGCCAGCTCGCGCAGTCCCGGTTCCGCCCGGGGCATCGCGGCCACGGCGCGGAACGTCGCCAGCGCCTTCTCCGGATCCTTCCGCTGCTCCAGGAGCCCGGCGAGGTACTGCGCCTGCGGGAAGGCGGCGCTCTCCGGAGGAACGCGAGCCGCGAACGTCGCGGCCTCCTCGTAGCGCCCGGAGCGGTACGCAAGGAGCGAGAGCCACGCGTGGATCCGCGCCAGCCGCCCGGCTGGCACCCCCGGGAGCCCGTCGCCGTAGATGCGCGCGAACAGGCTGGGAGCGATGGTCTCGTCGCCCAGCTCCTCCGCCGCCCCGGCAGCGCCCGCGGCGGCATCGATGAAGTGCGGGTCCGCGCGCCCCTTCTTCAAGACCGCGGCGTAGTGGAAGAACGCGTTGAACGGAAGGCCCAGCGCGTCGAGCTTCTGCGCGAGCGCGTACTCGTCCGCGGGGGCCGGCCCTGCGGCCGGCGCCGCGGCGGCAAACAGCGAGAGGAGGATGGCTGCGCACATGGAGGAGGTCCTCAGAAGAGCCAGCTCAGGCCGCCCTGGAAGGCGATGTTGTTGATCACGTCCGCCGACGGGTTGGAGAGGAGATCTTTCGCCGCGCCGGCGTTCAGCTGCGCCTGCGAGCCGGGACTGCCGAACGCGCGCTCGTTGCAGCCCGCGGAGAGCCCCGTCGCGGTCTGGTTGTTCGCCTCCGCGGCCTCGATCTTCGCCGTGTCGGCGCGGTTGCACCCGTTCACGTCGGAGACGTGGGCCGAATAGGCGAAATCGCGCAGCTCGAGGCGGACGGTGAGACGCTCGCTGAGAAACACGCGCAGCCCGATCCCGAGCGAGGCGATGGGGCGGAAGCCCGTGTCCGCGAAGGTGCTGCCGGTCACCGGATCCGTCGAGGGCCGCAGCTGCAGGCGGGTCTTGGCCACCCCGAGGCCGCCGTTCAGGTACACGCCGAGCCGCAGGATCTTGCCGTCGAACACGTCGAGCTTGCCGTAGATCGGCATCAGCTCGAGGCCGGCCATCGCCGCGCCTCGCAGGAGGAACGCCTCCGCCGTCTCCGGCGCGACCCGTCCCTTGGTGAGCAGCTCCTCCGAAAGCGTGCTCTGGGCCGAGAGCGGGAAGTACCAGACGCCGAGCTGCGCAGCGAGGTTCTCGCGCAGGTGGTACGCCACTTCCGCCGCCACTCCGGCGTGCACGGTGAACTTCGGGTTCACCTGCGTGTTCCCGAAGAACGAGAGCTCCCACCGCCCCGCTTCGGTGAACGGCCGCCGCTCGAGGACGTGGACGCGGACGACGTCGCCGTCCGCCTGCTGGGCCAGGGCAGCTCCGCCGATCAGCATCGAGAGGAGGAAGAAGCGCATGATCAGAAGAGCACCGAGACGCCCGTGCCGAACGTGAACACGCTCGCGAGGTAGTGCGCCGTCGATCCGCTGGAGGGGTCGGTGAGATCGCTGCCGCGCTTGTACGAGGAACGGAACAGGTAGCTGCGGACCTCCGTCCGCAGGCTCAGGCGCTGGTTGAAGTAGAAGCGGAAGCCGCCGCCGAGGATCCCGACCGCGGCCAGCGCATCGCTCTGCTGAAACGCCGGGCAGATGCCCGTCCCGGGCTGCGCGCAGAGGTTCACCGATTCGCGGTGGACCTGCGCCGCCCCGGCGCCCCCGAGCAGGAAGGCCTGGAAGTGCACCCGCAGCTCGGAGGCGAGATTGAACTTGCCGTAGATCGGCGCCACCCGGGCGACGGCGAACGCGCCCTCGCGAAGCTGGTTGTCGTTGCGGAACTCGTCTCCGACCTGCCCTTCGCTGCGGGGACGGAGGTCGGCGCGGACGTTGCGGGCCAGCCCGGAGAGCGCGGTGTGGTTCAGCAGCGCCTCGCCACCCACATCGAGCCATTCGTTGGGGTGGTAGGAGAGCGAAAGCAGGCCTCCGACCTGGTCGACGAGGGCGGTGTTCAGCGCGACGCCGAACGCGGCTCCGGCCTCCCAATGGCCGGTCATCTGGTAGAGCTTGCGCTGCACCACCGTGGGCGCGCCGTCGGGTCCGTAGATGACGTCCTGCGCCTGCGCCGCCGACGCGCAGAGCAGCCCGGCGGCGGCGAGAAGCTCAGGATGGAACATCGCGAGGCGCATCGGGTCTCCGTCCGGGGGCGGCGAAACATGGTGAACGCCCGCCCGTCCGGCAAGGTCGGGCGCATGCTCGCCTGCCTGGATCCGTTCAGGCCGGAACGGTGCGCACCTCGGCGCACACCGCGGGCGAGTGGCGGAATCTGGCCTGTTTGCGCCTGCGTGATATCGATCCCGGCATGCCGAATCGGGCCAGCCCGCCGACGCCCACGCGGTTGCCTGAGGCGAGCGTCGCACCACCGCCGCTGCTCGACGGGATCGTCCGCGTCAAGGTGCCGCCCGACAAGATCCAGCCCTTTCTCGCCAAGACCCCGCTGTTCAGGAACGCACCGAAGGAAGTGATCGCCAAAGCCGCGGCGCTCTTCGACGGCCTCGAGTGCGCGGACGGCAGCGAGCTGATCACCGCAGGGAAGATCAACGACGGTCTCGGCCTGCTCTTCTCCGGCAAGGCCCAGGTGCTGGTGCCTTCGGCGGGCGGGGAGCTTCTCCCGGTCGAGGACCTGGGACCGGGCGATCACTTCGGCGAAGCGGGAGCGCTTCTGGGAAGGCCCAGCCCGGCCTTCGTCATCGCCAGCGCACCCTCGCGCGTCCTCTGGCTCCCTGCCGCAGTCTTCCAGGGGATGCTCGGGAACGTCCCCGCGGTGGGTGAGGCGATCGCGCGGCGTCTCGCGGAGCGGATGATCTCCTTCGCCGCCGTCGAGAAGCACGCCGCGCCTCCCGAGCTCGTCACCGGAATCGAGGAGCAGCTGCAACAGGCGGTCGATTCCGCGCGGCACCCCGAGCCGGTTCCCGCCCCCGCGCCCGCGGTGGACATGGCGGGCGTCATCCCCTTCGCCGAGCTGCGCGACTTCGATCTCTCCCCCTCCGTCCTGACCATGGTTCCCGGCAAGCTGATCCGCTCGTTCCGGCTGCTCCCGGTGAAGCTGTCGGGCAACGTGCTGACGGTCGCGATGGTGAACCCGCGCGACAACGCCGCGCTGGCGGAGCTGAGGCGGACGCTGCAGACGGTGCAGATCGTGCCGGTGGCGATCGGCCTGGAGGAGTTCAACTCCGCGCTGGTCCGGCTCAAGCTGCTGGACGACGCCGGGCCGAAGCGGGCCGGCAGCGGCCCGCGGATCAACCCGGACTCGTTCCTCTTCGAGACCGTCGCCGAGCAGGACCGCGAAAAGCCGGATGCGCGCGCGGTGGGTGACGAGGCGATCCGGCTGGTGAACCGGATCATCGCCGCGGGCCTCGAGCGCGAGGCGAGCGACATCCACATCGAGCCCACCGCGCAGGGTTTCCGCGTCCGCTATCGCGTCAACGGGGTGCTCCTCGACTGGAACGAGCCGCTCCCCGCCGGCGCCTCGCTCAAGGGCATCACCGCGCGCATCAAGGTGCTGGCCGGGCTGGACATCACCGAGCGCCGGCTCCCGCAGGACGGCCGCATCGGCCTCACCGCCGGCAAGCGCGACATCGACCTGCGCGTCTCCGCCCTGCCCGCCAACCGCGGGGAGAAGATCGTCATGCGCGTCCTGGAGGCGGCCGGGAGCACGCGCGCGCTGGAGCAGATCTTCTTCGATCCCAGCGTCGTGGGCGCCGCCCGCAAGG
>DASREU010000523.1:0-17174 GCA_035651935.1 Myxococcales bacterium | reverse complement strand
GACGACCCGGCGCGCGCGGCGCTGCGCGAGAGCATGGTGCAGGGCGTCCTGGCCAACGACCCGACCGGATTGCGGCGCGCCGTCGGCGGGGTGATCTCGCGCAAGGCGGTGGATGCCGCGGAGCTTTCGAGGATCCGCGCGCCGACCCTGGTGATCTCCGGCGAGCTGGACTCCGCGGTGGTGCCGGCCCGGTCGATGCGGACCGCCGCGCGGATCCCCGGGGCCAGGTTCGTGGGGCTTCCGCGCGCGGGGCATACCTCCTCGATCGAAGAGCCGGAAGCGGTGAACCGGATCCTGCGCGAGTTCTGGGACGCGCTCCCTGCAGCTTGAGGCCGTCGATCACGCCACGTGCGTGAGCTTCTCGGGATTCAGCACCCGGTACATCGCCGAGAGGCGCTCGCCGTCGGTGTCGCAGAAGGTGGCCGCGAAGAGCTCGCCGGACCTGTACTCCAGCACCGCGGGCTCCCCGTTGAGATGGGCGAGACGGTAGGTGAACGAGCTCCCGAACTTCTCCGCGATCTTGGTCAGCATCCGCGCCACCCGCTCCGCGCCGTGGAGGACCCGGCCCGCCGCGTTGACCCTGCCGCCGCCGTCGCTGGTCCAGGCCATGTCCTCCGCGAACAGCGCGAGCAGCGCCTCCTTGTCGCTGGTCTGGATCGCCGCGACGAACCGGCCGAGGAGCCGCTCCTTGGCGCCGGGTGGCGGGGTGAACCGCGGGCGATTCGCCCGGACGCGCTCGCGGGCGCGGTGCACCGTCTGGCGCGCTGCCGCGAGGCTCTTCCCCAAGGCCCCGGCGATCTCGGGGTACTCGCAGCCGAAGACGTCGCGCAGGAGGAAGGCGGCGCGCTCCTCGGGAGCGAGCCGCTCGAGGAGGACGAGGAAGGCCATCGACAGGTCGGACGCCAGCTCGGCCCGGTACGCGGGGGACAGGCGCTCTTCGGCGACCGGCTCGGGCAGCCAGGGACCGCGGTACTCGGCGCGCCTCGTCTTCGCCTGGCGCAGGCGATCGATGGCGAGCCGCGTGGTGACCGCCACGAGCCAGGCCTCCGGCTCGAGGACGTCCGCACGCTCGGCCTTCTGCCAGCGGAGCATCGCCTCCTGGACGAGGTCCTCGGCGTCGTGGACGTCGCCGAGCATCCGGAAGGCGATTCCGAACAGGCGGGGGCGGTACTGCTCGAGACCTGTGGCGTCGGAAGGAAGAAGCGTCTTCATGGCGCAATCCTGGACGTGCGAGCGCCCGGGTTGTGACAGCCGCCGGGTGTTTGCATCCGCTTGTCACGCCGGCGCGTCGTGCACGTCTTTCGCTGCATGACAACACCAAACCAGCGATTGCGCTACCCGAAGGTTGCCCCAGACGCCTACCGCGCGATGATCGCGCTCGAGGACTATGTCCATTCGACCGGGCTCGAGCTTGCGCTGCTCGAGCTCGTCAAGATCCGCGCCTCGTACCTGAACGGCTGCGCGTTCTGCATCGACATGCACACCAAGGACGCGCGCGCGGAAGGCGAGACCGAGCAGCGCATCTATGCCGTCCCGGTCTGGCGCGAGACGCCGTTCTTCACTCCGCGCGAACGGGCCGCGCTGGCCTGGACCGAGGCCGTCACCGAGCTCGGCCGCGACGGGGTTCCGGACGACGTCTACGCGGAAGCGCGCGCCCACTTCGAGGAAGCGGAGCTCGTGCGCCTGACGATGGCGGTGGTGGTGATCAACGGCTGGAATCGCCTCTCGATCGCCTTCCGGACCGAGGTCGGCGGGTACCAGCCGACACGTAGGAAGGAGGGCGAGTTTCGGGGACACCATACGTAATTCGTCATGCGACTGTGTCCCCGGATCTCATACGGCGAGTTACGTATGGTGTCCCCGGATCTCAGAGGGGTTGTTGGGAGGTGAGGGGGTCGAGGGCGCCGAGGACGGCGGCGCCGTGGGGGCCGGCGCGGGTGCAGGCGTCGAGGATGGAGGCGCCGGAGGCGAGGTACCAGGTGAGGGCGCCGGCGAAGCTGTCGCCGGCGCCGTAGGAGCCGCCGCCCTCGGGTCTGCGCTGCGGGGCGGGGAACCTCTGTGAGCCCTGGTCGGTGTGGATGGCGCCTCCGGCGGCGCCTTCGGTGAGGACCAGCGCGGCGGGTCGTTGCAGGCGAGGGAAGTCGTCGAGAGTGCAGGACTCGCGCGGATCGAGCGCGCTGCCCACCAGTACGTCGGCGCGGACTCCGGAGCGGAGAAGGGCGGCGCGCCTGCGCGCGGTGACGACGAGCAGCCGCGCTGCCCGCGCCGCCGCGAGCGCCGCGGGATCCTGGGCCGTGAAGTAGGCCGCATCGCAGGAGGCGAGCTCCGGCCAGGGCAGATCGTCCGCGCGCTCCGGGTGCAGCGGCTCGCCGATCACCACGATCGTCCGCTCCCCATCGGGCGTGATCAGCACCACGTCGCGCGTGTGCGCCTGCTGCCGCACGGCCGCGAAGATCCGCGCCCCCGTCCTGCCGATACGGTCCCGCACCTCCGCCGCGGCATCGTCGTTCCCGAGCGCGGTGTAGAGGAGGATCTCCCCGTCGGATCGGGTGAGCTGGAAGAAGGCGATCCCTCCGCCGCCGCCGGGAAACGAGCGCGGCGATTGCAGGTGCGCGATCTCGCCCGCCCGCGGCACCGCCGCCACCCGGCCGAGCGTGATGTGCTCGACGTGTCCGATGACGGCGATCCGCATCCGCGGCAGTCTAGCGCTGCGCGGCGGCGCTGGCCGCGCTCGCTAAGGCTTGGCCCCCGCCGCTGCCGGAGTTGCGACGTTCACGGGCGGCTGCCCCTGCTGCTGCTGCGCTTCCGCCGGAGGATCCGCCACCAGCGGGCACCCGGTGGAAGGCTTCGGGACGCTGAACCAGCGATTGATGTCGATGCAGGTGTACCGGCAGACGCCCGTCTCGGCGCGGCCTTCGTCGGTCATCACGCACTTCCCCGGATTGTCCAGCTCGAGCAGGGCCGCCTTGATCAAGCCCTTCTCCTGCACGTCCTGCTCGCCGGCGTACGCCTTCTCCAGGTCCGGCTTCGCCGAGGGATCCTTATGGTTCCGGATGTGCTCGAGCATCAGCTCCTTGCCTTCCCACTCGGTTTCCGCCGGCAACATCTGCGCGAGCTGGGCGTTCGTCCTCCACCCGCTGGTGTTCATCAGCCGGTACAGCGCGCCGAGATAGACGTTCTTGCGCAGCTTGTCCTTGTTCGTCAGCGCCTTCTCCATCGCCGCCACGGAATCCTTGCTGCCCTCCGCGTGGAGGGCGTCCAGGGCGAAGCACCCGTAGACGGGATACTCGTCCTTCACCACCGGACACTTCTCCAGCACTTCGGCGTAGACGGGAACGCCCGCGGCGCCCAGCGCCTTCACCACCCGCTGGACGGTCTTCGGATCGTTTCCGCGGATGCAGTCGTGCTTGATCGCGGAGCGCCGCGTGACCTCGTTGTTCATGTCCGACTTCGACCTGCGATCGCGCTGGATGCCGACGGCGAAGAACTTCGCGTTCTGGCCCTTGGGGAAACACTCCGGAGGCTTGATGTCCGGCTCGAGCTGCTCGATCTCCTTCAGCTCGCGCGCAAGCTTGGACTCCGGGGTGTAGTAATCGTAGAAGACGTACCCGCCGAGGGCGACCACGCCTGCGCCAATGAGGATTGTCCGGATGTTCATGGCGGCGGATGGTACGCCGGTCGAAGGGCAAGGGGCCAGTGGGTGCGGCGAAAATGATCAGCGATACTGAGTGGTTTTCGACGCAGAGCGGCGAACGGTGTGCTAACCTCGCCTCCTTCATGCTCCACGACGCCGCCCTCGGCGAGTGGGCCGACGCGCTCGAGCGCGGCCGGATCGTCCACTTCCCCAGGTGCCCGATTCCGCTGCCTCCGCCGGAAGATCAGGATTTCCTCCGGCAGGGCCTCGGGCCGTTCCTCCGCCGCAAGAACGTCAGTTACTACCCCGCGGCCGACAAGCTGTCGGGGTTGCAGGCGCCTGCTTCGTTGCTCGAGCGGACGCGCCGGATCCTCCGGGACCATTCCCTCCGCCTCCGCGAATTCCTCGAACGCAACATGCCCGGGTTCACTTCCGCATGGACCCCGGGCACCTCCAGCTTCCGCCCGATGGAAGAACAGGGACGCGGCCTCTCGCCGCACGCCAGCAACGAGCTGATCCACGTCGATGCGGGCGCGTACGGCGCGACGCACGGCGATCGGATCCTCCGCTTCTTCGTCAACCTCAACCCCGCCCGCGAGCGCGTCTGGATCAGCAAGGGAAACTTCGAGGATCTGCTCCGCCGGTACGGCGACGAGGCCGGGGTCCGGCGCGGACCTCTCGACCCTGCGGCGCCGGAGCGCGCCTTGAGCGGACTGGTGCGGACCGCGTCCCGCGCCTTGCCCATGCTGCGGGTGATCGACACCTCGCCGTACGACCGCCGGATGCGGCGGTTCCACAACTGGATGAAGGACACGAAGGCCTTCCAGGAGCCGCCGCACCAGCGCTTCTCCTTTGCGCCGGGGTCGTCGTGGATGGTGCTCACCGACGGCGTGTCGCACGCGTGCGTGTCCGGACAGCACGCGCTCGTCGACACCTTCCTGGTCCCGCTCCGCAACTGCAAGCGGCCCGCCCCGTATCACCTGCTCGCAGGACAGGCGTGAGCCAGACCGTCCTGGTGCTGCGCTTCAGCGCGGTCGGCGACGTGGTCTTGACGGCGCCCGCCATCGACGCGCTGCGCGCTGCCTGGCCCGACGCGCGCATCGTCTACGCGGTCAAGGAGCGGCTCGCGCATCTGGTCGCGCACAACCCGAACGTGGACGAGGTGATCGCGCTGCGCGACGGAGAAGGGCCGCTCGCCTACGCGCGCCGGCTGCGCGCCGCGCACCCCACGGCGGTGCTGGATCTGCACGGCAAGATCCGCAGCCGGATCCTCCGCGCGCTCTTGCCCGGCGTGCGCAAGGTGGTGTGGCACAAGCGCGACTTCCGCGACACCCTCCCGGTGAAGCTGGCGCTCCGGCCCTATCACGCATCGATGCTGTTCGCCGACCGCTACCACGCCGCGGTCGAGGAGCTCGTCGGCCGCACGCTGCCCAAGGGAAAGCTGCAGTATTTCCCCGGGCCGGGTGACCGTGCCGCCGCCGATCAGGCCTTGCGCGCCGCCGGGCTCGATCCTGCGCGGCCGCTGCTCGGGCTCTCGCCGGGCGCGAACTGGGCGACGAAGCGCTGGCCGGTGGAGCGCTTCGCCGGACTCGCCCGCCGCGCGCTCGCGCGCGGGATGCAGGTTGCGGTGCAAGGCAGCGCGGCGGAGGCGCCCTTCGGCAGCGAAGTGGCGCGTCTGGCGCCGGGAACCGCGGACCTCTGCGGGAAGCTCGACCTGCCCGCGCTGGGCGGGTTCATCTCCGGCTGCTCGGCGTTCGTGGCGAACGACAGCGGTCCGATGCACATCGCGCGCGCTCTCGGCGTCCCGACGGTCGCGTTCTTCGGGTCCACCGACCCCCGGATGTTCGACTTCCGGGGACACGAGATGCTCTTCGCCGGAGTTCCCTGCGCGCCGTGCTCGTTCTTCGGGCGCAGGCGCTGTCCGCGCGGTCATTTCCGCTGCATGCTCGATCTCGACGAGGAGCGCGCGTGGGGCGCGCTCGAGCCGCTCCTCTCGGCCGGACGGCTGCCGCTGCTCTCGGCGTGACCTGGCCGCGCGCCCCGCTCTTGATGGTCTCCAGCTCCTCGCGGACGGGGCCCGCCGAAGGGTTGATCTCGCTCGGGCGCGAGCTGCGCGCGCTGGGCCTCGACGCCCGGTTCGCCTGCGACACGGTGCGCCCCGGCGAGAACATGGGCGAACACCTCGCGCGCGCAGGCGTGCCCTGGGAGACCCGCTTGCGCCTCTCCCGCAAGGTGCAACCGGTCGACGTGATGCACGACGCGAAGCTCCTCACAGCGCTGATCCGCGACGGCCGCCATGACCTGCTCCACGCCGCGTTCGCGCACGATCACTCCCTGGCGCTCTGGGCTTCCCGGCGGGCGCGCAATCCCGACTTGCGCGTGGTCCGCGCAGCTCAACGGCGCATCGACGTCACGCCCGGCATCTTTCGCCGGCGCCTCTGGTCCTTGCGGCGGAGCGACGGGGTCCTCGTGCACAGCGAGAAGTACCGCTCGGAGCTGGTTTCGGCGGGACTCGACCCGCGGCGCGTCGCGCATGTCCCGGCCGGCGTGGACGCGAGCTGGTTCTCGCCGGGAGCCGCGCCGGAGCTGCGCGAGCGCTGGGGGATTCCGCGCGATGCGCCGCTCGCGGGCATCGTCGCCCGGATGAAGCCCGAGCGCGGCCACCGCATGCTGCTGCGCGCGTTCGCGCAGGTGCAGCGGGAGCTGCCGCAGTCCTGGCTCGTCCTGGTCGGGCGCGGGGAGGACGAAGCGCCGCTCCGGGCATTGGCCGGCGAGCTCGGACTGTCGCACGCGGTGTTCGGCGGGTATCTGCGGGGTCCCGGGCTCGTCGAAGCGTATCGGGCGCTCGACGTCGCGGTGTGGCTGCGCGAAGGCAACGACGGCGGGTGCCGGGGCGTGCTGGAGGCGATGGCGTGCGGGGTCCCGGTGATCGCCGGCGACGACGGCGCTCCGCCCGAGCTGGTGGGCGAGACAGGCCGCGTGGTCGGCGCCGGCGACATCGCCGCGATCTCCCGCGCGCTCTCGGAGCTTCTCGGAGATCCCGGGCGGGCTCGTACCCTGGGGGGCGCCGCCCGGGAACGGGCGCTGCGGTTCACTCCGCGGCGCGCGGCCGAAGAGACGCTCTCGTTCTGGCGCCGCCTCCGCGACCTGCCGCGAACTTGATTCCCCGCGGTACGCGCACAATCCGACGGTGAGTCCCGCCGCTAGAACGTGCGCGTCTTGCCGATCTCGAGCTGGACGAGCTTCGAGCGCGGCGCGGACTTCTTCAGCGCCTTCGCGAGCTCGTCGGGAGTGCCGGTGAGCACCGGGAACGTCCCGTAGTGCATCGGCACGACGCTGCGCGCCCCGGTGTCGCGGGCGGCCTTCGCAGCGTCCTGCGGGTCCATGGTGAAGTGGCCGCCGATGCAGGCGAGCAGGACGTCGGGATGGAACCGCTCGCCGATCGCCTTCATCTCTCCGAAGTAAGCGGTGTCGCCGGTGTGGTACAGCGTCGGCCCGCCCTTGATCTGGATGACGAAACCGAGCGGCGCGCCGCCCTCGAGCAGCTGTCCGTTGTCCGCCTGGAACCCCGAGCTGTGCACCGCCTGGACCAGCGCGACGCTCACCTCGTCGGTGAGCTTGATCACGCCGCCCGCATTTCCCAGCGTGTCGAGGCCCGTCGCTTCCTTCGGCACTCCGGCGGAGATCGCCAGCTGCCTGCCCAGGTCCGAGCTCGCGACGATCTTCGCGCCCGTCTTCTTCTGCAGCGCCACCGTGTCGCCCACGTGATCGGAGTGGCCGTGGGAGATGAGGATGTAGTCGAGCTTCTGGATCCCGTCGATCGCGGTCTTGTCCTTGTTCGAAGGATTGTTGATCCAGGGATCGATCGCGAGCGTCGTTCCCCCCGGCGTCTTCACCACGAATGCCGCGTGGCCGTACCAGGTCACTTCGGTCTTGCCTTTGCCTTGCGCCTGGGCGATGGCGGGCAGGACGGCGAATGCGAGGAATGCGAAGATCTTCATGTCGGTCCCTTTCGTTCCTGCGGCGATGACCCCGGGCATCTATCTCGTCCACAAGCCGGTGGGCCAGACCAGCTTCTCGCTGGTGCAGACTTTCATGGATGAGGTCCGCGCGAGCGGGATTCGGCGCGACAAGCTGCCGGCTTGTCACGGCGGCGCGCTCGACCCGTTCGCCGAGGGGATCGTGCTCCTGCTCGCCGGGCAGGCGACGCGGCTGATGGATCTCCTGCACGGAATCCCCAAGACCTACGTCGCAGAGATCGCCTGGGGAGCGGAGACGGACAACGGCGATCCGCTCGGCCGCGTGGTCGCGCGCGCCGATGCGGCGCGGCTGACCGCCGGAGCGCTGGACGGCGCGCTCGCGGCGTTCGTCGGCTGGCGCGACCAGGTTCCTCCGCTGACCAGCAACAAGCGTGTGGGCGGCGAGCGCGCGTACCTCAAGGCCCACCGGGGCGAGTCGTTCGAGCTGCCGCCCGCGCGCGTCTACCTGCACGAAGCGCGCTGGCTCTCGCACGAGCTTCCCGCGGCCAGCACGCTGCGGCTCACCACCGGCGGCGGGTATTACGTGCGCTCCCTGGCGCGCGATCTGGGACGCGCGACCGGCGCTCTCGCGCACCTGCGTACGCTCCGCCGCACGGCGATCGGACCCTGGGAGGATCCGTCCCCTGGCCAGCGCCCGGTGATCCGCGGCGCCAAGCTCTTTCCCTGGTGCAGGTCCGCCGGCATCGATGCGGCCGAGCTCAATTCGCTGAAAGCGTTCCGGCCGATCGCGGCGCGGCCGAGCCAGACGCCCGAGTGGGAGTTGCCGCCGGGCTTTCCCGATCCGCAGGCGCCGATCCGTGCGCTCTACCAGGGCGGGCTGGTGGCGATGCTGCGCGAGCGCGACGGAAAGCTGGCCGGCGATCCGGTGCTGCGCGCCCCCTTATAGGGAACAGACGGCTCGCAGCGCCGCGGCGGTCAGCTTCTGCCGCAGCTTCCAGTACTCCTTCCAGGGATCGTCGCGCAGCCGCGCGGGCACCGTCCAGTGCTGCGAAAACCGGATCGGCCCCGCTTCGGGAAGGATGCGCCGCAGCGCCGCCTTCCGCGCCTCGAGCGGGCGGCGGGCGAGATCGGTTCCGTCGAGCTCGAGCAGATCGAAGGCGAAGTACACGAGCTCGCCCCGCCGCTCGCCGGCGAGCGAGTTCTGCAAGGCCTGGAAGCTGGTGCGCCCGTCGGGAAGCAGGACCGCGATCTCGCCGTCGATCGACGCGCTTCGCACGTCGAGCTTCGCCGCCGCCCGCGCGATCTCGGGGAAGTCGCGGGTCCAGTCGTTCCCGCGGCGGCTCCAGAGCGTGACCTGCCCGGCCGCGATCCGGCAGCCGATCCGGTACCCGTCGTACTTCACTTCGTGGAGCCAGCCCTCGCCCTGCGGAGGCGCTTTGACCAGCGTCGCCAGCTGTGGCTGATATTCAGGCGCCACGGGAAGGAGGCCCGCGATGCGCTCTCGACTGGAAGGCACCTGCCATTGCGGAAACATTGCGATCGTCCTGACCACGCAGCAAGACCCGCGCGAGCTCCCGCTGCGGGAATGCGATTGCAGCTTCTGCCGCCGCCACGCTGCGCGCACCACCGCCGATCCCGCCGGTCAGGCCCGGATCGGCGTCCAGGATCCCGCGCTGCTCTCGCGCTATGCCTTCGGCCTGCGCACCGCCGAGATGGTGGTGTGCGCGCGCTGCGGCATGTATGCGGCCGCAGTGTTGCGCGAGGGGCGGCGCGGCTGGGCGGTCCTGAACACGAACCTGTTCCTCGACCCGGCCTTCGATCGGCCGGGCCAGAAGGTCTCCTACGGCGGGGAGACGGCGGAAGAGCGGATCGCCCGCCGCAAGCGCACCTGGACGCCTCTAGCGGAACCTTGAGAGCACCGCCAGGACCGAATCGATGTCGGCGTCCGTATGATCCGCCGAGACCTGGAAGCGGATCAGCTGCTCGCCGCGCGGGACCACCGGGTGGTTGAGCCCGGTGGCGAGCACGCCGTTCTCGCGGAGGAACGCGACCAGCGCCCGGGTCCGGTCGGTGTCGCGCACCAGGAGCGGCACCACCGGATGCTGCCCGGCGATGGTCTCGAATCCGAGCCGGACCAGGCCGTCGCGGAACTTCTGCGTCACCGACCGCAGATGCGAGAGCAGCTCGACGCCGCTCTTTCCGCGGATCAGCTCCAGGGCGGCGAGCGCCGCGGCGGCTTCTCCGGGCGCGATCGGATTCGAGTAGATGTAGAACGGGTTCTTCTCCCGCAGCCAGCGGACGATCGCGGCGTCGGTGGCGATGTAGCCGCCGTTCACGCCCATCGCCTTGCCGAGCGTCCCGACGAGCACGTCCGCGCGGCCGCCGGTGACTTCCTCCGTGCCCCGCCCGGTGGTGCCGAACCCGCCCACACCGTGCGAGTCGTCCACCACCAGCGCGCAGCCTCGTTCGAAGCGTGGATCGTACTTGCGGCAGAGATCGGCGATCCGATCGACCGGCGCGTGATCGCCGCGCATGCTGAACACGCCGTCGGTGATCACCAGCGCGCCCTGGGCCTGGCCCAACGATTCCTCCAGCCGCTGCTCGAGCGCGCGGAGATCGAGGTGGCCGTACACCTTGCGCGACTGGTGCGGCGCGAGCTTCATCCCGTTGACGATGCAGTTGTGGTTCAGCTCGTCGGAGACCAGGACGGTCTCCGGGGTTGAGAGGCTGAAGAGCACGCCCGCCATCGCGGTATAGGCGGAACCGGCGATCATCGCGGCCGGC
This sequence comes from Myxococcales bacterium, assembly GCA_035651935.1. Lineage (GTDB taxonomy): Bacteria > Myxococcota > Myxococcia > Myxococcales > 40CM-4-68-19 > 40CM-4-68-19. The sequence goes on along the minus strand of DASREU010000523.1, from coordinate 6,776 downwards.
CGGCCGTGGAAGTCCGCGAGCGCCTGCTCGAGGCGGACGTGGGGATCGTAGGTCCCGCTGATGAACCGGACCGCGCCGGGGCCGACGCCGAAGGCATGCGCGGCCTGCTCCTCGGCGTCGATCAGCTCGCTGCGCAGCGAGAGACCGAGGTACGAGTTCGAGTTCATCCGGATGAACTCGCGCTCGCCTTCGCCTTCGAGGAGGAAGCGCGGACCGCGGCCGCCCTGCGGCGGCTTCACCGCGACCACCACCTGCTCGCGCCCCTTGCCCGTGCCCTGGGCGTCGAGGTCCGCGAGCTGCGCTTTCAGATCATCGACCAGCTTCTCGAGCGGCATGGCGCTCCTCTCGCTTCAGCTTCAGCAGCATGTCGTCGACCATCGCGTCGAGCCCGTAGCGAGGCGCCCAGCGCCACTCCGCGCGAGCCGCGCCGTCGTCGAGCGTCTGGGGCCAGGAATCGGCGATCGCCTGCCGGCGCGGATCCACCGCGTACTCCATCTCGAATCTGGGGATGCGTTTCTTGATCGCCTCCGCGAGCTCCGCCGGGGTGAAGTCCAGCGCCCCCAGGTTGTAGGCGTTGCGGTGGCTGAGGCGCGCCGGCTCCGCCTCCATCACCTCGATCATCGCCCGGATGGCGTCGGGCATGTACATCATCGGCAGCCGGGTGTCCGCGCGCAGGTAGCAGGTGTAGACGCCGTGCTGCAGCGCCTGGTGGAAGATGTCGACCGCGTAGTCGGTGGTCCCGCCTCCCGGCTCCGTCTGGTACGAGATCAGGCCGGGGAAGCGGAGGCCGCGCGTGTCCATCCCGAAGCGGCGGTGGTAGTCCTCGCAGAGCATCTCGCCGACCACCTTCGTCACCCCGTACATGGTGGTGGGCCGCTGGATGGTGACCTGTGGCGTGCGCCTGCGCGGCGTGTCCGGTCCGAAGGCGCCGATCGAGCTGGGGAAGAAGAGCGCGCACTTGTACTGGCGGGCGGCCTCGAGGACGTTGACCAGGCCATTCACGTTCAGCTGCCAGGCCTGCAGCGGGCGGAGCTCGCCGACCGCCGAGAGCAGCGCGGCGAGGTGGTAGATGGCGTCGACCTGGTGGATCTGCATCACCCGCGTCAGGTGGTGCGGGTCCATGCAGTCGACGAACTCGAAAGGACCGCCGTCGCGCAGCGCCGGGTCCGTCGGCATGCGCACGTCGCTCGCCACCACCGCGTCGCCGCCGAACTTCGCCCGGAGCGCCAGAGTCAACTCCGAGCCGATCTGTCCCACGGCGCCCGTGACCAGGATCTTCTTCATCGCGCTTTCTTCCCTTTCGCGAAGCGGCGCCCTCTTAGCAGGTTCGCCGGAGCGCGTCAGCCTCTTCCACCGGGCGGCGACGGGAGAATCTTGCGTAGAGTGCCAGGTCGTAAAAGGCCTTCAGCGCGCCCGCACAGACCAGCGGCCAACCGAACAGGCTTTTCTGCAAGAGGGCTCCGGCGAGCAACGGTCCGAGCGCGGCGGCGAGGCTGCGCGGCACGTTGGTCACGCTGGCGGCCGCCACCCGCTCTTCCCGCGGCACCATGGCCATCACGTAGGCCTGGCGGGCGGGGACGTCCATCTGCGAGAGCATCGCCCGCAGGAGGAGGAAGAACGCCGCGAGCGGCAGCGTCGGCATCAGGCCCGCGAGCAAGAGGAAGAGGTTGGACGGCAGGTGGGTGAACACCATCGTCCGCACGTGGCCGATCCGCGCGGCGATCCGCGCCGAGACGAGCTGGGAGAACGCCCCGAGCAGGTTGATGGCGAAGAAGATCGCCCCCGCCGTCGCCACCGGCACCTGGAAGCGCCGGAAGAGCCAGAGCGCGAGGATGGACTGCACCACGAACCCTCCGCCGAACGAGTCCACCGAGAAGAGGGCGGCGAGCTGGATGACCACGCCGCGCGACTTCTGCAGAGGCGGCGCGCGGACGGCGGGAAGGGGATCCGCCGCGGCGGACAGCTTGCGGTAGGCGAAGGCGGACCCGGCGCCGATCGCGGCGTAGACGAGAAAGGCGGTCCGCTCGGCGGCGCGAGCCGCGCCCGGGGAGAGCGCGTCGGGGAGGCCGGCCGCGAGCGATCCGAAGGCGCCCGCGACCGCTCCTGCGAGGTTGTACCAGGCGAAGAGGGTGGTGCGGTCCTGCGGCGCGGCGGCTTCCGCCAGGACGGCCTGCTCGGTGGGAAGAAAGAGCGTGACGTCGCCGGCGCTGGGATTGAGGGTCCCGATGAACGCGATCAGGAGAAAGGCCCAGAACCCGGTCGCCAGGTAGAAGGCGATGCCGGTGGCGCACATCAGCGCCGAAGAAGCGAGCAGGACCGTGCGCCGCGGGAACCGGTGTCCGAAGAGACCGATGGCGAGCAGCAGCGCGGCCGAACCGAAGAGCGTCGCCGTGGCGATGGCGCCGATCTCCACCGGCGTGAACCCGAGCCTCGACAGGTAGCTGGCGAGGAGCACGCTGGCGATGCCGTCGGCCATTCCGCGCGCGGCGCGCGTCGCGATCAGCCGCACGGCGTCCGGGGAGGCCGTCGGCGGCAGCAGCCGCCTCACCGCGCAACCCGTGCGCAACCCTTCGAGGGGCTGCAGGTTTTGCGCGCCGCCGTCTTGAAAATCAATCTCAGAATCGGGTGGATCGCGCCTTGCTTTGTGGAAGAGCGTGACACGCACCGCCATCCTCGTCGGCAACCCCAACGTCGGCAAGAGCGCGCTGTTCGGGGCGCTGACCGGCCGCTACGTCACCGTCTCCAACTACCCGGGCACCACCGTCGAAGTGACGCGCGGCTCGGGGGTGCTGGGAAAGCGCACCTGGCAGGTGCTCGATACCCCCGGCGCCAACGGCCTGTTGCCGGTGAGCGAGGACGAGCAGGTCACCCGCGACATCCTCCTCGCCGAACGCGACTTCGTGGTGGTGCAGGTCTGCGACGCGAAGAACCTGAAGCGCGGCCTGCTGATGACCGCCCAGCTCGCCGAAGCGGGCGTCCCGCTGGTGCTGGTGCTGAACATGAGCGACGAGGCGGCGGCGCGCGGCATCCGGATCGACACCGCCACCCTCGCCGCCGAGCTGGGCGTACCGGTGGTGGAGACGGTCGCGGTGCAGAAGCGCGGCCTCTCCCGGCTCACCTCGCTGGTGGACGACGCGCGGCCGGCGAAGCTGCGGGTCCGGTACGACGCGGCGCTGGAGGGCGCGATCCGGGAAGTGGAGGCGCTCCTGCCCGCCGAGCTGGGGCTCTCCTCGCGCGCGCTGGCCCTGATGGCGCTCGGCGGCGACGAGTCGCTGCGCGCGTTTCTCTCCGCCCGCGTCCCCGCCCAGACCCTCGGCCGCATCGACGAGTTGCGCAGGGCGCGGGCAGGGCGCGAGTCGTTGCGGTACTCCATCGGCCGCCAGCGGCTCGCCTCGGTGGAGCGCCTCTACGACGCCGTCGTCACCCGCTCGGGCTCGGCGCAGTCCGCCACCCGCGCGCTGCGGAAGCTGGGCGAATGGTCCGTGCACCCGGTGCTGGGAGTCCCGGTGCTCCTGGCGGTGCTCGCGGCGTGCTACTTCTTCGTCGGCCGGTTCGGAGCGAAGACCGCGGTCGATCTCCTCGAAGGCGCCGTCTTCCACGATCGCCTCGTTCCCTGGATGGCGCGGCTGCTCGCCTTCCTTCATGCGCCGGCGCTGCTCACCGGGGAGGACGGGCTGATCATCGGCCGCTACGGCCTCTTCTCGATGGGCCTGAGCTACGGCGTGGCGATCGTGCTGCCGATCGTGACCACCTTCTTCCTCGCCTTCAGCGTGCTGGAGGACTCGGGGTATCTGCCCCGGCTCGCCGCGATGCTGAACCGCGCCTTTCGCCTGATCGGCCTGAACGGCAAGGCGGTGCTGCCGCTGATCCTCGGGCTCGGCTGCGACACCATGGCGACCCTGACGGCGCGCATCCTGGAGACGAAGAAGGAGCGCGTGCTGGTGACGCTCCTGCTCGCGCTCGCCATCCCCTGCTCCGCGCAGCTGGCGGTGATCTTCGCGATGCTCGCAGGCGTCCATCTCGCCGCGGCGCTGTGGTTCGCGGCCACCATCGTGGTGGTGCTGCTGCTCGTGGGCTGGATCGCCGCGCGCGTGGTGCCGGGGCGCGGGTCCGACTTCATCCTCGAGCTGCCGCCCTTGCGCATCCCCCAGTTCGGGAACGTGCTGGTGAAGACGGTGGCGCGCGTCGAGTGGTACGTGAAGGAGGCGCTCCCGCTGTTCCTGCTCGGCACCTTCGTGCTCTGGGTGGTCGACCGGCTCGGGGGGATGCACGTGCTGGAGAGCGCGGCGGCGCCGGTGGTCACCGGGCTGCTCGGTCTGCCGCGGGACACCGCGGGCGCGTTCATCCTCGGCTTCCTCCGGCGCGACTACGCGGCGGCGGGCCTCTTCGCCAAGCTCGAGCCGGCCATCCGCGCGGGGACGGTCACCCCGGAGATGGAAGTGCAGATCGTGGTGGCGCTGGTCACCGTCACGCTCTTCCTCCCCTGCATCGCCCAGCTGTTCATGATGTTCAAGGAGCGCGGGGTGAAGGCGACGCTTCTGACCGTCGGGTTCGTGCTCCCCTTCGCCTTCGGGATGGGCGGCCTGGTCAACTTCCTGATGCGGAGGTTGTACCTGTGACCGCCTGCGCGCTCTGCGGCTTCCGCTACGACGAGACCGCGCACGGTTGCCGGCCGTCGTGCCCGCTCTCGCGCGGCTGCAACCTGGTCTGCTGCCCGAACTGCGGCCATGGCGCGGTCAAGGAAGGCGCCCTCGCGCAGGGTGTCCGCAAGCTGCTGGTGAAGCTCACCCGGAGGTCCGCTTGAAGCCGCGCAAGATCGAGGAGCTGCTGGAGACCGTGTACACCGAGCGCGAGCAGGGCCGCTCCGAGGTGGAGAGCGTGCTCGCCCACGCGTACGAGGGTCACGCCGAAGGGAAGGCGCCGGGCGATTTCGTCGAGCTGGAGCGGCTCGGCCTGGTCCGGGTCGACGGTCCGCGGGTCGCGCTCACCGCCCGGGGAGAGCAGTGCGCCGCGCAGGTGGTCCGCCGCCACCGTCTCGCCGAGCGGCTCTTCACCGATCTGCTCGCGCTCGATCCCGAGCACACCGAGCAGCAGGCCTGCGAGTTCGAGCACGTGCTCTCCGTCGAGGCCACCGATTCCGTCTGCACGCTGCTCGGCCATCCTCCTTCGTGTCCGCACGGCAAGTCGATTCCTCCCGGAGACTGCTGCGCCGCGTTCTCCCGGACGATCAAGCCCCTGGTCACCGGGCTCGCCTCGCTGCCGCTCGGCGCCAAGGGGAAGATCGTCTTCGTCGCCCCGCGCTGGGCCGACCGCATGGATCGGCTCGCCGGCCTGGGCGTGGTCCCCGGCACCGAGGTCCGCCTGACGCAGCGGTCGCCGTCGGTGGTGATCGAGGCGGGAGAGACCACCCTGGCCCTCGATCCGGAGGTCGCGGCGGAGATCTTCGTGAAATCGGTCGCGTAAATTTTTCGCGCGTCAGCTTGTCGCAGGGCGATTTCCCGGAGCAGAGCCCGTCTGGCCCGGCGCTTGAAGGGTGAGAAGGGCACACGGGAGGTCCGCCATGTCCGAGCCGCTGCAGATCGAAACCAGGTTGCCGGTCCGCGTCCGCCGGACCATCGACGGCAACGGCGAGATCAGCGCCGTGATGCTCGTGTATTGCGAGTCTCGCCAGCGCTCGATCCCGCTCGACGACTGCACCGAGTGCGACCAGTGCGAGACGGTGCACATCGACCCGATGGAGGAGGACTCCTGGGTGATCTGCGCCAAGGGCAGCAGCTTCCCGGCGCCTTCGGCGATCGCCGAGGCGGACGGCGACCGCACGCCGGTCGCGAGCATCATGTCGCGGAGGGTGATCTGCGTCGCCCCGGAGACGCAGAGCAGCATCGTCCGCGAGTTGCTGCTCGAGCGCGGCATGACGGGCGCACCGGTGGTCGATCCGCTGGGGACGGTGGTCGGCTTCATCTCCCGGGCGGACCTCCTTCGCAACCGCTGGCCGGCGCGGCCCACCACCGCTTCCCAGGTGATGACCCCGTTCGCGCTGACGGTGACCGAGACCGCGTCGGTCGCCGAGGCGAGCGCGCTGATGGCGCTGGAAGGCGTGCACCGCCTTCCCGTGGTGAACAACGCGTCCTCCGGCAAGGTGGTCGGCGTGATCTCCGCGGTGGACATCCTGCGCTGGTATGCCCGGCGCTGCGGAGCTCTCCGCGAGGGGCTGCGCACCGGAAATTGAGCGGTCGGCGGCCGGAGGACGAGCCACACCGGCCGGGTTGCTGGCTGGCGGCGTTCGCGAAGCCATCTTCGCGATGGACTTCGGAGAGCGCTTCGGGTTACCGCCGCAGACGAGTCGCGCCCGTCGCCGTTCCCTGGCTCCCTCCTCGTGTCCGCACGATGCCTGAAGTCGCCGAAGTGACGGCGTACTACCTGAACATCAAGATTCCCGCGGTCGCCTTGATCGCGAAGGGAGTCCGCTTCCCTCCCGGCGACTGGTCCGCGATCGCGGACGCATCCGCGCTGACCTGGCGCATCGAGGAAGCGCTCGCGGAGATGTTCCCCGGCCTCCGGGGCGGCGTGGTGCGGTTCGAGACGTTGACCAGCGAGTTCGAGGTGAAGGAGTTCGAGCGCTCCTTGCGGCTGCCGCCGGAGTGACCTGCTCCTGAGGCGGCGCTGCTCGAGCGCGGTGCCGCCGCCTCGCTGCGCCATCGCCGTGGACAACCGGAGGGAGAAGCCAGGCAAGCCGATGGTCGGAAATCGGGGCCGCAAGCGGCGTTTGACTCCTC
>DASREU010000522.1:0-9489 GCA_035651935.1 Myxococcales bacterium | reverse complement strand
CGGAAGTTGATCCGGACCCAGCAGCAACAGCGCCAGGCCGAGGATGATGATGATCTCCGTCATCGAAAGGCCGCCGATCATGGACCCTTTCTAACACCGGACCGGCGGCCGAGGCAGGTACAAACGTCCCCCCGCCCTCGCGCAGCCGGCTAGAGGCCGCCTTTGACGATCTGATCGGCCGTCTGCGCGGCGTCCGGAGTTTGCTGCTGGCGCGGCGGCTGGCCGGGCGCAGTGGCGATCGTCCCGCTCTCGTCCGGCGGCTCGGACCCTTTCAGGTACGCCTCGAGCACGGGCTGGCGGGTGTCGGCCGTGGCCCGCTTGCCGGTATCGCCGTCGACGTTGACCCAGACGATGTTCTCGCTGGGAGCCTCGAAGTCGCCCTGTGGCACGCCCTTGAGCGCCTTCGACATGTAGTCGAGCCAGATCGGCAGCGCGTAGTGTCCGCCGGTCGCGTACTTGTCCATCGGCGTCTCGTACGTGTCGTAGCCCACCCAGACGCCGGTGACGAGGTCGCGGGTGTAGCCCAGGAACCACGCGTCGAAGAGGTCGTTGGTCGTCCCCGTCTTCCCGGCCACCGGCTTGCCGAGCGCGGCGGCGCGGCCGCCGGTGCCGGGCGGCTTGCACACTTCCGTCATCAGCTGCTGCATGAGGAAGGCCGTCTCCGGCTTCATCACCTGGTCGGGCACCTGGTAGAGCTTCGCGTAGCCCGCGGCCACGCGATCGGCGAGCTCGGTCCAGGGATCGTAGAAGGAGCTGTGGTCCTCGAGGATCCGCCCGTCGCGGTCGAGCACGCGGCGCAGGTAGATCATCTTCGCCTTCCTCCCCATCCGCGCGATCGTCGCGTACACGCCCGTCAGCTCGCTCGGGTAGACGCAGGACGAGCCCAACGCCATGGAGAGGTCCTCGTTGATCTTGGTGGAGATCCCGAGGGTGTGCGCCCACGCGGCGGCGGCCTTCACTCCCACCGCCTGCAGCGTGCGGATCGCCGGCGTGTTCATCGAGTGGATCAGGGCCTGCCGGACCGGCACCTCGCCCTTGAATTCCTCCTCGTAGTTCTGCGGCTTCCAGCGCCGCCCGGTGGAGTCGTCGTCGGTGACGATGGGCGCATCCAGCAGGATGGTCGAGGCAGTGAAGCCGCGCTGCTCGATGGCGGCGCTGTAGATCACCGGCTTGAACGCCGACCCCGGTTGGCGGCAGGCCTGGAACGCCCGGTTGAACTCGCTCTTCTCGAAGTCGTATCCGCCGATCATCGCCACCACGTACCCGCTGTTCGGGTCGGTGCTGATCAGCGCGCCCTGCAGCTTCGGATCCTGCTCCAGCGCCCACATCGACGGCGGCGGCTCCTCGCTTCCGTCCTTCCCTTTCTTCGCAGCCGGAGGGGCCGCCTCGGAAGCGCGCACCAGCACCACGTCGCCGGGCGTGAGCACGCCGCGCAGGGTGGTGATCTTGGTGTACTCCGAGTTGACCTCCGGATTCGGCTTGCGCGCCCAGGTCGCCTCGTCCAGCGGGATCACGCCCTTCTTGTCGCCGACGCGGATGTTCGCGGCCTTGCCGTCCCTGTCGACGGAGATGACGAGCGCGGCGATCACCTCGTCGTGCTTGCCGTCACCCTCGAGAAAAGCCTGCTCCTTCTTGGCGAAGTCTTCCCACTCCTTCTGCGCAAGATGGAGCAGCGGCCCGCGATAGCCCTGGCGCTTGTCCGCCTCGATCACTCCCTTGATCGTCGCCGCCACGGCGTCGTGCTCGCGCTCGAGATCGACGGTGGCGTAGACCTTCAGGCCTTCCTTGAGCAGGCGCTCGTTGCCGTAGCGCGCCACCAGGTCGCGGCGGATGTGCTCGGTGACGTAGGGCGAGGTCTCGCGGAAGATGTCCTGCACGGCATACGCCTCGATCGCCGCGTCCTCGGCCGCCTTCCGCTCCGCGGCGGTGATCATCCCTTCTTCGAACATCCGCCGCAGCACGTACGCGCGGCGCGCCTTCGACCTCTCGGGATGCGCGAACGGCGAGAAGCTGCTCGGCGCCTGCGGAAGCCCCGCGATCAGCGAGATCTCCGGCAACGTCAGCTCCCACACGTTCTTGCGGAAGTAGTTCTGGGCCGCCGCCTGCACCCCGTAGCTGTGGTGCCCGAAGTAGACCTCGTTCAGGTACAGCCAGAGGATGTGCTCCTTGTCGAAGTTCGTCTCCAGGCGGCGGGTGAGGATGAACTCGCGCGCCTTGCGGCGCACTCCCGCCCAGCCCGACCGGATGCGGACGCTCTTCTCGCCCTCGACCGAGGCCATGATCGCCTTCGCCGTCTGCTGCGAGAGCGTCGACCCGCCCACCACGCGGTGGTGGAGGATGTACGTCTGGAACAACGCGCGCACGAGGCCGGTGAAGCTGACGCCTCCGTGCTCGAAGAAGTCCTTGTCCTCGCTGGCGATCACCGCCTGCTTCAGGCGCTTGGGGATCTTCTCGTACGGCACCACCACGCGGCGCTCGTCGTAGAACTCGCCCACCAGCTGCTCGTCGCCGCTCCAGACGGTGGTGACGATCGGTGGGCGGTAGTGGCGCGCCCACTCGATCGAAGGCAGCCCGTGCGCGAGGACGAAGTAGACCACCATGAGCGCCAGGGCGCAGATCCCCGCGAGGATCCCGAGCGGGATGGCGATCAGCGCCCACAGCTTCTTCTTGCCCGGACCGCGATCGGCGACGAGGCGGTCGTAGACGCGGCGACGGAGGGGCGTTGGTTCGATGGGCATCTTTCGGGTCCTACGTCGAAACATCAGAGCTGCGGCAGTTCATCCTGGCAACGTGCAGACGGCCGGGCGGTTGCTGAAGTCCGATCAGGAAGCCTGTGTTTTCCATCGGATGCCCGCGCGCGGCAAGCAATCCGACAGATCCTGCGGCAGCGGCGACTCGAACACCAGCCGCTTTTTCGTCACCGGGTGCGCGAGCGCCAGTCGGGCGCTGTGGAGAAACATCCGACGAAGGCCCCACTGGCGCTGGGCGACGCGGTTGAACGGGAAGTCGCCGTACTTGCCGTCGCCGACGACGGGATGGCCGATGGCATCGAGGTGCCGCCGGATCTGGTGCGTGCGTCCGGTCTCGATGGTCAGCTCGAGCAGCGTCGCCTCGGGGCCGCCGGCGAGCTTCCTCCAGTGCGTCACCGCCGACTGGAGGTTGACGCCGCGCTGTTGCTTCGAGGCGAACGTCTGCTGCCGCTCGGCGAGGCGCAGATCGATGCTGCCCTCCTCGCGCTGGAACCGTCCCTTCGCCAGCGCGAGATACGTCTTCTCCGCCTCGCCTGCGGTGAAGATCTCCGTCAGCCGGACCATCGCCTGGCGCGTCTTCGCCACCACCACGACGCCGCTGGTCTCGCGATCGAGCCGGTGCGCGGGGCTGGGCTTGAACTCCCCTTCCGGGACCACCAACCCCTGCCGCGCGAGGTAGGCGCGGACCTGGTCGACGAGGGTATCGCCGGTGATCCCCGATCCCGGATGGATGGCGAGCCCGGCGGGCTTCTCGACCGCGAGGATGTGCTCATCCTCATAGAGCACCTTGAAGTCCTGCCGGACCGCCTGCGCCGGCCGCGGCGGCGGAGGGCGGGTGGGCTGGAGGACGTGCACCGTGATCTCGTCGCCCGGCTGGAGCAGCTGGGCGATCTCCGCCCGCACGCCGTTCACGCGCACCTTCTTGGTCCGCACCAGCTTGTAGAGATGGCTGAGCGGCAGGTCGTCGAGCCGCTTGCGAAGGAACTTGTCCAGGCGCTGGCCCGCGGCGTCGGCGCTGACCTTGAAATCCACCCTCATCGCGGCTGGGTCTCGGAGAATTGCGATACCCGCCAGGTGCCGTCCTCTTGCCGCACGAGCGTGAGGTGCGCGCCGCGCTGCAGATCGCCGCCGCCTTGCGGCCGGATGTCGAGCTCGTAGTCCGCCTCGCGCTCGCCGCCGCCTCCGCTGAGCGCCTTGCGCTTGTAGTAGACGCGCACCGGCCTGAGCTGCATGCCCGGGTTTCCCTGTCGCGCTTCGCGGGTCAGCTTCAGCTCTTCCTTGAGGCGCATCGCGGCGACGCCGGTGGTGAAGGGCAACGCGGCGTCCTGGTCCGACTCGACGTAGTAATGGTCGACGAACTTGTCCGCCACGGACGCCACGTCCTTCATCCCGCCGCAGGCGGCGAGCAGCAGGGCGAGCGCGAGCGTTCCCGGGTAGAGGCCCTTGCGCAGCATCGGATTCGATCCTATCAGGCGGGCAGCGGAGGCGGCGTGGCGAAGATCTACACGCGTCGGGGCGACGATGGATCCACCGGGCTGTTCGGCGGTCCGCGGGTCCGCAAGGACGACCTGCGCGTCTCCGCGTACGGCGACGTCGACGAGCTGAACTCCGCGCTCGGCGTGGCCCGCGAGGAGCTGCCGGAAGGCGACCTGCGATCCCTCGTCGATTCCCTCCAGAGCGAGCTGTTCACGCTCGGCGCGCAGCTCGCCACGCCCGACGCCGATGCCGCGCCGAAGGAGGTCCCGCGCATCGCCGCCCAGCACGTCGAGCGGCTGGAGCGCGAGATCGATCGGCTCACCGAGGAACTGCCGCCGATGAGGAACTTCATCCTCCCCGGCGGGTCGCGCGCCGGCGCGGCGCTGCACTTCTGCCGCACCGTGTGCCGCCGCGCGGAGCGCAAGGTCGTCGAGCTGGCGGAGTGCGGGCCCGTGCCTCCGGAGGCGCTGGCGTACGTGAACCGGCTGTCCGATCTGCTCTTCGTCATGGCCCGCGCCGGCAACCTGCGCGCCGGCGGCCGCGAGATCCCCTGGGTCCCGTCGAAATGAAGCTGTTCGATCTCGCCGGCCTGCGCCCGGGCGAGTCGGTGCGGTTCCCGCTGCCGCGGTTCGAGGGATTCGCCGTGCGCGACGGGGGCGGCGCGGTCCGCGCCTACCTGAATCTCTGCCCGCACCGCGCGCAGCCGGTGGACGTCGGCGACGGCCGGCTCTGGCTGCCCAGCGGCGAGATCGAGTGCCAGGCGCACGGCGCCCGCTTCGATCCCTCCACCGGCGCCTGCACCGGAGGACCGTGCGATGGCCGCGCGCTGACGCCGCTCCCGGTCGAGGAGCGCGACGGCGCAGCCTGGCTACTTGAGCCGCTTGAGCACGGCTGAAGTGAACATCCGGGTGGTGGCGGATCCGCCCAGATCCGGCGTGACCGCCTCCTTCGAGGCGATGGCCTCGCGGATGGCCGTGTCGAGCCGCTCCGCCGCCGTGCGCTCGCCGATGTGCTCGAGCAGCATCACCCCGGCGAGCATCACCGCCGTCGGATTCGCGATGCCCTTCCCCGCGATGTCCGGCGCGGTCCCGTGCACGGCCTCGAACAGGGCGGCGTCGCGCCCGATGTTCGCGCCCGACGTGAGCCCGAGGCCGCCGATCAGGCCGCTGGTCAGATCGCTCAGGATGTCGCCGAAGAGATTGGTGGTGACGAGCACGTCGAACTGGTTGGGGTTCTTCACCAGCTGCATGGCGCAGTTGTCGATGATCATCTCCCGGAACTCGATCTCCGGGTGCTTCGCCGCGATCCCGCGGCCGGTCTCGAGGAACAGCCCGCTCGTGCACTTGAGGATGTTCGCCTTGTGCACCAGCGTCAGCCTGCGGCGCTTGTTCTGCTTGCAGTAGTCGAACGCGTACTCGATGATCCGCTCGCTCCCCCGCCGGGTGATGATCGAGATGCTCTCCGCCGCGGTGCGCTCCTCGTCGATGTAGTGCTCGACTCCCGAGTAGAGCCCCTGCGTGTTCTCGCGGATGACCACCAGATCCACGCCGCTGTACCGCGTCTCGACGCCCGCGAAGCTCCGCGCCGGGCGAACGTTGGCGTAGAGGTCGAACTCCTTGCGCAAGGCCACGTTGACGCTGCGGAAGCCTTCGCCGATGGGAGTGCCGAGCGGCCCCTTGAGCGCGAGGCGGTTGCGGCGGATGGAGTCGAGCGTCTCGGCCGGAATGGGCGTGCCGTGCGTCGGCACCGCGCCTGCTCCGGCGGCGGCGCGCTCCCACGCGAGCTTCGCGCCGGCCGCCTCGATCACCTCGACGGCGGCCTTGACCACCTCGGGGCCGATCCCGTCTCCCGGGATCAGCGTCACTGGAATCGACATGGGGCGCGAGTTAGTAGCCTGTGGCGCGGTCTGTCAATGTTGCAGCCTCGACAGCGGCTCAGGCCTGGGGCGCCCGGCACACCGCGACCGCCAGCAGGATCATCTCCAGGACGAGAAGGCCGGTGCTGACGGCGTGGAGGAGCCCGAATCTGCCGGAAGCGGTCATGCCGGTGACGCGCATCGCGTGGATCGCGGGGGTGATCAGCACCGCGGAGGTGACGGCGCAGATCCCGGCCAGAACGGGAAGGACGGCGGCGCGGCTGCGGCCGACGGCCAACGCGCAGGCGACCGCCACCGCCGTCAACGCGATCGTCGCGGCGTCGAGCCGCGCGAGCATGCTGCCCACCAGATCGGCTGCCAGGAGCCGGCGCGGATGATCGCGCGGCAGCGCGGCCACCTGGGCGGGGAACACCACCTGGGCGGCGATGGCAGCGAAGAAGAGTTGGCCGCCGAAGAGCGCGCCGCAGCAAAGTCGATAGAGGAACCGCGCCACCCCCGCGTTTTGCGCTACCTTGGTGTCCGCATGCAAGGCGACATGGACATCGTCGATCCCCTGATCGACGACTACCTCACCCGTCTGGCCGGCTCGCCGGACCCCGTCGAGGCCGAGATGCGGCGCTACGCCGACGAGCGCGACGGGTTCCCCATCGTCGGCCAGGCGATGGGGACGCTGCTCGGGCAGTTCGCCCTCCTCCTGGGGGCGCGCCGCATCTTCGAGGTGGGGAGCGGGTTCGGCTACTCGGCGTTCTGGTTTGCCCGCGTCCTCGAGGCCGGCAGCACGGTCACGCTGACGGACTTCGATCGCGAGAACCTCGACCGCGCCCGGGCCTGGCTCGGCAAGGCCGGCCTGCTCGACCGGTGCCGCTTCGAGCCCGCCGGCGACGGGCTGGAGGCGCTCGCCCGCGCGGAGAGCGGGATCGATCTGGTCTTCCTCGACGGCGAGAAGGCCGAGTACCCGAAGGCCCTGGCGATCGCGCTGCCCAAGCTCCGGGCGGGCGGCCTGGTGCTCGCCGACAACGTGCTCTGGGGCGGCGCCGTGGCGCGCGGCGAGAGCGATGCGGCGACGGCCGGCTTGCGCGAGTACACTCGCGTGATCTTCGGGAGCGAGGGGCTGGTCTCGACCATCGTGCCGATCCGGGACGGCCTCGCCATCACCTTCAAGAGGTAGCGGGTGGACGTCACAGCCGCGCAGGTGAAAGCGCGCGCACGCGAGTTGGGGCTCGATCTCTGCGGGGTGGCGCGCGCGCGCCCATTGCCGCCGGCACGGCTGGACCGCTGGCTCGGGCAGGGCTGGGATGCCGGGCTCGGCTACGTTCGCGCGCGGCGCGAGGAGCGGCTCGACCCGTCGCGGCTGCTGCCCGGCGCCCGCAGCGTGATCGCCGTCGCGGCGTCGTACGCGCCGGGCCCGGGCGATCCGGAGCCCGCTCCCGGCGAGTTGAGCGTCGCCCGGTATGCCCGCGGGCGCGACTATCACAACGTGGTGCTCAGGCCGGTGCGCAAGCTCGCGTCGTGGCTGCGCGAGCACGGCGCGGCGGTCTATGCCGAGGTGGACGCGGGCGCGGTGCTGGAGAAGGCCTGGGCCCAGGAAGCGGGGCTCGGGTGGATCGGCAAGAACGGGTGCCTGATCAACGAGCGGCTCGGGTCGTGGCTCCTGCTCGGAGCGCTGGTCACCGACGCGGAGCTCGAGCCGGACGCGCCATCTCCCGATCGCTGCGGCGAGTGCGCGCTCTGCATCCCCGCCTGCCCCACGGACGCGATCCCGGAGCCGCGGTATGTCGATGCCCGGCGCTGCATCGCGTACCACACCATCGAGCACAGGGAAGCCATCCCGGAGGACATCGCGCGGCGCGCCGGCGGCCGCATCTTCGGCTGCGACGCGTGCCAGGACGTGTGCCCCTGGAACCGCCGCGCTCCTGCGGGCACCCTGGTGCCGCTGCGCGCGCGCACGCCTTCGCTCCGGTTGAGCGACGTCCTCTCGCTCACGCGCGAGGAGGCGCGCAGGCGCTTCGAAGGCACGCCGCTGCTCCGCGCCGGCCGCGACGGGCTGGTGCGCACGGCGCTGGCGATCGGCGAGGTGCCGCTGGAGGAGGCGGAGAAGCTCGCTGCCGATGACGCAGCGGGCGTGCGCGATCAGGCGCTGCGCCGGATCGGCGTCCTTCAGCGCGACGGGAACGTCAGCACGGCGCCGTTGACCGCGCCCGCTTCGGGCGACACCAGGTAGAGGATCGCCTCGGCGACGTCCTCGAGCGGCACCTGGCCCGCCGTCTCGCCGTTTGCCGGCGTTCGCAGCGTTCCGGGCGCCACGCAATTCGCGCGGACCCCGTTGCCTTCCTCGGCGATCGCCTTCGTCAGCGCCACCACGCCGGCCTTCGACGCGGCGTACGCGGCGGAGCCGCCGATGCCCTGCAACGCCGCCGCGGTCAGAGCCGCCACGTTGACGATCCGCCCTTCTCCGCGCATGCGGCGCAGCGCCGCGCGGCAGCAGAGGAACGTCGAGCGCAGGTTGAGCGCGATCATCTTCTCGAAGGTGGCCACGTCCGTCTCGGCGAAGGGCGCGCCCGCCCAACCGCCGGCGCAATGGACGGAGCCCCAGATCGCTCCGTGCCGCTGGAGCACCTTGTCGTACGCGGCCTCCACCTGGGCTTCCGCGGTCAAGTCGGCGTCCCCGTGGGTCAGCGGCGCGACGCGGGCGCCCGCGCGCTCCAGACGCTCCACCACCGCGCGGCCCAGATTGCCCGAGGCGCCGGTCACCACCACGCTCCGGCTTTTCATTGACATGGCTTCGCAATCTACGCAGAACCGTCGCGCCGATGCACGCCCGCGCCCGCCCCTCCGCCGCGCTCCTCTACGGCGCGCTGCTGGTCCACACGCTCCTCTCCGCCGCCAACTACCTGTTCGCCAAGCGCGCGCTGATGGAGATCCCGGCGCTGCCGCTCGGCCTGCTCCGCTTCACCGGCGCGTCGGTGCTGCTGGTGGTGCTGCTGCGCCGGGTGAAGCCGCCCGGAGAGCGGCTGCCGCCGCGCGAATGGCGCCGCAAGCTCCTCTTCCTCGCGGTGGTCGGCGTCCCCGTGAACCAGGGATTCTTCCTCTACGGCCTCCAGCTCTCCACCGCCGCCCACGCGGCGCTGCTGTACACGCTGACGCCGCTGATCGTGCTGCTCCTCGCGCAGGCGCTGATCGGCGAGTTCCCGGGGTGGCGCGCCGCGATCGGGACCGCGCTCGCCCTCGGAGGCACCCTGTACGTGCTCTTCCAGCGCGGGGTCGATCTCTCGCGCGGCCCGCTGGTCGGGGACCTGCTCCTGATCGTCGCCGTCGTCGCCTGGTCGCTCTACACCGCCGAAGGGCGCGAGGTGGTGGGCAAGCTCGGGGCGGTGCCGGTGATCGCCT
>DASREU010000521.1:0-12079 GCA_035651935.1 Myxococcales bacterium | reverse complement strand
CGCCAGTCCTTGGCCAGCTCCACCGCGGCGCGCGCGAGGTTCTTGTTGAAATCCTTCAGCTTTCCCTCGAAGCGCTCGAACAAGGTGAACGCGTCGGCCGTGGCGCCGGCAAAACCGGCGAGCACGGAGCCGTCGCCCAGGCGGCGAAGCTTCTTCGCCCCGTGCTTCAGGACCGTCTTGTCCAGCGTCACCTGGCCGTCCGCGCCGAGCGCGACCTTGCCGTCCTTGCGCACGCACACCACGGTCGTCGAGCGGATCTTCATCGGAGCGCGATGGTAACGCTGCGGTCGCCCGCTTGCGATGGTAGGTTTCCCACAATGCCCGGGTCTGGCGTGATCATCCTCTTCGGCGGCGCCAGCAACGAGAGGCGCGTCTCCGTCGCCTCCGCCCAGAACGTTTCCGGGCTGCTCGACGAGGCAGAGGCCTGGTTCCTCGCTCCGACGGGGGCGGTGCACAAAGTGCCGCGCGAGGCGCTGGCGGCGTTCCAGAGGCCGTTCGAGCAGGACTTCACCCCGCCCGCTCCGGCGGAGTTTCCCTCGGTCGTCGCGGCCTTCGAGAGCGCGCCCGACCGGATCTGGTTCCTCGCCCTCCACGGCGGCGAAGGCGAGGACGGCACCATCCAGCGGATGCTGGAGGCGCGGCGCATCGCGTTCACCGGGCCGGGCGCCGAGGCGAGCGCGCGCGCCTTCGACAAGGAAGTCGCGAAGCAGGTCGCGAGCGGCGCCGGCGTCCGCATCGCGCACTCGGTGCACCTCTCGAAGGATCCCAAAGTGATGCGGCAGGAGCTGCGCGACATGATCGGGCTCTATGGACGCATCGTCGCCAAGCCGGTGGCGGGCGGCAGCAGCGTCGGCCTCTATCACCTCGACGCGACGAAGCAGGTGGAAGACACGGCGGTGCGCATCGAGCAGTCCGGCGAGCGCTATCTGGCGGAGGAATTCGTCTCCGGCGCCGAGCTGACGGTCGGCGTGGTGGACGGACCGAAGGGGCCGCGGGCGCTTCCGCCCAGCGAGGTGCGCCTCGACCAGGGCCGCGCCTTCGACTTCGAAGGGAAGTACCTGGGCAAGGGAACGCAGGAGATCACGCCGGCGGAGGTGCCTCCCGAGGTTTCGCGGGCGGCGCAGGATCTCGCGCTCGCCGCGCACCGCGCGCTCGGCTGCGAGGGGTACTCGCGCACGGACGTGATCTGCTCGCCGTCGGGACCGGTCTTCCTGGAGCTGAATACGCTGCCGGGCCTCACCCGGCGCTCCTTCATTCCCCAGCAGCTCGCCGCCGAAGGCACCTCGATCCTCTCGTTCCTCGAGGGGCAGTTCGCCATCGCCAGGAACAGGCGCGATCGGGGTTAACGGCCCTTCTTGTGCGCGCGCGGGTGCGCGTCTTCGTAGATCTGCAGGAGGCGCTCCGAAGAGACGTGCGTGTAGCGCTGGGTGGTGGAGAGCGAGGCGTGCCCGAGGAGCTCCTGGATCCCCCGGAGGTCGGCGCCCATGTCGAGGAGGTGGGTGGCGAAGCTGTGGCGGAGCGCGTGCGGGTGGACGTGCCGGCGCGCACCGGCGATCAGCGCATAGTTGGCCAGATGGCGGGCCACGCTGCGCGCGGTGAGGCGGTGGCCGCGCCGGTTGAGGAAGAGCGCCCCGTCCACGGGGCCGAGCTCGGAGCGGCGCGCCAGGTACGCATCGAGCGCCGCCCGCGCCTTTCGCACCAGCGGGACCAGCCGCTCCTTGCGTCCCTTGCCCCGGACGCGCAGGGCGTCCTGCGACAGATCGGCGACGTCCAGGCCGACCAGCTCGGAGACGCGCAGGCCGGCGCCGTACAAGAGCTCCAGCGCCGCGCGGTCGCGCAGGCCCGGGACGGTCCGCGCCGGTGGCGCCTCGACGATGGCGAAGCAGTCGTCCACCGCGACGACGTTGGGGAGCGAGATGCGCCGCCGGGGGAACACCAGGCGGCGGGCGGGGCTGTCGGCGATGTGCCCCATGCGCACCCGGTGCTCGTAGAACGCGCGCAGGCTGGCCTGCTTGCGCGCGAGCGTCGCGGCCGAGTTGGCTGCGAAGCGCGAGGCGAGGAACGCGCGGAGATCGTCGCGGGTGGCGGCATCGAGAGGCGTGCCGCGCTCGTCGAGGAACGACGCGAGCTGGCGCAGGTCGGAGACGTACGCGCGTTCCGTCTGCGGCGAAGCGCGCTCGACCTGCGCGAGGTGCGCCGCGAATTCCTCGATCTCGGGATGCACGGCCGCAATTCTGCTGCGCTCAAGGCACATCCGCCAGAAACACGCCGCCCTTCCCCGCCGCGATGATCGCATAGGCGACCTTGCGTCCGCCGGCGTCGGCGAACCGCGACCCGGGATCCGCTTCCTGCACGAGCGGCTTCAGCTCCCGCTGCGGCGGCCCGCTTGCGGAGATCACCGCCAGGTCGACGGCGCGCGGGGCGCCCCGGTGCGGCTGCTCGACGAGGATCCGCGCACCGTCCTGCGAGAGATCGAATCCCGCGACGTTCGTGGCGAGCGTCTCCGGCACGCCGCCCGGGAACGCATTGCGCAGGAGCGAACAGCTCCGCGATCCGCCGGCGCAGCGGGCCTTGTAGTAGACGGTGGCGCCGTCCGGCGACAGCTCCCAGCCGTAGACTCCGTCGTCGATCCGGTGTGGAGCGGAATCCGCGGCGGCGAGGTCCACGGCCCAGAGCTCGATCTTGAAGTCGCCCTTGAGCGGCACCTGCATCAGGTACAGCACGCGCCGGCCGAAGAGCGTGAAGCCCTGCACGCGGTGCGCGATCTCCTTCGGCGACCCTCGAGGCGCCGTCGCGGTGAGCGTCCCGGCGCGTGCGCGGAGGTCATAGCGGGCGAGGCAGACCAGATCGCCGCCGGCGGTCCAGCGCCATTCGCTGACGCGGGAGGCGATCAGCTGCGGAGCGCCTCCGGATCTCGGCACGCGGTACAGCTCGCCGCTCGACTCGCCCGGCTGCTTGCCGGTGGAGAGGAGCGCGATCTCGCGCCCGTCGGGCGAGAAGCTGAACGCGGTGGCGTCCGCGACCCGCACGCCGTCGACCAGCAGCGGCCGGTCTCCGCCCTTCGGCGGCGGCGGCCCGAGCGCGGCGATCGCGCCGTCGGATGCAAAGGCGAAATCCGAGGTGGCGACGGCGATCTCCCTGGCAGCTCCCGATTGCGCATCGACCGTCCACAACTTCCCCCCGGCGGCCGCGGAGGCGCGGGCGGCGAGACGGCGGCCGTCCGGGGCCCAGGCGATGGACTGGGCTCCGGGCAGCGGGACGATCCGGTCGCCGATGCCGATCGCGTCGCGACCGACGAACCCCAGCTCTCCGCGGGAGGACCAGGCGAAGGCCCGCGCCACTCCGGCGATCTGGCGCGGCGCGCTCGCACCCGAGGCCACCCACAGCTCGCCCTCCCCGTCGCGGAAGCGCCAGGCGGAGAGGAACGCCAGGTTCGCGGATCGGGGCGAGAACGCGTACGCGCCCTCGCCCGTGGAGACGCCGGAGCCGACCTTGTGATCGTCCAGCCAGAGATCTCCGGCGAAGAGGTCGTCCGGCGCGCTGCCGTCTGCGGGCTTGCGTGCGTCGAGCAGGAAAGCCACGGCCCCGTCGCGGGCGATCAGCCCGCGCGCGAGCCCCGACGCCAGCTTCTTGCCGGGGAGGGACTCGGTGCAGGCGACGCAGAGGAGGGCTACGGCCGCAGTTCGGTGGAAGGCCATCGAGCAGGTCCGGGGTGCAACGCGACAGCGGTCTCGGCGGCCCACGCTTCGAGGTCGCGCCGGGCCCGCGCGAGCAGGCGCGGCTTGCGGTCCTGCTTCCGGTGCCGCTCGGCGAGCGGCGGAAAGAGAGCGTAGACCACGTTCGTCGGCTGGTACTCGTAGCCGTGCGGGTGCGCCTCTCCGCTGACGTGCCGGAGGAGAGCGCCGAGCGCCGTGGTCGCCGGGGGAGGGAGGAATGCGGAGCCGCGCAGCCGGGCCAGGACGCGGCGCGCGGCGACGTGCCCGGACGCGGCGCTCTCCACGTATCCCTCGACGCCGGTGATCTGGCCGGCGCAGTAGACGTGCGGACGCGCCTTCAGCGTTCCGTCCGGCGCGATCACGGCGGGGGCGTTCAGGAAGGTGTTTCGATGCACCTGGCCGAGGCGGACCCATTCGGCCCGGGAGAGCCCGGGGATGCAGCTGGAGAAGATGCGCTTCTGCTCGGGCCAGGTGAGCCGCGTCTGGAAGCCGACCAGGTTCCAGGCGGTGCCCGCCTTGTCCTCGCGGCGCAGCTGCAGGACGGCATGTGGCCGCTTTCCGGTGCGGGGGTCGCTCAGGCCGACCGGCTTCATCGGGCCGTAGGCGAGAGCGTCGCGGCCGCGCTCGGCCATCACCTCGATGGGCAGGCAGCCTTCGAAGTAGCGCGGCTCCTCGAAGGCGTGCGGCGCGACCTTGTCGCCGCGGAGGAGCTCGTCGACGAAGCGCTCGTACTCTTCGCGCGACAGCGGGAGGTTCAGGTAATCGGCGCCGTCTCCCTTTCCGTAGCGGGACTGCGCGAATGCGACCGAAAGGTCCACCGAGTCTCCGGCGACGATCGGCGCGATGGCGTCGTAGAAGGCGAGCTGCGTTGCGCCCACCGCCTCGGCGAGCGATCGCGCCAGCGCCTCGCCGGTCAGCGGACCGGTGGCGACGATGCAGAGGTCGGGCGGCTGCGGCAGGTCCCGCACCTCCTCGCCGACCACACGGATCCGCGGGTGCGAGGCGATGCGGGCGGTCAGCCCTCCGCTGAACGCGACCCGATCCACCGCCAGCGCGTCTCCCGCCGGAATGCGCGCGAGGTCTGCCTGGGCGAGCACCGGCGAGCCGAGGCGCCGCAATTCTTCATGGAGAAGCCCGATCGCATTCTCCGGGTTGTCCGAGCGCAGCGAGTTCGAGCAGACCAGCTCCGCCAGCCCGTCTTCCTTGTGCGCAGGCGACCTTCTCTGCGGCTTCTGCTCGTGGAGCACGACCTCGACGCCGGACTCGGCCAGCACCAGCGCCGCCTCCGTTCCCGCCAACCCTCCGCCGACCACCTGCACGACGCTCTGCATCGCCGCCGTTGCTATACGCCCGGCGGCGGCGTGGCAAGCCCAGGCGGCCGCTCGTCTGTTGCGACCCGGTCAATCCCACTTACCTTCTGGGCGTTCCGCAGCCGCGCCGGTGCTCGCGGCGGGGATTCGCACCCCGCGGTCACGGTGGGTCGGTCGACGGGTCGTGGGCTGGATGCCGGCGGGACTGCGGGGCGCTAACCACCGCCCGGGAAATCGGTGCGTGTCCCCAAATTCCCGCGGGGCACCAACGACCGTCCGGGAAATCGGTGCGTGTCCCCGAATTTCGTCAGGAGGCCTGGACTGCCGGCGGAGTGGTCGTCTCCGAGCCGGGCTCGGGCGCCTCGCGGCGATAGCCGCATTCCTTGTCCGGGCAGGCGATGAAGGCGCCGTCGCGCTTCGTGTACTTCTGGAGCAGGTACGCCTTTCCGCATTGCGGGCAGGGGCCGGGAATCGGCCGGTCCCACGCGGCGAACTTGCACTCCGGATACTTCACGCAGCCGAAGAAGCTCTTCCCGAAGCGCGACTTGCGCTCGGCGAGGCCGCCGCCGCAGTCGGGGCAGACCACGCCCTTGAGGGTGATCGGCCGGGTGGTCTTGCACGCCGGATAATCAGAGCAGGCGAGGAACCGGCCGAAGCGGCCGCGCTTGTTCACCATCGGCTTGCCGCAGGTGGGACAGACTTCGTCGGTGGGCAGATCCTCGACGATCTTGATCTTCCCGTTCTCCTCGATGAAGTCCTTGGTGTTCTTGCAGTCGGGATATCCCGAGCACGCGAGGAAGCGGCCCATCCGGCCCCACTTGATCACCATCGGGCTGCCGCACTTCTCGCAGACCAGATCGGTGGGCTTCTCCTCGCGCTTGACGTCGCGCATCTGCGCTTCGGCGGCGGCGAGGCTCTTCTTGAACGGCGTGTAGAATTCGCCGAGCACCGACTGCCACTCGACCTTGCCTTCCTCCACCCCGTCCAGCTCCTCCTCCATGCGCGCGGTGAACTGCACGTCCATCACGTTGGGGAAGGCGCTGAGCAGGAGCTCGGTGACGATCTTTCCCAGCTCGGTGGGGAAGAAGCGGCCCTCCTTCTTCTCCACGTACTCCTTGTCCTGGATGGTGGAGAGGATGGCCGCGTAGGTGGAAGGCCTGCCGATGCCCTTCTCCTCCAGCTCCTTCACCAGCGACGCTTCCGTGAAGCGCGGTGGCGGCTGGGTGAAGTGCTGCTCGGAGGTGAGGTCGACGAGCTCCAGGGCCTGCCCGGACTCGAGCGGCGGGAGCTGGCGGGAGACGTCGCCCTTCTCCTCGTCGTCGCCCTCCATCTTCTCGGCGCCGGCTTCCTCCTGCGGAGCCTCTGCCTCCTGGCCGTAGACGGCGAGGTAGCCGGGGAACTTGAGGATCTGGCCGGTGGCACGGAACGTCGCCCGTCCCGCCTTGATGTCCGCGGTGGTCTGATCGAACACCGCCGGGACCATCTGGCAGGCGATGAAGCGGTTCCAGATCAGCTCGTAGAGCCGGAACATGTCCTTCTCGAGGAACGGCTTCACCCGCTCCGGGGGATGCTCCAGCGAGGTGGGCCGGATGGCCTCGTGCGCATCCTGCGCGCTCTTCTTCGTCTTGAACTGCACCGGCTCCGCGGGCAGGTAGTCCTTGCCCCAGCGCTGGGTCACGTACTCGCGCGCTCCCGCCACTGCGTCGGGCGAGAGGCGGACCGAGTCCGTGCGCATGTACGTGATCAAAGCCGTCTGGCCGTCCTCGCCCAGCTCCACTCCTTCGTAGAGCCGCTGCGCCAGCGTCATCGTCTTCTTGGCGGTGAAGCCCAGCCGGTTGGCGGCGTCCTGCTGCAGCTTGGAGGTGATGAACGGCGGCGGCGCATTGCGGCGGCGCTCCTTCCGCGTCACCTCCGCGACCACGAACTTCTCCGCCTTCAGCTCCTCGACCAGCGGATGGGCGACGTCGCCGGTGCCGATCTCCGCCTTCTCGCCATCGAGCCGGATCAGCCGGGCCCGGAACTGCGGAGGAAGCGCGGCGCGCAGGTCGGCCTCGATGCTCCAGTACTCGACGGGGACGAACTTCGCGATCTCCTCTTCGCGCTCGACCACCAGCCGCACGGCCACGCTCTGAACCCGGCCGGCGGACAGCCCGCGGCGGACCTTCTTCCAGAGGATGGGCGAGATCTGGTACCCGACCAGCCGGTCGAGCACGCGGCGCGCCTGCTGCGCGTCGTAGAGGTCCTTGTTCAGCTCCAGCGGCTTGAGGATCGCTTCCTGGATGGCTTTCTTGGTGATCTCGTTGAAGAGGATCCGCGACACCGGGATCTTCGTCCGCTTGAGCTGCTCGTAGACGTGCCAGGCGATCGCCTCGCCCTCGCGGTCGGGGTCGGTCGCGAGCAGCAGCCGTTCGGCGGTCTTGGCGGCGGACTTGAGATCGGCGACCACCTTCTTCTTCGCCTCGATCACTTCGTAGACGGGCTCGAACCCGTTCTCGATATCGACGCCGATCTTGCTCTTGGGCAGGTCCATGACGTGGCCCACCGAGGCCTTCACCACGTAGCCCGCGCCCAGGTACTTCTTGATGGTCTTCGCCTTGGCCGGAGACTCGACGATGACGAGGGTGCTTCCCTTCGCCCGTGCCGGGCCCTCCTTGTCGCCGCCTGCCTTTTTCGCCGTCTTCCGGGCTTTCGTCGTCTTCGCTGCTGTCTTGCTGGTTGCCATGTTCCCTCGGGGCGGCGATCGATGCCGGCACTCCCAAATGGGTTCGAAAGCTCAGCGGCGCAGGAAGTATTTCCCGGGCCTCTGCAACGCCATGCCCTTCAGCTCCAACTCCGCGAGCTTTCCCAGCGCTTCCCGGGCCGGGATCTGCGCGCGCAGGGCGAGGTCGTCTACATGAGCCGGGGTCCTCTCGTCCAGAAGTCTCCACAGCCTGACGCCGGAGGCGTCGAGAACCTCGTCGGTCCGTTCTACCGCCAGGTTGGATGCCGCCGGCCCCAGATGCGGTGCGTCATCGACTGGTGCCAGGCCGTCGGGAACCGGCCAACCGAGCGCGCGCAAGACATCCGCCGGGCCGGCCGCCAGCTCGGCCGCTCCCTGGCGAAGCAGATCGTTCGAGCCCTCGGCGCGCCGGTTGCCGGGATCGCCGGGAACGGCGAACAGCCTGACGCCGAGATCGGCCGCGTGTGCCGCGGTGATCAGCGCACCGGAACGGGCCGCGGCGCGCACCACGACCACGGCGTTCGACAACGCAGCTACCGTCCGGTTCCGGCGCGGGAAGTTCTTCGGCGCCGGCTGGGTGCCGGGGGCGAATTCGCTGACCACCGCGCCGCCGCCGTTCGCCAGCCGATCGAAGAGCTCGCGGTTCTCCGCGGGATAGGTCACGTCGATGCCGCAGCCGAGCACCGCGATGGATCGCCCGGCTCCCCACAGCGCTCCTTCGTGGGCGGCGGTGTCGATCCCTCGCGCGCCGCCGGAGACGACCTCCACGCCCGCACGCGCGAATCCGTCCCCGAAGCTCCGCGCAAGCTCCAGGCCTGTCTCGTCTGCTGCGCGCGCGCCCACCACCGCGATGCGCCGGGCTTCCGCCGTGAGCGTGCCGCGCACGTACAGCACCCCGGGGGGATTGGGGGTCGCGCGGAGCCGGAGCGGAAATCCCTTGTCGCCCGGCAGCAGCACCCGCGCCCCCGCCGCGCGCGCCGCGTTCAGCACCCAGGCGCCGAGCTCGTGCAGGTCCGGCGTCTCCGCGAGGAACGCCCGCGTCTCCGCCCTCAGTGCCAGATCGTCGGCGCGCCGGAGGATGCCCGCAGGCCCCTCCTCGGCCGCGAATCGCAGCGACTTGAAGACCTGCGCGATGCGGCCCAGCGTCGAAGGGCCGACGCCCGGCAGCGCGGAGAGCGCGCACGCGGCGACCGCCTCCGGGGACACGGGCCCCGCAGCGTCGGCGGCGCTCTGGGTGCCTTGGCTCAAGGCCGCTCTACTGCGCTCCGCCGCCGGACCCCGACGCGCGCATCTCGACCATGTCGCCCGCCTGCAGCTCGCGCACGCTCTTCACCACCACCGCGGTGCTCAGGTGCTCGCGCGTGTCGACGACGAGCAGCAGGCCCACGTTCTCCTCGGGCACGTCGGCCTTCGCCGACTTCTCGCCCTGCACGCCGGCGGTGTACGACTGGGTGACGAAGGCGTTGCTCAGCCCGTCGCCCTGCCGCACGACCGCGAAGGTGTTGCCCTCCTGCACGCCGTCCTCGGAGCCGCGGTCGATGAACACCTCGTTCGCCTCGCCGTACGTGGTGAGCCCCGGGTCGACCGACTGCACGATGCGCCCGACCACGTCCGCGGTGTTCGCCCGCGGCGCGACGCGCTTGTCCTGCGCGGTCCAGGGCCGGACCAGATCTCCGCGCCCCACCTCCTCGAACATCCGCTCGATCTGGATGGTGGCCTGCGTTCCCTGGACGGAGAGGATCTTCGCCACGGCCACCGTCTTGGTCTGGCGTCCGAGCGTCCGGTGCGAGATCGGATGGGTGATGTTCCCCTCCGGGCGGAAGATCAGCACCTTGTCACCCGGCTTCGCCGTCACCTCGCCCCGGAACCGGGCGTACGCGGTGTCGTAGGTGGCGAGCATCTCCTTCTCCTCGAACGAGGCCTCGAGCGTCCCGGCCTCGCGCATCTCCTCCGGAGTGATCAGGCCGCTCGTGCGCACCGTGATCACCGGAGGGGGCGAGAAGGCGAGCTTCCCGCTGACGGTGACGCTGTTCTGCGACGACCTGCCTTCGCGGCTGTTCTTGCTCACCACGTCGAGATCGGGCGTCTCCGGCGGAGAGACCAGCGTGTCGGGAGAGGCGCCCGGCTGCGGCTCCTCGGGCGAGTTCATGGCGGTGGCGTCGACGCCCGCCTCGGTCTCTTCCTGGACCTGGGCCGGCGCCTGCTCCCCGCCTTCGCCGGGCACGATGCGGAGCTTGTTCCCCGGGTAGATCCAGTGCGGATTCTCGATGCTCGGGTTCAGGCTCCAGATCTTGGGCCAGTACCAGGGGTTGCTGAGGAACTTCTGCGAAAGGTCCCAGAGCGTATCGCCCTTCTGGATGGTGTACTCGTCGGGCGCGCCCGGCACGGGCTTGATGTTGGCGTCGGGCGCCGGGCGCGGGCTCTGTTCGGTGACCATGGGCGCGTTCTCGCGCGCCGGCTGGGCCGCGTGCGGCACGCGCTTCGCGGGTTTCTCCTGGGGCGCCTGCGCCTTGTCCTGGGGCTCCGCCGCGGGCTCCTGCGCTTGCGGAGCGAGTGGAGGCGGCGGGGGCGGCGGCTGATCCTGCTGCGCGCGCGCAGGAATCGAAAGGAACAAGCCCATCGCCCCGCCCAGTGCTGCCCTGCGCCACCGCGCGATCGTTCGCGTCCGCATTCCGCTCCTCCTCACAGATCCAGCAGGAGCTGCCGCGACTGCGCCGCCTCGGGCGCGTCGGGGTGCTCCTTCGACAACTGCTCCAGAACCGATTTCGCCTCGTCCTTGCGCCCGAGGATCCGCAGGCACCGGCCCCGCTCCAGCTGGGCCTGCCGCACGGCATCTCCTGCGGGATACTTCTGCGGCACGCTCTCGAAGAGCGGAAGCGCTCCGGCGCAGTCGCCGCGGACTTCGCGGACCAGGCCGGCGAGATAGAGCGCGTTGTCGGCAGCCGCGTGATCGGGCCAGGCCGCGACGAACGCCAGGAACTCGAGCTCCGCCTCGGCATGCTTGCCTTCGTTCAGCTTGCGCACCGCCTCGGCCCAGGTGCGATCGGCGTCGAACTCTCGCGCGACCGCGGGATCGGCTTCCAGCAGCGCCAAAGCTTCCTCGCTGGGCTCGCGCAGCTCGACGGCGACGGGGAGCCGCGGCGCGTGCTCGACGGGATTGATCCGATCGGCGCGGCGCAGGCGTCCCCCGGCCTTGACCGTCTTGAGCGGAGGCCGCGGGTCGACGCGCGCCGGCGCTGCGGGAGCGGCAGGAACCGCGGCCGGATGCGCCCGTGCCGCGAGCGCTGCGAGCTTCACCTCCAGCTCCTCGATCCGACGCTCCTGCTGGGCGACGAGCGCCGACTGGGCCTGGATCTGGCTGCGCAGCTCCTTCAGCTCTTCCGCTTCCGCCGACGGACGCGGCGGCGCCCCCGCGCATGCGGCGAGCAGCGCGGCGATGGCAAGAGAGCGGAAGCGCAAGCGGATTCCCCCGGGCGCGGCACACGTGCCGCGTCCCGCGATGATCTACGCGGGGGGCCTGACATGTCAAAGAAAGAGGTTCAGGAGCCGCGGGCTTCGATGAAGGCCAGATGGCGACCGGTACGGCCCTTGTCCCGGCGATGGCTGAAGAAGGAGTCGATGTCGCAGGATGTGCACCCTTCCACCTGCTCGATCCGCTCCTCGCGGACGCCGGCCTGGAGCAGCGATCGCTCGACGCAATAGCGCAAGTCCAGGTGAGGCTTGGGGTTTTTAGCGGGATCATCGGCCGCCTCGGGCCCGAACATCGCCCGGAAGGCCGCCGCCAGCTCCGGCGAGACTTCGTAGCAGCAGCGGCCGATGCAGGGGCCGATCGCTGCGAGGACCTCGGCGGGGTTGGCGCCGCTGGCATGCTGGAGCGCGCGCACCGCCCGGCCGGCGATCTGCAGGCGCGTCCCCCGCCACCCCGAGTGCACCGCCGCGACCGCCTCGCCGGCCTGGAGGAGAACCGGGACGCAATCCGCAACCCGCACCCCGACCGCGCCTTCCGCGAGCGCGAGCAGCGCGTCGGCGCCGTCCTCCTGCGCCTCGGTCGAGGGAAAGATCTCCCGCAGGCGCGCGTCGACGACGCGGTCGCCGTGCACCTGGTTTCCCGTCGCGATGCGGCCGGAGAGCCCCGCGGCCTCGCGGAGCCGGTCATGGTTCTCGCGCACCGCCGCCTCGTCGTCGCCGACCGAGAGGCCGAGATTCAGCGAGGAGAAGGCGCCCGACGAGACTCCGCCGGTGCGCACCGAGAAGCCGTGCGGGACACCCGCGGCGGAGAGCAGCCTGGAAGTGAGGAAGAGCCGCACGGGGACATCTTAACCCGCGCCAAGGGG
>DASREU010000520.1:0-2038 GCA_035651935.1 Myxococcales bacterium | reverse complement strand
GAACCCCTCGCACCCTTCGGACGACACCGCGGTGCCGGTGCCCAGCGCTGCCGCCAACGACGACACGCAGTCGGAGAGCTGGAGGGTGAGCACGCGGCAGGTGATCTCGCTGCTCCACGAGGTCGAGCGCCTCCGGGAGATCCGGCTGCGGCTGGAAGAGCGGCGCCGCGAGATCGACAGGGCCGTTCACCAGCTCGACCGGCTGGGGATCCAGGCGGAGACGGCGGACTCGCGCGCCCTGCTGCTCGGAGTGCGCCGATCGCTCGGAGCGGACGGCGAAGAGGCCGCGGACATCGTAGTCTCGATGGAAGAGGGCCTGAAAGCGATCTCCACCATGCCGGTACGGACGGTGATCGAGCCGCTGCGCCGCGCGATCCGCGACCTCTGCAAGGCCACCGGCAAGGAGGCGAAGCTGTCGGTCGCCGGAGCCGAGGTCTCTCTGGACCGGCGCGTGCTCGAGCAGCTGCGCGGACCGCTGGTGCACCTGGTCCGGAACGCGGTGGATCACGGCCTGGAGATGCCGGATGTCCGCGAGAAGGCGGGCAAGCACCGCGAAGGAGCGCTGACCATCCGCGTCGAGCAGCAAGGCAACATGCTCTTCGTCGAAGTCGCCGACGACGGCGGCGGCCTGGACGTGGAGCAGATCCGGGAAGCCGCGCTGCGCCGCGCGCTGGTCCCCGCCGAGGAGCTGGCGAGTCTCTCCGCCACGCAGCTCCACCAGCTGATCTTCCGCCCCGGCTTCTCGACGCGCCTGGAGGCGACGGAGTACTCCGGGCGCGGAGTCGGACTGGATGTCGTTCGCAACCAGATCCAGGCGCTGCAGGGTCACGTCGAGGTGCAGAGCGTCGCCGGCCAGGGCGCGCGATTCGTCCTCACGCTTCCCGCGGATCTGGGGAGCTCGCCGGTGCTGGTGGTCCGCTGCGGCGAGCATGAGCTCGGCGTGCCGATGGCGGCCGTGGAGTCGTCCCGCGCGGCCCGGAGCAGCGACCTGCGTGCGGGCCGGACCCGGGTTCAGCTGGAGCACCGCGAGCAGCTGCTCCCGGTGCAGGATCTGGGCGCGCTGCTCGGCCTGCGGCAGCCCGAGGCGCCTGCGGACGGACAGCCGCTCCTGATCGTGCAATCGCAGGGACGGCGGCTGGCGCTGAGCGTCGACGAGGTGATCGGAGACAAGGAGCTGGTGATCCGGCCGCTCCCGGTCGAGGTGCGCGACCTGCCCGCATACCAGGGCGCGGCCACGCTGGCGCGCGGCGAGCTGGTGCTGATCCTCCGGCCCGACTGGCTCGCGGCGAGCGACCGGCGCGCCGACTCCGGCCTGGGCGGCACGCGCCGGGCGCTGGTCGTCGACGACTCGCTCACCGCCCGCGCGCTCCATCGCACCGCGCTGGAGAGCGGCGGATACCTGGTGCACACCGCCTCCAACGCGCGGCAGGCGCTGGAGCAGCTCCGCCACAGCGCCTACGAGGTGATGGTCTGCGACATCGGCATGGAAGAGATGGACGGGTTCCAGCTCACCGCGGCGGTGCGGCAGCAGAAGGAGTCGGACGCGATGCCCGTCCTCCTCGTCTCCGCGCGCGATTCGGACAGCGATCGGCAGCACGGACTCGCGGTGGGCGCGGACGGGTTCCTCACCAAGAAGGACTGCGTGTCGGGGCGGCTCCTGTCCGAAGTGAGCGCGGTCGTCGCGCGCCGGAAGGGAGCGGCATGATCGCGCGCACCATCCGGGTCCTCGTCGCCGACGATTCGACCACCCTGCGCACCGCCCTCTGCGAGCTGCTCGCCGAGCACCCCCGCATCGCCATCGTGGGCCAGGCCGCCGACGGCGTGGAGGCGGTGGAGAAGGCACGGGCGCTGCGGCCGGACGTGATCACCATGGACGTGAACATGCCGCGCCTCGACGGCCTGGGCGCCACCGCCGCCATCATGGCGGATGCGCCCTCGCGGGTGCTGGTGATCAGCTCGGTCCGGCAGCATCGCCAGCTCGAGCTCTCGTTCAAGGCGATGGAAGCGGGTGCGCTGGAGCTGATCTCCAAGCCGGAAG
>DASREU010000519.1:0-4376 GCA_035651935.1 Myxococcales bacterium | reverse complement strand
TTCGTCCAGCGCGAGCCTGGCGAGCCGGCTCTCGTAGTAGATCGGCACCGTCGCGCCGTCCTCGACCGCGCGCTGGACGTCGTAGACGCTGATGTAGTCGCCGAACACCGCGCGCGTGCTGGCGTCGGTCTTCTCGATCGGCGTGCCGGTAAAGCCGATGAACGAGGCATGCGGCAGGGCGTCGCGCATGTGCCGCGCGAAGCCGTCGATGAAGTCGTACTGGCTCCTGTGCGCCTCGTCCGCGATCACCACGATGTTGCGCCGCTCCGAGAGCGGCGGATGCCGGTCGCCCTTCTCCTCGGGGAGGAACTTGTGGATGGTGGTGAACACGACCCCGCCTGCCGCGACGGAGAGCAGCTCGCGCAGGTGGGCCCGGCTCTCCGCCTGCACCGGCGGCTGGCGCAGCAGCTCGGCGCAGCGCGAGAAGGTGCCGAAGAGCTGGTCGTCCAGGTCGTTGCGGTCGGTGAGCACGACGAGGGTCGGGTTCTCCATCGCCGGCTCGCGGATGATCCGGCCGGCGTAGAACGCCATCGTCAGGCTCTTGCCCGAGCCCTGGGTGTGCCAGACGACGCCGATGCGGCGGTCGCCCGCCTTCGGGTCGTCGCTCCGGCTCTCCCCGAGCACTTCCACCAGCTCCGCGACCACCTGAAGGCGGTCCCCTTCCTCCGGCGCAAGCGAGATCGGTGGAAACTCGGGATTGACGGGCTTGAGCGTAATGCGCGCGTGCCGCCAGGTGCCATCGTCCGAGGCGACCTTCTCGCTCTCGTACCGCTTGACCGTGTACCGCGCGCCCGTCTCGGGATCGGTCGCGTCCCGGAGCTGCACCAGGACCGTCTTGCCCTGGCGCGTCCCCTCGACCGGTGCCGAGAAGAGGCACAGGGCGCCGTCCGGGATCGCGGGCTCCATGGACCGTCCCGCGACGCGCGCCGCGAACATCCCCGGCCGCAGCCGGCGCCCGGTCCGGACGCTGACCCACTCGAACTCGTCGTCACCGGGCAGGTGCTGCGGATCGCCGAACGCGCCGGCCGCCGCCTCGAGGGGAACGAGGGGGACCTGCGTTCTGTACCGTTCGCGCGGGTCGGGTCTCGCCAGCGTGAGCGCTGGCCGCGCAAAGCGCGCGGCGGCGCGCAGCTCGGCGGCGCGCAGGGTCTCCCGCACGGCCACCTGGACGGCGTGGAACTGGTGGTAGCCTGCCATCTTCTTGACGATGCGCCCGCCGCCATCGTCCTCGAAGACGATGAAGTCCCGGACGAGATCAAGAAAGCGCCGCCGCTCGAACGCGCCCTCGATCACCACTTGAAGCTCGGCAAGCCGGGTGTCGGCCAGCGCCTCGCCCTCGATGGTGCGCCACGGCTTGAACCATTCGCGCCCGGCGCTCACGGTGCCGATCCGCGCCTTGACGCCGTCCGAGACGACGAGCACGGCGTTGGTCGAGAAGAGCGACGGGACCTCGGTCTTGTAGGTCTGGAGCTGCTGGAACGCCGTCCCGATCGTCGCGTCCTCGTCGGCCGCGTTCTTGAGCTCGAGCACGGCGAGCGGGAGCCCGTTCACGAAGAGCACCACGTCCGGCCGGCGGCTGTGCTTGTTCTCGACCACCCCGAACTGGTTGACGGCGAGCCAGTCGTTGGCCGCCACGTCGTCGAAGTCGATCACCCGCGCCTGCGCCCCTCGGATCGCGCCCTCGGCGTCGCGGTATTCGACCGTCACCCCGTCCACGAGTAGCCGGTGCACGGCGCGGTTGCGCTGGATCAGGTCCGCGCCCTCGGGCCGCGTCAGCTTGCGGAAGGCGCCTTCGAGCGCTTCCGGGGGAAGCGCGGGATTGAGGCGCGCGAGCGCATCGCGCAGGCGCCGGGCCAGCACCACCTCCCCGTAGTCGCGCCGCTCGGCCGCGGGCGTGTCCGGCGCGATCTCGGGGCCGTGGGCGAGGCGCCAGCCGATGCCCTCGAGCCAGGCGAGGGCCGCGTCCTCGACGGTGGATTCGGTGAAGGCCGGGGTGCTCATCGTATTCGCGCGCTCCGCCTCGCCCAGATATCTTCCGCGGTCTCGGTCTTGAGCGCGTCCCTGATCGCATCAATGGCCTTCTGGGAGTAGCGCTTGAACACGCTCTTCCCGATCTTGAACTCCTTGTAGCAGTCCTCCCGGGTCCGAAGGCCGAGGTGATCGACGACCGCGACCGCCTTCGGCATCGTCAACCCGACCTTTTCGGCGAGCTGCTTCGCTCCAAGGTTATAGAAGCCGAGCTCATCCACTCGCTTCACGGCAACGACCGAGGCACCCGGCGTGCCTTCTGGGACGAGTTGGATCGGGATACCCTCCTTCTTGGAAAGTCGGAGCGACAACCCAGGACCGGTTCCACCCGGCGTGATTTCAACCGAAGCTGCGCCCTGGAAGACAGCGGTCCATTCCTTCCCCCGGAGGATCTCCTTGCCAAAGCGCCGTAGGTCCGCGTCGCTCGGCTGACCCTTCTCGCCGCGGATCGTCGCGTCCAGGATCGCGAGCGGTCGCAGCCTAGCGAGCGCTTCCAGGCGGCGCCGTCGACCGGGGCGCAGAAGCTTCTTGATCTCCGTCACCTCCGAGTCGAAGAGCGTGGCGAGATCGGTCGGGGGCGACGTGGAAACCGGCAACACCCGCGTCGGCAGATGGCAGGAGAGCTCCTGATCGAACACTCTCTTCAGGATGTCGCGAAAAAGGGTGACGCCCGACTGCATGTGGACGTAGAGCTGCCCCTCGGAGATGTCCAGGAGGTGATGCTGCGCCGCGTCCCGGAGCCCGTTGATTGTTTGGAGAACGAGCGCTTGCTCCTCGCTTAGGTACTTGATCTTGCCGTCGCTGAGCGATCGCCGCACGCAGGCATCGAAGCCCAACGTCTCCTTGGCCCGCTTCTCCCGGATTCGGCCACCGCGATGCACGATCGAGGCCTTGAGCAGCATCTCGAACCCGTGGTCGAGCTGAATGAGCGTGCTGCTGACGCGCCCCCGATCGTGTGGCCGGTTGAAGAGCTCGATGCTCAGGACCAGCGCATCGCAGGCCTTCTCAAGCAGCAGCCTTGCCTCGCGCTTCATCAGCCGAACCGCGCCGTGAGCCGTTCCGCGTCCTTCACCCGCAGCTCGCCGGAGATTAGCTTCGGCAGCAGCGCGTCGCGCAGGGCAGCGAGTGTGCGGGACTCAACGGTACGACGCCACGCGCTCTCGAGTGGCTCGATCATTCGATCCATAGCGCCCAGGAGCACCGTCGCCGGGACGGGAAGCTTTGCGTCTGACAGGTGATGCCGCTGAATATGACCCATGGTCGTAGCCTTACCTCCGGCGATGTGTCGGAAGTGGTCGAGATGGAGATGGATTGCGAGATAGCAAAGCCAAGGAGGATATCGGTCGGAAGTCACCTTGAACAGATGCTGGTTCAGCGCGCCTGGTCCACCTGCCCAGATCCGGCACTCCAACGATCCGGACCATGAGAACAGAATGTCTCCGTCGTTCACAATGTAGTCTGCATCGAGGTCTGCCCTGGCGCGATCTGCGCCGCCGGCGTTACCTGCTCGGAGTTGAGCGATCTTGATTACTGGCAGGGAGGGACCGTCCACCGGCCGGTACTTCTGCAGGGCCAGTCCGTTGAGGAATCGTGCAATCTCTTCGAGACTCTTCACCTCCCACCCCTCCGGAATCTCGCCGAGTTCGGAGTCGACGAGGCGGGCGGGGAAGAAGTCGGCGAGGGGCTTGGGGAGGCCGGGGTCGCGGCCTTCGGCCTTGGCGCGGACGGGGTCGAAGTCCACGAACCAGGACTTGAAGAGCGCCCGCGCCATCGCCTCCAGCGTCTCGCTCATCCGCCGGTTCAGCTCGATCTTGTCGTCCAGCGTGCCGAGGATGTGGGCGATGGCGCGTTGTTCGGTGAGTGGCGGGATGCGCAAGCTGAAGTTGGGGATATCAGCGCACTTCAGGCTGTCGAACACGGCACCGACGTTGAGGAACTTCGTGACTTGGTCCCACCACTCGGAGCCACGAACCAGCCAGCGGAGGAAAGGCGGGTACACCTTCGTGCCGTCAGCGCGAAGGAGAACGAGGTTCTGACCGAGCGCGAAGTCGAGACCGGCCGGCACAAACGCGGTTTCTCCCGGGTTGCACCGCCGGGAGAGAACTACGTCGTGGGCAGCAGGCTTCGCCCTGCGTGTCCACTCGACGAAGTTTTCGGGCGTGATGCGGCGCGCGTCCGAGATGTCGATCCGGCCGCCACGAAGTTGAGGGATCGCCACGTACGGGTACCCGGTCTCGGAGGCCGGCGGCGTCCGGTGGTCGCAATCGATCAGTTCGACGCCGGCATCGCGGAGCGTATGAGTCGGCCACTCATCCGCCATACC
This sequence comes from Myxococcales bacterium, assembly GCA_035651935.1. Taxonomy (GTDB): domain Bacteria; phylum Myxococcota; class Myxococcia; order Myxococcales; family 40CM-4-68-19; genus 40CM-4-68-19. The sequence goes on along the minus strand of DASREU010000519.1, from coordinate 25 downwards.
CAAGCTCCTTCAGGTTGGCGGCGAT
>DASREU010000518.1:0-4206 GCA_035651935.1 Myxococcales bacterium | reverse complement strand
AGTGCCACTCGTAACGCCCGGGCGACGGGACTGCCACGTCGACGGGCGGCGGCGACCTTTGGCCCGACCGCTCGAACTTCACCACTGCGCGGCCGCCGGGAACGTCCACCGAGCCTTCGCCGCGTTCCAGCAGGCGCAGGATCGCCTCCAGATGGACGCGCTCGGGTCGCAAGCCGGCCTTTCGCGCCTCGAGGAGCAGCGATCGCCTCCGCAGCGCCGGGTGCAGGTGAGGCCCCGCCCTGGCGAGCGCGTCGAGCAATTCGTCCTCGCCCGCGAAGGTTTCCGCCGCCCCGGCGAGGGCCTCTTCCAGGCGCGGGTTCAGGGCGAGGAGCTGAGGCCAGAGCGCGCGCAGCCTCGCCCGGGTCCGGGCGGGATCGGTGTTGTGCGGGTCGTCGACGTACTCCAGATCGTGCCTGCGGCAATACGCCTCGGTCGCGGCGCGGGAGACGTCGAGAAGCGGCCGGACCAGCTCGATCCCGGAATCGAGCGGGCGGCGTCTGCGGATGCCGGCGAGCGCCGCCGGGCCCGCTCCGCGGAAGAGTCTCAGCAGGACGGTCTCCGCCTGGTCGCGGCGGGTATGGGCCGTGGCGACCAGAGCGGCGCCCGCCCCGGCCGCGAGCCTTGCCAGGGCGGCGTAACGCGCTTCTCGGGCGGCGGCCTCCAGACCCGCGCCACGCACCTCCAACCGCTCGATCCGCTCGAGGTGGAAGGAGACGCCGAGGCTGCGCGCCACCTCGCGCACGTGCTCCGCCTCGCGCGCCGATTCTGGCCGGAGCCCGTGGTCGACGTGTCCGGCGGCACACCGGACACCCACCCGGACAGCCGCGGCCAGCAGCGCGACCGAATCCGCGCCCCCCGAACAGGCGACGAGGACCGTGCGCCCGTGCGGCAGCCCGGTGGCGACGGCAGGTTCGACGGTGTCCGCCAGATTTCCCACCGCGCCTCAGTGTAGCGCCGCGCGGCGCCATTTCTCGCTACGGGCTTGCGCGTAGACTGTTGAGAACCCAATTTTGCCCCGGAGAAAAAGGGGGCATCGGATCAGCGGCGGGAACATCCAGCGCGGACGGCGGGTTCTGAACGGTGGCGCGGCGCTCTGCGTCGCAACAGGATTGGAGTGAGCCTGGGGGTCCCCCCCTCCCCCTCCAGGCTCATGGGCTGGCCCAGCTGAAAAGCTCGGCCAGCCTTTTTAATCTCCTGCCCCGCAACGCGGGGCAGGGGTATCCAAAAAGAGAAGCAATCGTACCAAGGGAGCAGAATTCCGCGTCCCCCCTCCGAACCGCCAAAGGCGGTTCGGGGTATGAGCCCCCTCGAGATCGCGAATCAGGACCGGTAGACCCTTCGCGGTATGAGCCCCCTGGACGTCGGGAATCAATACCGGCGAAGGGCTCGCGGTATGAGCCCCCTCGAGCTCGGAAACCACTACCGGTCGAGGCCGCGAATCACTCCCGATAGAACACGCAATTCAAGAACGTCGTCCTCCGCCGCATCAGAATCGCCGCACAGCAGCGGAAATACGCCGCAGCGCCGAACTCCCGCACGATGGTCGCTCCGTGTCGGAGCACATCCTTCGTGGTGATGACGCCGCAGATCGACATCGCACGCTCCCGAAACGCAGTCCGTTCCCTTGCCTTGCGACCTTCGTGCCAGCTACCAACCGCCTGCCCGCTCGCTGTTCGATCCGAACGCTGCCGCACGCCCCTGACACCCGCAGCCGCCGTGTGGACGGCTCCCCCCTGCCCCGCCGTCCGGCGAGGCAGGAGTTAACTTGACCGGTGTGTCGTCCAAGTCTAGACAGAGTGGACGGTTGTGCGCGGCCCGCGAGCGGCGGACGCCCCTCCGCTGGAGGACTTGATGGCAGGTACGGACAAGAGGAAGCAGAGCCTCTACTTTCCCGAGGACATGCTTCGGGAGATCCAGGAGGAGGCGAACCGGCAGGACCGCTCGCTCTCGTGGATCGTGCAGCAGGCCTGGAAGATCGCCCGCAACGAGATCATGCGCTTCCCCTCGGTGAACGACGTCATCGGCGGCGAGCGCCCGACCCAGGAGCATGAGTAGATGTCGGCCAACGACGCCCGCAAACAGAGCCTGTACTTCCCCGAGGACATGCTGACGGAGATCCAGTCACAGGCGCAGCGGCTGGATCGCTCGCTTTCCTGGGTCGTGCAGCAGGCCTGGAAGATCGCCAAGACCGAGCTGCGGAAGGTGCCGTCGCCGAACGACATGCTCGACGACGATCCGAACGCGCAGCGCGGATAGTCGCAGCACGAAGGGCCCGTGGCTCGGGGCGCGAGGCGCGCTCCGGGCCCTTTTTTCGCTCACACGCGCGCGGGCTCGCCGCGGAGCCAGGACTTCCACCGCTCGGAGAGCGCCGGCACCGCCGCGAGCGCCAGCGCCTGCGGACTCCCGCGCTCCTGGCCGGCGGCGAACGCGGCGCGCACCGTCCACTCCGGGTGAGGGCGCGCGATCAGCTCCACGGCGCCGCCCGGCGCGACTGCGCCTTCTTCGATCACCCGCAGGTACCACCCGATCCGGCCGTTGCGCTGGACGAGCCGAAGCAGCTCCGGGCGTCCCCAGAACGCGGCGATCTTCCGGCATGGCTTGCGCGGCGAGGCGATCTGGAGAGTGGCGGTCCCCGCGCGCCAGACGTCGCCGATGCAGGCGGTCTCCTCCGTCGCGCCCGAGACCGAGAGGTTCTCGCCAAAGCCGCCGAGCGGCAGATCCGGCCAGGCGAGCTCGACCCGCCACGCCGGGTAGTGGTCGGCGGAGTACGCGAGGACCGCCATGTCCGGACCGCCGTGGTAGCGGTGATCGGCCTGCGCGTCCCCCTCGAGGTTGGTTCTGCCGATGCGCACGGGACCCGCGAGGGGACGCTTCGCGAACGCGGTGCGCGATCCGCCGGATACGGCGGGTTTGCCGGCCTGGATCCCGTCGATCTTCACTAGGGCGAGACGTTCACCGCGACCTGCTGCGTCTGCAACAGGGATTTCGTCGCCGCCGGAGTGGCGAGCAGCGCCGCCGGATCGAGCAGCGCGGGCTGGAGCTCGTTGGGCACGCGCCAGACCTGCTTGGCGATCGAGGTGACGACGACAGCGTATCGCCCGGGAACGAGCGCGATCGCCACCGGGGGATCGCTCGGGTCGAGGAGGTTGACCTTCGCCGACCCGTTGTTCGCCAGCACGTTCACGGGAGTCGTGACGACGTACGGCACTCCCGGCGTGCACGTCCCTGCAGTGAACTGGCTCGGGTCGAGCGCCGCGGCGATCACCGTCGCCTTCCCGAACGCGTCGATCTCCGGCGCGAGACCGGCGGCGTCAGCGACCTTGATCAGCTCGACGGCGAGCGCGCTGGCGACGGGCTTGCCCGTCCCGTCGCAGCCGAGCACGAACGCGCCGCTCAAGTCCGGACGCAGCGCAGCCACCCCGGCGCCGAGGATCGCGGCGGGCTTGATGCGCATCGAGGCGCTCGGCGCGCCCGAGAACGCGAGCGAAAGGTCTGAAGTGATCGCGCCGCCGCCGCCGTCCACGAGCTGGAAGCTCGGCCGCTGCGGAAGCGCCGTCGCCGCGGTCAGGTTCGCGGCGGCGACGCCGGTCCCGACGTGGACCGCCACCGGATTCGCGACGAGATCCCCTGCGCCCGGCGCAAGCGCGAGAAATGCCGGCGATGCCGCGAAATCGCCGCGCGTATCCGCCACGGCCATGACGAGGTAATCGCCGGTGGGCAGGTTCGGCAGCAGGTAGCTGACGCTTCCCCCGGCGAGCTCCGCGCCGAGGTGGAAATCGGCGGAGACCGGCGAACCGAACGGCGGCAGCGCTTTGGCGGCGTACGCGAAGACATAGGCCGCGGCCGGCGCCGTTCCGCCGACCGAGAGCAAGCCGGAGATCGCGCCGTCCGACGGCGGACGCGCGCGCGGACCGACCTGGAAAGCGCCGCTCTGCGACTGCGTCTGCGCGGTGCCGGGCGGGCAGGTGGACGCGTTCGCGGCGCAGATGCTGGCCGGATCGAGCGCGGCGGAGCCGGACTCGTTCGGGATCTGCCAGGTCTGACCCGTCTGGGAGAGCAGGACGATGGCGTACGCGCCCGGCTGGAGCGCGATCCGTTGCGGCGGCACGCCGGGCGTCGAGGCGTCGAACAGCGCGGGGCGGACGACGATGGTCAGCTTGTCCGTGATCACCGGCGCGGCGTTCCCGCCCGCCTGCGGCTGAAGAG
>DASREU010000517.1:0-11379 GCA_035651935.1 Myxococcales bacterium | reverse complement strand
GGGCCATAGGGATGCCCGAGCACCGCCACGAACAGGCGAGTTGGGTCCTTCGGATCCACGGCGATCTGGGGGATCTGCTGTCCATCGCGCAGCCCGAGGTGCTTCCAGGTCGCGCCCGCGTCCGAGGATCTGTAGACCCCGTCGCCGGTGGAGAGATCCGGCCGCTGCAGTCCTTCCCCGCTGCCCACGTAGATCACCGAGGGATTCGAGGGAGCGACGGCGATGGCGCCGATGCTGCCGGTCGGCTGGCCGTCGAAGATCGGCTTCCAGGTCCGGCCGTAGTCGTCCGAGCGGAACACGCCGCCGTTCACCGCGCCGATGTAGAAGAGGCCGGCCTTCTGGGTGACGCCCGTCGCGGCCTTGGTCCGGCCGCCGCGCATAGGCCCCACCTCGCGCCAGCGCAGGTCCGAAAAGAGCGAGGCGGCGAGCATCAGGGCGAGGATCATCGGGACGCCCCGGAACGGCTCACCAGCGTGCGCAGCAGGAGATCGCGATCGGTGTCGATCCCGGTTCCGAAGCGCGACCAGATCTCGCGCGCGAAGGCCTGGTCGCCTTGCGCGATCGCGCCCAGCATCCCCGCCGCGACCGCGTAGTTCCGGGACTGCGGACTGAGCACGGTCTCCGTCGAGAGCAGCTTTCGCGCCGCGCTCTCCATCCCGGCGCCGTCGCGCCACCCGACCGCCCGGAGCAGCGTCAGCCACTGGCGCTCGGCGGGCGAGAACGAGGCCGCGCAGGGCCCCGTCCCGAGCTTGCGGAAGATGGCGTCGACCTCCTGGATGCTGAGGTCGGGAATGACGTGCTGCAGGACCCGCACCAGGCTGGGAAAGGGCGCCGGACCGCACGTCCGCACCCAGCGGGAGACGGCCACCGCGTCGTCGTTCAGCTCATCGGCGGCGATCAGGCGCTGCTGCGCGGCATCGGTGGCCCCGAGCAGGACGTCGAACAGGTACATCGATTCCATCGCGGGACGCGTGGCCGCGAACGTCGCCGCGCCCGTGATCTCCGTCGTCCCCGTCGGCCGGGGCACGACGCCGGTCAGCAGCTCCATCGCCGGAAACGGCCTCTTCTGGAACACGGTCAGCTCGCGCGCGGTCGAACGGAGGAAGAAGGTCCGGGCAGCGTTCTGATCGAGCACCGGCCGGTAGTCGGAGTTCATCGGCGTGTCGAAGCTCGTGCTCAGCCCCTCCCACGACTTGCGCGTCCCCACCTGGCGGAGCTCGAGGTCCTGCATCCCGCGCACGCCGATGTGCACCAGCGCCTGCGCGATCTCCTGGTTGAGCAGGACGCCCGGATCGAGCGCCGGCATCGCCCCGCCGTTCTTCGCGATCACCAGCAGGTCGTAGCTGGTGCTCGCGTACACCACGTAGTCGGAGAAGTTCGCCTCCAGCGCCTTGAGGACGGAGACGACCAGCGGGGTGTCAATCTCGTAGAGCTGCAGCCACTGCGCGAACACCCCACCCTCCGCGAGGTGGCGGCGTACGAGCCGGTAGAACTCGTCGGAGAAGAGACCGGCCACGCCGCTCACCCAAGGGTTCGACGGCTCGGAGAGGATCAGGTCGTACTTCTCGCGCTGCCCGGAGAAGTACGTCTTCGCGTCGTCGATCACCACGTGCGACCGCGGATCCGTGAAGGCGCGCTCGTTGCGGGGGCGGAAGCTCGCGGCCCCCTGCACCATCTGCGGCTCGATCTCGACGGTATCGACGCGGGCGAGCGCGGGATTGCCGAGCAGCGTGTGGGTGGTGAGGCCCGCGCCGAATCCGATACAGGCGACCCGCCGCGCCTCGGGATGCAGCGCCATCGGCAGCGCGCCGAGCAGGATCATCGTCGGCTCGTCGACCGAGGGACCGCGGGCAGGATCCATCACCACCCCCGCATCGCTCTTCCCGTTGGTGTGGATCTCGACCATCGCGATCTCCGGGTGCGAGATCACGTCGACGGTGGCCGTCTTGCCGTCGCGGTGGAAGAGGATCTCGTCCTGTCCCGGGCGGAGCATCTCGCCGCGCCGGTAGACGCCCGAGGCCATCCGCAAGGGATCGAGCTGGGCGAAGAGGAGGAACCCCGCCACCACCGCCGCTCCCGCCGCCGTCCACGCCAGCGGAACGCGGCGGCCGCTGAACCCCGCGGCAGCGGTAAAGAGCAGCGCGGCGCCGAGGGCGATGTCCAGTGCGGAGCCGAGCACGAGCAATCCCTTGAGGCCCAGCACCGGGAGCCCGAAGTGGACGGCGAGGAAGACGCCGGCGATGGCGCCGATCGTGTTCGCGGAGTACACGGACCCGATGCTCGACTCGCCGTACCCGCGCCGGATCAGATGGAAGGTGACCAGCGGGAGCGTGGTCCCGGCGCAGAACGTGGCTGGCAGCATCACCGCGAGCGCGATGCCGTTGCTGGAGAGCACGAACCAGGGGAACCCTTTCTCGGTGTGCGGCAGGGTGCGGACCAGCCAGCTCATCACCTCGAACGTCTTCGCGTAGAGCGGCAGCGTGCAGAGCGCGAAGAATCCCATCGCCAGCTGCAGCCAGGCGAGCGTGCGCACCGGCGCGGCGAGTCGATCGATCCTTCGCTGGATCCAGAGGCCGCCGGCGGCGAGACCGAAGATGAAGGCGCTGAGCATCAGCTCGAACGAGTGCGTCGAGGCGCCGAGGACCAGGCTGAGCATGCGCATCCACGCCACCTCGTAGATGAACGAGGAGGCGCCGGTGACCAGCGCGACGCCGAGGAAGAAGAACAGCGCCTTGCGTTCCTGGCCGGCCGCAGGCAGGGACGAAGGCGCCGCCGTGGGCGTGGACGGGCCGCGGGCGAGGAGGAACACCGCCAGCGCGACGGCGAGATTGATGGCCCCGGCGATCCGGATGGTGCCGGGGAGGCCGACCGCGCGGATCAGCACGAATCCGCTGACCAGGACGCCCGCCGCAGCGCCCAGGCTGTTGGTGAAATAGAGCATCGAGAGAGAGCGCCCCGGGCGATCGGGGTATCTACGGAGGATGCCGGCGGTCAGCAGCGGGAAGGTCATCCCGAGAAGGACGCACTGCGGCAGGATCAGCGCGACCGACAGCACCCACTTGAACCCGGCGAAATGCGGCAGCACCGCGTCGTGCGCCCAGCCGGTTGCGAGGACGAACACCTCGTGGAAGACGAGCGCCAGCGCGGCCACCGCTGCCTCCGTCGCGGCATAGCCGAACATGAGGTTTCGCCATCTTCCGGACCAGCGCGCGGCGAGCCAGGAACCGATCGCCATCCCTCCCATGAAGATCGCCAGCACCAGCGTCTGCGCGTACGCCGCGTGCCCGAGGAACAGCTTCAGGTAGTGCGTCCAGATCGACTCGTAGATCAGGCCGGCGAAGCCCGAGGCGGCGAACAGCGCGAAGAAGATCGCCCGCCCGGCGCCCGCAGGGCGTTCCGCGGGCTCCGGAACCGCGGCAAGCGCGGGCGCTGCCGCCGCAGCGGCCAGCCTGCGGGCACGTCGGTTCTTCGGCATCGGCGCACCCTACTATGGCGGGTTTCCCCGAGGCGATCGGGATTTACGCAGGAGCGCGGGAGAGGCTGCACCCGAGGAACCGTTCGCCCGGAAACGGGAACGTCCCCGGGTCGCCGGACCCGGTATCGACTTTCGCCCTTTTTCTGGCCCGGCCGGGTTGCAGACTTGAGCCGGAGAGGAGCATTGTCAGCATGCAAGGGGCAGGCAGAACCAGCGAACCGGAGGCCTTGATGTCGGCAAGAATCGCCGCGCTGTTGGTCATCATCGTTGCGGGTTGCGCGGGTCCGCAGAGGAAGGCACAGCTCGATTCCATGTCGCGGTCGGAGACGGGCCTCTTCGTAGGCCACTCGACGGCAGGGGAGGTAGTGCTCGCTGCAAACCATTATGACGCGATGACGGGCCTGGCGACGACGGACGAGGACCTGGGACTGAACGCGCGCAGGAACGGCGACGGACAGATGCTCTGCGCCCGCGAGGTCCCGACCGGGACGCACCTGGCGCAGTGGACCTGCCGTTACGAACAGGACATCCGCGACTCGAGGCAGGCGGCGCGCGATTTCCTCGACCAGCCGCATCTTTCGTACGCAGGCTCCGGAACCTTGCCGACCCTCACCACCGGCCGCGGGCCCAGCGGAGGCGGCAGGGGTACCCTGGCGCCCTGACCTTCGTCATCTCCGTGTGAGGCCGCGCTGGTACAGGTCCAGGGCGGCCTCCATCTCGGACACCATCCTCGGTTCGGCGTTCGGAGGCACGAGCGCCAGCGCCTTCCGCTCCGCATCGACTGCCTCCTCGAACCGTCCGGCGGACGCAAACGCCGCGGCGAGGATCTCCAGGACCCCGCGGTCCTTCCAATCCGTCAGCCCCGCCGCGCGACGCGCCAGCGCCACGGCTTCCTCAGGCCGGCGAGAGGCCGGGTTCGGATGGGTCGCGAGCAGCATCGCCGCGAACGCCATCGGCGGCGGCCAGCGGGGGAGGATCTCCATGGCCGCCCTGAACTGCGCGAGCGCTTCGTCGTGCCGCGAGGCCATCGCCAGGCACTGCCCGAGATCGGCGTGGGCCTCCGCGTCGCCGGGAGCGATGCGCACCGCCTCCAGGTAGTGCTGGATCGCCTGGTACGGGTCGCCGATCTCACGCAGCAGCCTGGCCAGATCGCGGTGCCCCGTCGCGGACTCGGGATTGAGCTGCAGCGCCTTCCGGAACTCGACCACGGCGTCTCGCACCTGGCCCTGCATCGCCCAGGAGCGTCCGAGCTGGAGATGCGCCGGGACGCTCTCGGGCCACGCCTCCGCCGCGCCGCGGTAGAGCCAGAACGCGCGGCTCGGCTCGCCTTGCTCCTCGGCCTGGACTCCCATCGAGAGCAGCGAGGCCGCCACCCAGGAGCGGATCACGCCCCCGGGCACCGCGTCGTCCGCCGCCTTTTCGAGCAGGGCCGCCACGTCCTTCTGCGGAGCCGCGCGGCCGTTCAGGTCCAGCGCCGAGAGCAGAGTCGCGAGCGACCGCATCCGGGTCTGCAGGGTCCCCGGATCGGCGCCGGTCACCCGCGTCCCCCGCAGCGCCCCCTCACGCACCGAAGCCAGGGCGGCGGCGTTCGCGCCCAGGCGCCGCGCCGCCGGTGTCGCCAGCTCCTTCGGCGAATAGAACTCCAGGACGGGGCGCTCTTGCGAGTTCAGCGTCTCTTCCTGCCCGAGCCAGGCGGCCGCCGAGGCGCGATCCGCGACCAGCAGGCTCACCACCTCCGTGGCGTCCCGCCAGCCGTACCGGCGCAAGTCGGCCACCGCGGGTGCGTCGAGCTCGCGCTGCAAGGCGGGAAGATCGAACGTCAGCGGCTCCTCCATCCCCACCAGGAAGGCGGAGTCGTGGGCGAGGAAGAGGTACGCGTGGGGAAAGACCGCCATGAACGTGCGGACGATGATGCGCAGGTCCGCGGCGACCTCTTCCAGCGGCATCCACTGGATCATCAGGCCGCGCGGAGCGAGGTGGCGCCGCGCGCTCTCGTAGTACTCGCTGGCGTAGAACAGCGCGTTCCCGGCCTGGCCGAGCCGCGACTTGCCGTCGGAGATGATCGCGTCGTACCGCGACGGGCTCCGCCGCAGGAAGCTGATCCCGTCGTCCTCGATCACCTTGACCCTTCTGTCATGGAGCACGTCGAAGCTGTACGCCGAGAACTTCTTCGCTCCCTCGATCACCGAGGGCGAGAGCTCGACGCACTCCACCGCCTCGACGCCCGGGTGGCGGGCCACTTCGCCGGCGAGGATGCCGGTGCCGAGGCCGATGGAGAGGACGTGCGCCGGCGGGTCGCCGGGGCGGAGCAGGAAGGGAAAGTGAGCGAGCACCTGCTGCTTGTTGTCGATCCCGGCGCTGCTCTGCCCGATGCGGATGCCGTCCACCAGCATCACCAGCTGGCGTCCGTCGGTGGCGCGCTGGAGCACCTTCACCGTGGAGACCAGGCCCTCCTGGTAGAAGCGCACCGGATCGGCAGGCCCCTCCTCGATGCTGACGAACGGCCGCGGCTGCCAGAAGACGAGGATGCCGGCCCAGAGCGCCGCGGCGGCGACGGCGGGGACAGTCCTGCGCCAGAGGCGGCGGTCGCGGAAGGCCGGAAGGAACGCCCACGCCGCGCTCGCCACCGAGGCGGCGCTGACCAGGACCACTCCGCGCTGCATGCCCGCGGCGGGAAGGAGCACGAACACGGCCAGCAGGGCGCCGGCGATGTTGCCCGCAGTGAGCGCGGCATAGACCGAGCCCAGCTCGCCTCCGAGCGCGCGCAGGCGGCGCACGCCGATGGCTCCGGCGAGCGGGAAGACCATCCCGATCAGCGTGGTCGGGACCAGCATGATCAGGAACGCCACCCCGAATCGCCCGAGGCCGAGGGCCATCCAGCGCCCCTCGAGCTCGAACATCCACTGCTGCGCGCGCGCCACCAGAAGATTCATCAGCGGGACCGTCGCCAGCGTGGAGACGGCGATGCCGGCCTGCACCCAGCCGAACGCGCGCCGAGGGTCTGCGAGCCGGGCCGCGAAGAGCCGCACCAGCGCGCTCCCCAAGGCGATCCCGACCAGGAACGCCGAGAGCATGGTGACGAACGCGTGCGTGGAGCTTCCCACGACGAGCACGAGCACTCGCGTCCAGAGGACTTCCAGGGCCAGCGTGACCACTCCGGAGAGGCCGACGGCCACGAGAAGGCCCTTGTCGACCGGACCGCCGTGCGCGGGGCTCTCCGGCGCCGGTGCGGCCTCCGGCGCGCCGCGCGCCGCGAGAGCCAGCGCCACGAACCCGACGGCGAGGTTGGTAGCCACCGCCACCCAGAGCGTGCGATGCACGCCGAGGTCCCGGATGAGGAAGAATCCCGCGAGCAGGCTTCCCCCGACGGCCCCCGCGGTGTTCAGCGCGTAGAGCGCGCCGAGATCGCGGCCGACGCTGCCGAGGCCACCGACGAACACCCGGGTGATCGCCGGCAACGTGGCGCCCATCAGGAACGTCGGCGGCAGCACCACCAGCGAGGCGAGGAGGAGGCGGATGAGAAGCAGCAGCGGCGAACCGGGCGCGAGACGGACGGCGGCGGCGTCGTGGAGCGGCCCGAGGAAGCGCAGGAGCAGCGCTCCGACGACGGCGCTGGCGCCGACGGCCAGCTCGAGGAGGCCGTAGAACCGCAGGGGATCGGGCTCCCGGTCCGCGCGGCGCCCCAGCAGCCAGGCCCCGAGGGCGAGGCCGGCGAGATACGTCGCCAGCACGGCGGCGACGGCGTACGCCGTCACCCCGAACACTTCCTTCAGGAGCCGCGACCAGACCACCTCGTAGATCAGGCCGGCGGCGCCGGAGACGACGAAGAGCGCCTGGACCGAGCGCAGCCGGACTTCCTTCCGCATCGCCCGACTCTACTTCGAACGGAGCGCGCCGCGGCAGGAGGAAAAGCAGGAGGGCCGGGACCTTGCGGCCCCGGCCCTCCAGGTCGAACCCCGTCCTCAATCTAGAACTTGTGCTCCACACGGCCGTAGAAGTACCGGCCGATGAAGTCGTAGTTCGGATCGGCGTAGCTGAGGAACGAGTCATAGAGGCGCGGAGGAGCCTGGTCGAACAGGTTCCGCACGCCGAGCGCCAGGGTGGTGGCGCCGATCGGCGAGGCCAGCCGGTAGGCCAGCAACACGTCGACCGTCACCTGCGGCGACACCCGGTGCGACGGATACGGCTCGTTGCCCGGTCCGATGGGCGCGGAGTCGTCCGGCCGCGACTGCTGGTAGCAGAAGCCCGGGCCGGTGTTCGAGCCGGCCACGACGCCACCGGCCGGCGAGCACTCGGTCAAGGGTCCGATGAAGTGCGCGACGGCGCCCGCCGAGAAGCCGGCGAGGCTGTAGTTCACCCCGGCGTTGAACTTCACGCGCGGGTTGAAGTTCGTCGAGCCCGAGGCGATGACCGTTCCCTGGCCGTCGTAGTTGCCGGCGCCGTGGATCACCAAACCCGTCGGATCCGTGTAGTCGTACGTCAACAGATAGGTGCTGTTGAAGCGGAACACGAACCGGCCGATGTCGGTGGGCAGCGAGTACTGCGCCGCCAGGTCGATGCCGTTGGTCAGCAGCGCGCCGACGTTGGTGTTGGTATCGATCACGCGGTTCACCGCGCCGGTGGGACCGTCGCGGCTGACGAGCGAGCAGAACGCGGTGTCCTGCGTGACGCCCGCCGCCCCGTAGCACTTGTTGAGGATGAGCTGCGTGCCGTAGGCGCTGATCAGGTTCGACATCGAGATGGTGTAGAAGTCCGCGGTCATCGTCAGGCCCCGCACCACCTGCGGCTCGAAGACGATGCCGACCGTGCCGATCTTCGCCTTCTCGGGCTGCAGCGCCGGGTTGCCGCCCACCACCGAGTTGATCTGCGCGACGGTGACTCCGTTGTTGCCCACGTTCGGTCCGCCGGCTCCTCCCGGTGCGGCGTTGCAGCGTGCCGCCAGCGCCGCATCCCCGTGCGTGTTGGCGCAGGGATCGTTCGACGACTCGAAGAAGCCGCCGGTCTGGCCGAGGAAGAGCTCGAGGATGTTGGGAGCGCGGAAGGCCGTCGAGTACGTGCCGCGGACGGTCACGTCCCGCACCGGGCTCCACCGGGCGCCGAGCTTGTACGTCCAGTCGGACCCGAAGGTGTTGTACTTGAACGCGCGCGCCGCAGCCGAAACCTCGATCTCCTCGGCGAACGGAACGTGGCTGATCAGGGGCACCACCAACTCGCCGTAACCTTCGTTCACGTAGAATCCGCCGCGGGTATCCGACGGTCCGGGCGAGCCGGTGTCGCTGTCCCACCCTGCCGCGAGGATCGGCTGGTTGACGAAGGTGCCGTACTCGTTGCGGTGCTCGAACCCGATGGCGAGCGCGGCCGGCCGGTCAGACGCCACCTTGAAGAGCTCGCCGCTGAGGTTCGCCGCCGCGACGAACAGCTGGTTCACGCCCGTGTTCGTTCCGGTGTACGCCCCGAGTTGCGCCGCCATCGCCTGATCGATGGTCCCCGGCGCGCCGAACAGGTTGATCGGCGTGCAGTTGTCGATCACGCTCTTCGGCGTACCGCAGTGCGCTCCGGTGGAATCGATGAACCCCGGCCCGAGGCCCGGGCCGGTCTTCTGGGTATTGAGGAAGCCGGTGTTGGTGAACGTGCCGTAGGTGCGGCCGTAGTTGATCGACGCATCCCAGAACCAGCCGGTGGCCGGACCCGCGAACTCGCCGAGGGTGCCGTCGATGCCGGTGACGATCCGCAGGGTGTCGACGTCGAAGCCGCCGCCGCGGCCCGAGATGTCCGTCAGGCGCCGCTGGACGCTGGTCAGGGTCTGACCGAACGGGTTGTAGGGGTTCGAGGCCGACACGGCCAGATCAGGGTTGCCGGTGGTGACGAACGGCTCCGGCGCCACCAGGTACGTCGACTGCCGCTGCACGTACGAGGCCTGGAAGTACGCGCGGGCGAAGTCGGCCATCCGGTACTCGCCGTTTCCGAAGAGCGAGATGCGGGTGGACGGCGTCACCAGGTAGTTGACCGCCTGGTAGTTGTAGAAGTCGAGGTTCGCGTCGCGGAGCCGCCAGCCGTCGACGTACGTCGCGCCGGCCTTGCTCTGCGTCGGGTCGTAGATGAAGTTCAGCCCCTTGCCCGGACCGGCCGCGGCGAGCTGCGGCGCGAAGGCCGCCGCCATGTCCGCGCACAGCTTGGTCGTGCAGGTGGCGGCGCGCGGGTCGAGGCCGTTGACCCGGACCTTCGGCAGCGTGCCGCTTCCGCTCAGGCCCTCTTGCTTGGCGGTGAAATCCCAGCTCAGCGCATTCGCCGCCCAGTCGCGCGCGGAGGCGAAGAAGTGATGCTGGTCGAAGTAGCCGGCGCCGAACATGAAGCTGCCCTTGTCGCTCTGCGATCCGGCGAGGACGTTGAGGTCGTAGACGTTCGCGTCGCCGTGGCCCGACACGCCGCTGTAGCCGTTGAGCTCGACGCCGTCCATCCGCTTGCGTGTGATGATGTTCACCACGCCGGCGATCGCGTCCGAGCCGTACACGGCCGAGCCGCCGTCCTTGAGGATCTCGATGCGCTCCACCGCCGCGGTGGGGATCGAGTTCAGGTCGACTGCGGTGCCCGCGCCGACGCCGCCGAGGACGAAGCGCTTGCCGTCGACCAGCACCAGGGTGCGCTGGGCGCCGAGGTTGCGCAGGTTGATCTGCGTTTCGCCGTCGCCGCCGTTGTTGACGTTGGTGTTCAGCGCGCCGCCCTGCTCGGGCTGCTGCTGGAGGAACTCACCGATCGTCGCCACGGCGCTGGAGGTGATCTGCTCGCGGCTGATCACCGTCACCGGCGCCGGAGTGGTCAGGTCCTTGCGGCGGACGCGAGAGCCGGTGACCACGATCTCTTCCTGCGCGGTCTTGCGGCCCGTGTCAGGTCCAGGAGTCGCATCCTGGGTTGCGTTGGCCGGCGGCGGTGCCGCCACCGGATTGGCCTGGCCCGTCTGGGCCGGCGGCGTCTGATTCTGCGTCTGGTCTGCCGGCGGTGTCTGCCCCATCGCCGCGCCGGTCAGCGCGACGGATGCCAAGGCTACCAGCCGAAGTACCTTGTACTTCCATTGCATGTTCAGCTCCTGTTGTTGTGTACCAGTTTCTCCGGGGTGAAACGGGACCTGGCTCTCCTCGGACACGCATCGGCGCGGACGGCGACTTCGATAACCGCGCTTTCGCTGTGCCCCTTGGTAAAACCGCGGCGAGACTGCACGATCGCCTTGTTGTCGTCAAGCAGGGCAAATTATCGCCTGGCTGGAAGCCGGCCGGGACCGCTTCCGGCAAGCGGGAGCGGCGCTGCCCTGCGACCGCGCCGGCCGCGCGCGACGCGCAGCGGCAATGGTTCCGGGAGCTCGAGGGAAAGCGGCGGTGGCGACGCCGATGCGCGCTCTGAACAGTGCAGATCCAGAGGCCTCTCCGGCCGTTGACAATGGGAGGGGGGTCGTTTAAGTCTCCACGCCTTTTCCTCGACGCAGCGGCAAGGGAAACGATGTTCGACACCATTACCAGTCCAAAGGCGCAGAGGCGGTCGGGCGCCTCGCTGGCGATCTCCATCGTGCTGCACGGCGCGGTGGTCGGGGCCGCGTTCCTCTTCGCGTACGCGCGGGCGCACATGCCGAAGCAGACCGAGGCCCCGGTCTCGGTCACTTTCCGGCCGCCTCCGCCGCCGCCTCCTCCGCCGCCGCCGCCGCCCGCGGGCCACAAGCCGAAGACGCCGCGGCCCGATCGGGTGAAGCCGAAGACGCTGCCGCCGACGACGGTGATCCAGCCGAAAGAGATCCCCAAGGTCGAAGAGAAGCCTCCGGAAGTGGAGGAGGAGCCCGAGGAAGAGGAAGCGGTCGAAGGCGGCGTCGAGGGCGGCGTGGTCGGCGGAGTGGTGGGCGGCGTCGTCGGCGGCCAGAT
>DASREU010000516.1:0-6037 GCA_035651935.1 Myxococcales bacterium | reverse complement strand
CGGATCCGATGGTCCGCGCTTCAGGCGCCCGCTGCGAAGTCTGGTAGGCGGTTGCGCGGAGGTCCCGCGGTTCGCATCTGATCGGCAGGGTGCAACGCGTTCCCCACCGAAGCGTTCGCTCGCTTGCCGCCGGGGCGGCGCGCGGGGTCGTCCTCGCGGTCGCCGCCGCGTGGGTGCTGTGGCTGGTCGCCGCGCAGGCGCTGCTCTGGACGCCGCTCCTGCGCAACCTGCTCAACTCCCGTTCGCGGGTGCATCTGCAGTACGCGTCGGCCTGGTCGGTCTGGCCGGGAACGGTCCATGCGCGCGGCCTGGTGCTCACCGGTCAGGACCGCGCGGTGGAGTGGCGCCTCGCGCTCGACGAGGTCAAAGCGACCATCGCCATCGGCCAGCTTGCGTCGCGGCTCTTCCACGCCACGCAGGTCCACGCGCGCGGAATCGAGTTCGCCCTGCGCCGCCGCGCCTTCCTCCGCGCGGACGTGCCCGCGGACGTCCGCGGCTTGCCGTGGATCGACGGCTACGGCCCGATCCCGTTCAAGGAAGAGGGTCCCGACGACGAGCTTCCCGACTGGCGCTACAACCTGTTCAGCGTCTGGCTGGAGGACATCGAAGGCAGCGACGTCCGCCAGATCTGGATCGATCGCTGGCGCCTCGAAGGCGCGGCGGAGGTCGCGGGCGCGTTCTATCTCAAGCCGGTGCGGGAAGTGCTCGTCGCGCCCGGCGTGCTGCGGCTGCACGGAGCGAACGTCACGGCGAAGGAGATGCGGGTGGCCGGCGGGGTCCAGGGGAGCCTCCGCGTCTCGCTCGGCGCTTTCGATCCGCGGCAACTGACGATGGAGCGCTTCTTCCGCACCGTCGACGTCGACGCCGACCTCCGCGGCGACCTCGCCGGGATCGGATTCCTCGGCGGTCAGGGCGGCCAAGGCGCCGCCGAGCTTCGTGCGAAGGTCAGGCGCGGACGCATGGAGCAGGCCACGGTCTCCGCGAATCTCGGACCGGCCGCGTTCCAGGGAGTCACGGCAACGTCGGCGGCCGTGCACGCCAGCGTCGCCGACGGAGCGCGGGCGCGCGTCGACGTCGGCGCTCCGAGCGTTCGTTCGGCATCCGTGCGCGCGGCGCGCCTGCGCGTGGATCTCTCCGGCGAGGCGCCCGATTTCGCCGCCCTGAACGCCGCCGCGGTCGCCGCCGTCGACGTCAGCGGAGGAAGGATCGAAGATGCGCGGATCCTCGGACGCCGTCTCCTTCGCAGCGGGCGGGTGCGCGCCGGGAGGGGCTCGTTCGCGGCGCACCTCGAAGGGCCGCTCCATCGCCTTCGCGGCACCGCGCACGTCTCGCTCCGGCGTCTTGCCGTGGCCGCGCGCGGAGTGAACGTGCGGGGCGATTCCCGGGTGGACGCGCGGATCGCCGATCTGGATCCCTGGCGCGGGGCGGATCTCTCCGGCACCCGCATCACCGTGGACCAAGGCCGCCTGGTTCCAGACCAGGAGATCGGCCCCGGTTGGTGGGCGCGCGCCGTCCTGCCCAGCGCGCGCGTCCGCTTCGACCCGCTGCGCGTCGATGCCGACCTCGAGGCGCGCTGCCGCGACGCGCGTCCGATCGTCGGCGTCTACGCGCACCTCAAGGACCTGCCCGGCTTCCTCAACAGCCTGTTCGGGATGGACGGCCTTTCGGTGCGGGGGTCGGCGCATGCCGGCGCGGACTGGCTCTTCCTTCCGGACGTGACCGCCGAGGGCGCCGACGGCGCCTCGGTGCGCGCGACCCTCCGCGAAAATGCGCACAGCCAGCGCGGCGCGGCGCTGCTCACGGTCCACGGCATCCCGGTGGCGCTCGACCTGAACGGCGGCCGCAGCAGCGTGCACCTGCTCGGCCCGGGAGACTTCTTCGCCGACCGGCAGCGGGAGGTGCGGGAGAAGCCCCTCGCCCGGCGCGCGCCGGCGCGCAGGCGCTGATACTCTCGGCGGATGACCTCGCTTCTCGCCGCCGCGATGCTGGCCGCTGCTCCCGCCCATCTGGTCCCCGCGGCTCCGCCGCCCGCCGCCGCGAGCGGCGCGTCGGGGTCCATCGATCCGGAAGCCGCCACCCGCGCGTATCTCGATCAGCTTCCCGCCGACCAGCGGGCCCGCTCCGACGCGTACTTCGAGGGCGGGTACTGGCTCTCGCTCTGGAGCTTCCTCTGGGGGGCCGGCGTGTTCGTCCTCCTCCTCCACACCGGGCTGTCGGCGCGGATGCGCGACTTCGTGGAGCGGGTCACCCGGGTGCGCGCGCTCCAGACCGCCATCTACTGGACCTCGTTCGCCGTCGCGCTCGAGGTCCTCAGCTTCCCGCTCTTCGTCTACCGCGACTACCTGCGCGAGCATTCCTACGGGCTCTCGAATCTCAGCTTCGGCGGATGGCTCGGCGAGGAGTTGAAGGGGCTCGCCATCGTCGTGGTGCTCGGCAGCCTGGGGATGATCGCGCTCTACGCGGTGGTGCGGCGCCTGCCCCGCACCTGGTGGATGTGGGCGGCCGGAGTGAGCATCGCCTTCCTCGCCTTCGGCGCGGTGATCACGCCGGTCCTGATCGTGCCGATCTTCAACCATCCCACGCGGCTGCAGGACCCGCGCGTGGTCGCGCCCATCCTCTCGCTGGCGCGGGCGAACGGGATCGCGACCGGCGAAGTGTGGGAGATCGATGCGTCGAAACAGACCAAGCGCGTGAGCGCCAACGTCAGCGGCCTGTTCGGGACCGAGCGGATCACCCTGAACGACAACCTGCTCAACCGCTCGTCGCTCCCCGAGATCGAGGCGGTGATGGGCCACGAGATGGGCCATTACGTGCTGAACCACGTCTACAAGGGCCTGATGGAGTTCGGCATCGTCTTCGTCGCCGGATTTGCGGTGATCGCCTGGCTCTTCGAGCGGCTCCGGCTGCGCAACCAGGCCCGCTGGCGGGTGCGCGACGTCGGCGATCTCGCCGGGCTGCCTCTCGCGGCGCTGCTCTTCTCCGCATATCTGTTCGTCCTCACGCCGGCGCTGAACTCGATCATCCGGGTCCAGGAATACGAGGCGGACATCTTCGGCCTGAACGCGGCGCAGCAGCCCGACGGCTTCGCCCAGAGCGCGCTCAAGCTCGCCGAGTATCGCAAGCTCGAGCCGGGGCCGCTCGAGGAGGTGATCTTCTTCGATCACCCGAGCGGCCGGACCCGCATCTTCTCCGCCATGCGCTGGAAGGCGGAGCACCCGGCGTCGTGGGCGGCCGCGCGCTCTGCGTCAGCGCCGCCGTCTGCGGACGGTCGCTAGCAGCGCGAAGAGGCCCAGCGCTTCCCAGCCGCCGCCGCCTTCGGAACACCCGCAGCTGCTCCTGTTCTGGACCACGACGTCGACCGGAGTCGATTCCCCCACGCCGCCCGTGTTGTCGGTGGCGCGGACGACGATCTCGTGCGGACCGTCGCCCACCTTCCGGGTGTCCCACTGGAGCGTCGCCGGCGAGCTGCTCGCGGCCGCGCCCTCCATCCGCTGCCCGTCGACCATCAGCTCCATCCCCTGCAGCGTCGTCCCGGGGCTGGTGACCGCGCTGGCGATCACCGCGACGTTGCCCTTGACCGAGTTCTGCGGCCCGGGCCAGGTGATCTCCGCGCGCGGGGCCTCGAGCGCGCGGACATGAAGCGTGGCCCGGTGCGAAGTGGAGCTCGCGTCCGCCGCGATGGTCACCGCGGCGTTGCTCGGAGGCAGCCCCGTGGCGCCGGTGAGCGAGAGCGTCGCGCTCTGCCCGGCGACGATCTTCGGCGGATCGAAGCTCGCGGTCACGCCGGCGCGGGCTCCGGAAGCGGAGAGGGTGATGGTCTCCGCCGCTCCGAAGAGGGGTGTGGTGCTGATCTTCAGCTTGGTGGTCACGCCCGCCGCCACCACCACCTGGCTCTCTTCCAGCTCGAGAGAGAAGTCGGAATCGGTGACGTCGAGCCCCCCGGAAGTGGTGGCGATCGCGCCGTCCACCGCCGTCGCGATCACCGAGTAGCCCTGGCCGCGTCCGAGTGCCGCGTCGGGAGCGGCGGTGAACTGGAGCACGGCCTCCTCTCCGGCGGCGACCACCGCCGGATCGACGCGGGCAGTGACTCCGGCCGGAACGTTCACCACCGTCAGCATCAACTGCTTGCTCACCGCCGAGGGCCGCAGCGACGCCGTCTTCAGGCGCACGCTGGCGCTGAACCCGCGTCCGAGGGCCTGCTCGTCGAGCCCCGGCCAGACCGCGTAGTCGGGCGAGGTGGCGCAGCCCGGGAGCTGGAAGCTGAAGATCCGCGTGCGCCAGTTGTAGAGGCCGTCGGAGGGGATGTACTGGTTCGTGTACCAGAAGGTGCACTCGTCGACCGGGTCCACCGACATGCTGCTGTAATCGCCCCAGCGGGTGGAGTCGGCCTGCGACCCTCCGCTGCTGGCGGCGATCGCCTCGCCCTGGCCCATCTCGCCGGGAGCGTCCGAGACGAGGTGGCCGGTGTACCCGATGGCAGGCCGCATCCCGGGGCTGGAAAGGCTGAACCCCAGGCCGATGTTCCCCGCGCGGTCGATGGCCGCGCTGCCCATCCAGCGGAACGAGCCGTCCGGCGCGTACGTCCCTTGCTGGTACAGGTACGGGTTCCCGGCGGGATCGCGGATCTCGTACCAGCGCACGCCGGTGACGGCGCCCGCGATCACCGAATGGTTCACCACCAGCGACTCGTGCCCGCCGAGGTTCCGGTAGGCGACGCGGTACATGATCCGGTCACCCAGGGAATCGAGAGCGTTCGCGCCCGACGCGCCCTGGGGGATGCAGGCGCCGCTCTTCGTCCCGGAGCAAGCCTCGGCGAACGGCGCCACCGCGATCGAGGTCGGCTCCACGAAGCTGCTCTGGCCGGTGGAGTCGTTCCAGTCGAGCCGATACCGGTAGAGGAGCAGCGTGCCCTTGCCGAACCCCACCGCGGTGTTCGGGTCGCCGGCCGGCGGCGGCAGCGAGCCGTCCAGATCCGCGGGAGTGATGCCGCTGACGTCGTCGTGGATCAGGATGCACTGCTGTCCCGGCGACGGATCGGCGCTGAGCATCTTCGCCCGGTCGAAGGCGCAGTAGGCGATGCCGCGGAAGTCGTCGCCGGACGGCGTGGCGAAGACGTTGGCGGTGACGTAGTACCCGTCGGGCCACACGCCCCATTTCGGGTAGTCGTGGAAATCGACGTACGAATAGTCGTACCGCGCCCATTGACCCATCGGGTCGCTCGTCTGCGAGACCGCGATGCAGACGTGGTACGGACGGGCGGAGCCGGGATCGTTCGCGAGCTGCGTGATCAACCAGCGGTCCGCCAGCGGATCGTAGAGGACGATCCCGTCGCCGTCGTCGCGCGTCTCGCAGACGGTCCCGAAGCCCGCGAAGAGCGTCCGGGTCGGCACCGGGCCGAACAGCGGCCTGCCGTCCTTCGCCAGGACGAGGATGGCGAGGTTCACGATCTGCACGTAGTGGGACGGCCCGACGTCGCCCTGCGCGTCCGGCGGCACTCCCATCTTGTACGGCTTCGCGCTCGGGCCGACGAACCCGAGGCCGATGCCTTCGAAGCTGGTCGAGGTCCGCGGCATCGCCAGCGGCGCGATCGAGTCCTGCAGCACCGGATCGCGCGCCGGCGCGGTGGCTTGCATCGAGTGCGGAACCGGGCGCGGCCCTCTCTCCTCCTCGTCCTCCCCGGGCTCCGCCTCGCGCGGGGTCGGCGAGAGGAGCAACAGAGGTGCGGAGAGGTCCCCGCGGTCCGCGCGCAGGACCTGCGGCCGGCCAAGGCGCGGCGCCGCAATCGCGGAGCCGGAACCCAGGGCCACCAGCAGCGCAACGGCGCATCGCATCGCAGAAGGCTAGTGCTCGATCGCCGGATTGGCTTCCCCCCGCCCCCCCGGATCCCGCGCGAGCAGGCAGGTTTTTCGCACCGGCGCCGCCCGCCTGTGCGGAACCGCACATTCGCGGCAGCGGGGAGGAGATCCGGAGATCCGGGGACACCATACGTGACTTGTCGTAAGGTGTCCCCGGATCCGTCCCCCGACGCAGCGGGGTG
>DASREU010000515.1:0-13533 GCA_035651935.1 Myxococcales bacterium | reverse complement strand
TCGCCTTGTAAGCGCCGGGCGGCAGCGGCGGGAGCACGACGCGCGCGTTGCCGTCCGGGCCGGCCACCGCCGCGCCGCCCGGGTGCGGCGTCGCATCGTTCGCCGAGGAGGTCACCACCCCGATCTGCGCGCCCGCGGCGGCGCCGTAATCGCTCCCGCGCACCTGCACGTCGAGCGCGGGCGCATCGCCGGAAGGCTCGAAGGAGGGGCGCTCCGAGGTGACGCGCATCGGCGTCAGCGCCGGGTCGCGCACCAGCCAGCGGATGGCGGAGTGCCAGAAGGTCTCGTACGCGCGCGGGCCCTGCTGCGCGCCGGCGGC
Organism: Myxococcales bacterium; assembly: GCA_035651935.1. Classification (GTDB taxonomy): domain Bacteria; phylum Myxococcota; class Myxococcia; order Myxococcales; family 40CM-4-68-19; genus 40CM-4-68-19. Next base: position 13,214 of record DASREU010000515.1, on the reverse strand, counting down.
GACGAAGCTCCAGTACCAGGAGGAATCGGAGAGCAGCGCCATCACGCGGCCCCGGCCGGCCTCGCCGACCACCAGCACGGGGCGGCCTTCGGGAGACTGCAGCAGCGTCTGCGCCCCGCCCTTCAGCGGCCCGATGGTGTTCAGGCCAGGGAGCTTGGGGAGCGTGGACCAGACGGCTTCGTTCTGCGAGCCGCTGGTGGCGAGCTCGGTGATCGGGTGGCGCTTGCCCGCCTCGGTCAGGCGGACCTGCACCGGAGTCTCGTCGACGGCGGTCGGCCCTGGAGGCAGCAGCGCGACCGGCAGCACGTCCTCGATCGGCGTCCCGGCGTAGTCCCCCGCCGAGAAGCTCTGGTCGCCGCCGATCATCGCGAACGCGCCGCCGTCGCGCACGTAGCCGGCGATGCCGTCGAGGTACTGCGACATGCGGTAAGGGCGGTGGTTGAAGTTCTGGAAGATCACCAGGTCGAAGGTCTTCAGCTGCTCCTGGAAGATCTCCTGGGTGGGAAAGGGGATCAGCGAAAGCTCGTCCTGCGAGCTGTGCGGATCGTCGCCTGGCGTGCGGAGGATGAAGAAGCTGATCAGGTCGACGTTGGGATCCTTCTTCAGGAGCTGGCGGAGGAAGCGCACGTCCCACGAGGGACGGCCGACGACCAGCAGCACGCGGACGCGATCGCGGATCACCTTGAGGACGAACGAGCGCGAGTTGTTCTGCGTGATCGCCTCGCCCTCGTACACCGGCACGCTGACGGTGAAGGCGAACTTGCCCGTGCGATCGGGCACGAACGCCAGCTTCGCCTGGTAACGCGACTGGCCGCCCTCGATCCGGACCGTCTTCTGCGCCACCACCTGCCCTTCGCGCCGGAGGACGACGGGGACGTCGGTCGAACCGAACCCGCGCGCCGCGATGGTGACGTCGACGGTCACCTGGTTGCGCACGAAGGCGAAGTCGTCGACGGCGATCTTCTCCACCGCGAGATCCTTCAGCGCCTGCGCTCCGACCGGCAGCGCGAACACCGGCGCGTTGAGGCGCTGGAGCTCGGCCGCGGCGGCCTGCGGGACGCCCTGCGACAATTCGGCGTTGTCGGCGCCGTCGCTGGCCACGAACAGGCCTGCGAGCGGCCTCCCGCCAGTGCCGCCCGACGCGGCGGCGACCAGCGCGCCGAGGATGTCCGTCGAGGGACCCTGGGGATCGGAGGGAAGCCTCGCCGGGTCCGAGGGCTGCAGGTCCTTGTCGAATCCGTAGACGTCGACCTGGAACCGCGAGGCGAGCTGGGCCATGTCTGCCTGGTGCTGCGCCGCCCAGCGCTGCAGCTCCTCGGCGCGCGTGGGTCCGGAAGGCGCCGCCGGGAACTTCATCGAGCGGCTGGTGTCGAAGAGGAGCGCGACCCGGGCGCGGACGCGGCTCTCGGCGCGAAGCTCGATCCCGGGCTCCAGCAAGAGGACGAGGACCAGCAGCGCCGCGGTCAGCCGGAACGCGAGCAGCGCGATCCGCCGCCCTCCGGCCGGCTCCGTGCGGAAGCCCCGGAACGAGAGCCAGACCGCGGCGGCGAGCGCGGTGACGGCCAACGCCAGCACCCACGCGGGCAGCGTGGAGAGCGAGGTGATGCGCCAGGCGTTGTAGGCGCTCTCCGGAATGGTCAGATCCTCCGGCGCTTCATGATGAAGGGGATGTGGACCTGGTCCTCCTTGTAGTCGAGGCAGAGCGCGTACATCGCCACGTTGACGCCGAGGCGGACGGACTTCTCGCGCTGCAGCTCGCCCCCGGGCGTGACCTCGAACTCCCAGGTGCCCAGCGAATCGCGCGCCAGCGCCCCGACCAGATCGTTGCCGGAGTAGAGCACCGCGACCCGTCCGCCGAGCTCGAGCGCGAGCAGATCCGGCGTCGCGGAGAGCCGGCCCGCCGGCCCGTCGAGCAGGTAGAACGACTTGTAGATCACGTGATCGCGGGGAACGCGCGTCAGCTGCGCTCCGGGCACGATCCGGGAGACGAGCTGCCGCGCGGACTGCTCGAACGAGCCGCCGCGGGTGGCGCTGGCGTCGTCGACGAACAGGAAGCCACCATAGCTGAGGTACCGGCGCAGCTCCGCGACCTCGTTCTCGGCGGGCGCCGGAAACGCCTGGTCCGAGGAGAGGACGGAGAACGGGTAACGGAACAGGTCGGGATCGGCGAGGCCGATGGGCTTCACGGCCGGCGAGGTCTCGATGCTGGTCCGCTTGGAGATCTCCCAGGCGAGCCTCGAGAGACCGTCCGGACGCGGGTCCCAGCGGCCTGCGTGGCGCACCTGCGCGAACGTCAGCCGGGCGGCGTCTCCGAAACCGAGCGCGCGGCGGGCCGCGAGAGCAACCCCCAGTGCCAGCAATGTGCGGCGGGTGGGCATCGGGGGCAGGAGCGTAACCGCATTCGCGCGGGATCACTGCAAGAACCAGCCGATCGCCGGAGCATTCCCGGCTTGCGGGAGCGGGCACCCTCGGGTAGCTTCGATCGGACATGGCCCAGAACACCCAGTCGGTTACCGCAGCTCGCGCCACCGTCCCGGGAACCGCGAACGACGCGCCGGTCGCGCCGCCGCTGTTCACCGAGCCCTCCAAGCGCGAGTACGTGCCCGACGCCAAGCGCGTCGCGGACGGAGCGCAGGCGCCCGAGCTCGCCGCCGCGCGCGAGGCGTTCGATGCGGGCGACTACCACCGGGCGCGTGCCGAAGCGAAGCGGGTGCTCAAGGACAAGGAGCTGCCGGCGCGCGCGCGGATGGAGGCCGGCGATCTGCTCGATCGGACCGACGTCGACCACGGCCCGATCGCCGCGGCGGTCGCCTTCGTCATCCTCCTCGGGCTGATGCTGATGTTCTTCGCCACGAACGGGAAATAGGCCACGGGCGAGCTGCACCAATCGCTGCAGTACGCGCTCGACGATGCGCTGCGCGCGCCGATGTGGGTCGCGTACGCGCTCCTCGCGCTGGCGATCGCGGCCACCCTGCTCGGCCCGCGCGGGCAGCGGCCGGTCAACGCGGCGATGCTCGCGGCGGGACTGTTCGCCGTCGCCTTCTTCGGCCTTCGCGGGGTGGGGCATCCCTGGCTGCCGGGAGCGGCGGGCGTGATCGCCGCCATGGTCGGATTCCTGCTCGGCATCGTCGCCACCACCTGGGGCACCGCCGGCCTCCTCGCCCTGGCCTTCGGCGCCGCCGCCGGGACGGCGGCGCACGGATTCAAGCTCCCCTGGCCTCCGCTCGCGGCACTCGCCGCCAGCATCGGCCTGTTCCTCGGCGTGACCCGGCTGCGCAAGCTGCACGTCGGGCTCCCACCGCTCTTCGCGGCAGCGTTCACGGCGCTGGGGGCGGCCATCGGCTGGGCTCCCCACTGGCGCGGGGCGGCGCTCTTCCAGCTCAACGACGTCGACTGGGTGCTCGGGCTCTTCCTCGTGCTCGCCGTTCCGCTCTCGGCGCTGGCCGTCCAGCGCGAGCGCTGGAACACGAGGCTTCCGGCACCGGCGGCCACCAGCGACGACGAGCTGAAGAAAGCCGTCGCCGCCCTCAAGAGCGCGGCGCGCGGGGAGTGACCGGCTTCACAGCGCCGTGATGCTGAGGTTGTCGAAGTACGTGTCGTTCGCCCAGCTCGAGAACCCGAAGCGGTCGTGCCCGGAGCCGGAGAGCGGTGCGGGGTCGATCATCTCCAGCGCCGTCTGCCCGTCGATCTCCCAGCGGATCCGCCCGCCCTGCTTGGTCACCACCATGTGGTAGGTGCGCCCGCGCGTCACCTTCAGGTCGAGCCGCTTGACCACGAAGGGCGTGTCTCGCTGCCAGTACTCGCCTTTCTCCAGACGCTCGAGATCGCGCCGTGCGCTCCAGCGCTCGAACGGCGCCGTGATCTTCTCGAAGAAGTCGAGCTGCCTGGGAAAGGGCCGTGCGGCCTGCGCGAGCTGCGCGCGCATCTCGTCCTGCGTCAGCGCGTGTTCGTCGAGCTTGCAGATCCGCGACTCGCGGTTTCGCCAGGCGCCGAAGAGGAAGAGGTAGCCGGTGGAATGAGTGCGGCCGTCGCCGTACATCTCCCACTTGATGTCGCCGTCCGGCCCTTCGCTGCGCACGTCGAACTCCACCCGGACGTCTGCCGGGAGGCGCGCCTTGAGCCAGAGCGGATTGTTCCCCACCCCGGGTGAGTAGAGCTGCCCGTCGACGATCCGCCAGAGACCGCCGTTCGACATCCAGACATCGCCGAGCGTCGCCCGATCGAACTTGTCCTGGAACGGAACCGCGGCGGCGATCGGAGCCGCGCCCCGGAGAGCCGCTTGGAGAAACGGGAGCTGCACGACGAAGACGGCGATCGCGACCGGCACCAGGATCCGGGGCGCGAGCCAGGGATGAATCGAGGCGAGCCTCGCGCTGGTGGCGGCCTTCGTCTCCGGCAGCGGCGCCGCGGCTGCCTTCACGGCTCCTCCCGCGGGTTGACGGAGAGCTGCGCGAAATCGGGCAGCTCCCGGCGGAGAAACTCGCGCAGCTTGTCCGTGAGCCGCGCCTCCAGCTGCCGCGCCCTCTCGCGGGTGACGCCCCAGACATCGCCGATCTGCTGCAGCGTCATCGGCTCGCGATCGTCCGCCGGCGCGATCCGGTTCTCGAAGAGGAACCGGTCCTTGTCCGCGGTCAGCGTCTTGCCGAACTGCAGAAGCTTCTCCTTGAACATCCGCCGAAGCTCCTCGTCGGCGAGCTGCTCGTCGACGGGAGCGCCGGCCTGCACCAGGCGATCGCCCTGCGTCTGCCGGGATTCCTCGGTTCCGCCGGGCAGCGGGGCGTCGAGGGAGAACTCGTCGTTCCCGAGGCGCTGGTCCATCTCGCGCACGTCCTGCTCGCTGACGTCGAGGCGCTCCGCGAGCAGCTTGGGCGCAGCCTCGAACCCCTGGTTGAGCAGCTTCTCCTGCTCCTTGCGGAGGTTGAAGAACAGCTTCCGCTGCGCCTGCGTGGTCCCGAGCTTCACCATCCGCCAGTTGTCCATCAGATAGCGCAGGATGTACGCGCGGATCCACCAGGCGGCATACGACGAGAGCTTCACGCCGCGGAACGGATCGTACTTCTGCACCGCGTGCATCAGCCCGACGTTTCCTTCCTGGATCAGGTCGAGCAGGTTGAACGCGGCCCGGCGGTACTCGTGCGCGATCTTCACCACCAGCCTGAGGTTCGCGGTGACCAGGCGATACGCGATCTCCGGATCGTGGTTCTCGTGGAACTTCACCGCCAGCTCGTGCTCCTCCTCGCGCGAGAGCAGCGGATGCCGGGCGACCTCCGCCATGTAGCGCTGCAGCGCATCGGCGCGGGTGAGATCGCGCTCGACCGGGACCGGCAGGGTGGTGTCTGCGGGCGCCGCATCGGCGGCGACGTCGTCGGCCTCGATGGCCTCCGGTTGCAGCACCTCCGGCTCGAGAGGCTCCGTCTCCTGCCGGTCGATTCCTTGCTCCCCGGCCGGCCGCGCCTTGGCGGGCGCCTTGGCGCGGGCCCGCTTCGGGGCGCTCGCCCTGGCAGGCTTCTTCGGCTTCCGCGCTTTGCCCTTCGGCCTCATCTGTATTCCTGGAAGGTGCGGTGCTATACAGGCTAACTTTTTGGCGTTCAAGAAGACATGAGCGATTACGTCGCCAGCAGCAGCTTCGCCGACCTCCCGCTTTCGGAAGAGCTCCGCAAGGGGATCGCGGAGCGGGGCTACGAGAGCCCCACGCCGGTGCAGGCGGCGGTGTTCGGGCCCATCCTCGCCGGCCGCGACCTGATCTGCCGGAGCAAGACGGGCACCGGAAAGACCGCTGCGTTCGGCATCCCGCTGCTGGAGAGGATCCCGGCGGGGACCCGCAAGGCCTCGGCGCTCGTCCTCTGCAACACCCGCGAGCTGGCGCTGCAGGTCGCCCAGGAGATCGAGGCGCTCGGCAAGCACAAGGACCTGCGGGTGGTCGCCATCTACGGCGGCGCCGCCATGGGCGCGCAGACCGATGCGCTGATCGAGGGCGCGGAGGTGATCGTGGGGACGCCGGGCCGCGTCTACGACCACATCCGGCGCGGCAACCTCAAGCTCGACTCCACCCGGATCGCCGTCCTCGACGAGGCGGACGAGATGCTCTCGGCGGGGTTCTACGAAGAAGTGACGCGCATCCTCGACAAGCTGCCGAACGATCGGCAGACCCTGCTCTTCTCCGCCACCGTCCCGCCCGACATCGAGCACCTCGCCCAGAAGTACCTGCGCGAGCCGGAGACCATCCTCCTCTCCGGCGACGTGTTCACGGTGGAGCACATCCACAACGTGCTCTATCACCTCGTGGACCAGTACCCGAAGCCGCGGAACCTCCTCTACCTGATCGAGCGCGAGGATCCGGAGAGCGCGATCATCTTCTGCAACCTGCGCACCGACACCGAGCTGGTGGCGAACGTCCTCAACCGCAACGGCCTCGATGCCGAGATGCTGAACGGCGACCTCCCGCAGAAGGAGCGCGAGCGGGTGATGGCGAAGGTGAAGCGCGGCGAGGTGCGCTTCATGGTCGCTACCGACATCGCCGCGCGAGGGATCGACATCAGCGATCTCTCCCACGTGCTCAACTATTCCTTGCCCGAGGATCCCGCGATCTATCTCCACCGCGTCGGCCGCACAGGCCGCATCGGAAAGAAGGGCACCGCCATCAGCCTGGTCTCCGGCGCGGAGCTGAACACGCTGTCCGCCCTGGAGAAGAAGTACGGGATCCAGTTCGAGGTCCGGAAGCTGCCGACGCCCGAAGAGGCGCGGGTCCTCTGGACCGACAAGCACATCCGCGAGCTGCGCGAGGCGATGCAGAGCGGGGTGGCGTTCGAAGCCTTTCTGCCGCTCGCGCAGGATCTGATGGCGCGCGACGACGGCCGGGTGCTGATCGCGTACGCGCTGCGCTACTTCTTCATCCACCACCGGATGGAGAAGGCCCGGATTCGCGCCGCCGGAGAGAAGCTGCTCGAGAGTCACCAGGTGGAGAAGGTGCAGAAGGAGCAGAAGGAAGGACGGCGAAAGGGCGGTCGCGAGCACCGCAAGCCGAGGCTGGAGCCCGCTCCCGCACAGCCGCGTCCCGACGCGAACGGCAGCCGCGAGCCGCGGGAGCCGCGCGAGGCGCCGGCCGATCGGGTCAAGCTCTACGTCGAGCAAGGGACCGAGCACGGCTGGACGCCGGAGACCCTGATGTCCGCGCTCTCGGATCTGGCCGGACAGGCGCGCGACACCGTCCTCGCCGCCGACGTCAAGCCGCGCTACGCCTACGTTCTGGTCCGGCCCGATGCTCGCGACGCCTACGTGGCGACGAACGGCAAGCCGCTGCACGACAAGCCGCTCCGCGTCGAAGTGGCGCGGCCGCGCCGCCGTTGAACCGCGACTCCGCAGCGCTCCTCGCGCTCTCGCTCCTGGCGATGGCGATCTCCTGGCTGTGCGGAATGCGCCTGCCCGCGGGCGATCTCGCGACCGCCTGGCACCTGCTCGATGCAGGCCTCCTGCGAGACGATCTGCTCCACAGCGTCTTCTACCTCCACGCCCAGCCGCCGCTGCTGAACCTGATCGTCGGCATCGCGCTGAAGCTGTTCGGAAGCGCCGCCCCCGCCGCGCTGACCGTGCTCTGGGCGTCGTGCGCGATCGCAGCGGTGCTCGCGACGCATGCGCTCGCGCTGCGGCTCGGGTCGACGCGCTGGCTTGCGTTCGCCGCCGGCGCCTCGGTCGCGGTCGCGCCGGCGACCTGGCTGTACGTGCACCATGTGGGGCCGGAGATGGCGACGGCGGCGGCGCTGGTGGGCTCGGCTGCGCTGGTGGCGCGCGGAACCCGCAGGAGCCTCTGGGCGGGCTTTGTCCTCCTGGGGATCGCCTGCTGTCTGCGGTCGCTCCTGGCTCCGCCGGTGGTCCTGGTCGCGCTCGCCGTCGCCGGCCGCAAGGCAGCGCGGCCCGCGCTGGCCGTGTTCGCGGTGCTCGCGGCGATCTCGCTGAAGAATGCCGCGATCGCGGGCACGCTCTCGACCAGCTCCTGGGTGGGGATGAATCTTGCCCGGGTGACGGTGGCCCGGCTTTCGGCCGCGCAGCGCAACGAGCTCTCGCCGGTGGCGGCGGTGGCGCCTTTCTCCAGCGGCGAGCAATACGCCGCGCTGGTTCCGGTCGCGCACTCCGGCGTCGCCGCGCTCGACGATCTGCGGAAGACGAGCGGGGCTACGAACTACAACGCGCTGGTGTTCGCCGGTGCCTCGCGGATGCTCCTGCGCGACGACCTGCGCGCCATCGCGGTCTCCCCCCGGGCAGTCTTCTCCGGGTGGCTCCTTTCCTGGATGCTGTTCTTCCGCCCCGCGGACGAGTGGCGGTACGTCGCCGACAACCGGCAGCGGATCGCGCCCTGGGCCGACTTCTGGGATCGCGCGGTCTGCCTCGAGCTCCCGCTTCCCTTCGCCCCGGTCGGCCAGACCGAGGTGTATCTCACCTTGCTCGCGGGCGTGGCGCTGCTCGTTCGCGCGCTCCTGCGGGCGCCTGGCCGCGCCCTGTGGTACGCGGTGGCGTTGATCGCGTGCGTGGCGTGCCTGGGAAACACCTTCGACGTGGGTGAGAATTATCGTTTTCGCTTCCTGGTTGCGCCGCTGTGGGCGGCGGTCGCAGCCGCCGCCTGGAGGGGCCGATGACCGCAGCCCTGCGCTGCGACAAGCTGGTGAAGAAGTACGGCCAGCTCACCGCCGTGGACGAGCTCGATCTGGAGGTCCGCGCGGGCGAGTGCTTCGGGCTGCTCGGGCCGAACGGCGCGGGCAAGACGACGACCGTGGAGATCCTCGAAGGCCTCAACGAGCCGACGGCCGGCACGGTCGAGGTCCTGGGCTTGCGCTGGGATCGCGACGAGCGCGCGCTGCGCCAGCGGCTCGGCGTCTCCTTGCAGGAAACCCATCTCCCGGACCGGCTGACCGTCGAGGAGAACCTGCGCATGTTTCGCTCCTTCTACTCGAAGGGGCAACCGATCCCGGAGGTGCTGGAGACCGTCGAGTTGCAGGACAAGCGCAGCTCGTGGACCGAACGGCTCTCCGGAGGACAGAAGCAGCGGCTCGCGGTCGCCTGCGCTCTGGTCAGCGATCCGGAGCTGCTCTTCCTCGACGAGCCGACCACCGGCCTCGACCCGCAATCGCGGCGTCAGCTCTGGGACGTGATCCTCGCCTTCAAGGCGCGGGGGCGGACGGTGCTGCTCACGACGCATTACATGGACGAAGCCGAGCGCCTTTGCGACCGCGTCGCGGTGATCGACAAGGGAAAGGTGATCGCGCTGGGGACGCCGAAGGAGCTGATCGCGTCTCTCGGCGGCGACCAGGTGGTGGAGTTCGCCACTCGCGAGCCTTTGGCCGCCGACGAGTGGCGCGGGCTCCCGACCGTCCGCGCAGCCCGGCGGAGCGCCGACGGGATCGCGCTCACCGTCGAGCAGCTGCACCTCGCGCTGCCAGCGATCCTCGCCCGCGCCGAGCCTCTCGGCCTGACCCGCCTCTCCACGCACCAGGCCACGCTGGAGGACGTCTTCGTCCACCTCACCGGAAGGCACCTGCGCGAATGAACGCCCCGACCACCACCTCTGCGCCTTCCTTCTCCCCGCTCCGCGAGCTGACGCTCGCGCGGCTGCGGATCTTCTTCCGCGAGCCCGGCGCGGTGTTCTGGACCTTCGGATTCCCGCTCCTCCTGTCCATCGCCCTGGGAATCGCGTTCCGCAACCGGCCCGCCGAGCCTTCGATCGTGGCAGTCGTCTCGCCGGAGATCCAGGCGAAGCTCGGCTCGAACGCGCAGTTCCGCACGCGCCTGCTCGACCACCCGGGTGCGCGTGAGGCGCTCCGCACGGGGAAGGTCGATCTGGTCGTGCTGGCGGGTCCGCCGATCGCGTACCTCTACGATCCCGCGCGGCCCGAGAGTCGCCTGGCGCGCGCGCTGGCGGACGCGGCGCTCCACCCGCCCGGACCGCCGGAGACCGTCGACACTCCCGTGACCGAGCCCGGGTCGCGGTACATCGATTTCCTCATCCCCGGGCTGCTCGGGATGCAGCTGATGTCCGCCGGGATGTGGGGCGTCGGGTACGTGGTCGTCGAGATGCGCACCAAGAAGCTGCTCAAGCGTCTGGTGGCGACGCCAATGTCCCGCGGCCAGTTCCTCTGGTCGTTCGTGGTGATGCGGGCGATCTTCCTCCTGATGGAGCTGCCCGTCCTGCTGGGCTTCGCCTGGCTCGTGTTCGGCGTCGGCATCACCGGATCGCTGCCGCTGCTGGTCGGCATTTCGCTGCTCGGCGCGCTCGCCTTCGCCGGCATCGGCCTGCTGGTCGCCTCGCGCGCGCAGAACACCCAGACGGTGAGCGGGCTGATCAATCTGGTGATGCTGCCGATGTTCGTCGGCTCCGGCGTGTTCTTCTCGACCGCCCGCTTTCCGGAGTCCGTGCAGCCGGTGCTCCGGATCCTGCCCCTGACGGCCCTGAACGACGCGCTGCGCGCGGTGATGATCGACGGCGCCGGCCCGCGCGCCGTGGCAGCTCCCCTGGCGCTGCTCGCGGGGACCGCTGCGGTCTCCTTCTTCGCTGCACTGCGCGTGTTCCGCTGGAAGTGAGACGGAGCGCCGCCCGATGGATAAGGTTGCGGCGATGCGTTCCTCGCGATCCATCTTCGAGCTGACGCTCGTCTTCGGCTCTTTGGCCCTGCTCTTCGCGGTGGTGTTTCCGCTCTGGAAGCCGCTGCTGGTCGGAGCGGTGCTCGCCGCTGCCCTCACACCTTGGCACGACTGGCTGAGCGCCCGCCTGCGTGGCCGGCGCGGGCTCGCGGCAGGTCTGCTCCTGCTCGGGTTGGTGCTTCTGGTCCTCGTCCCTCTGGGGTGGCTGGTCTCGGTCGCCGTACGCGAGACGCTCGCCGGCGTCGACCTGGTGCGCGAGGCCCTCAAGAACGGACCGGAGGAGCTGCTCAACCATCTTCCGGGATGGCTCGCCGGGCCAGTCAAGAGCGGGATCGAGCGCTTCTCGACCAGCGCCGACGACCTCGCAAAGTTGATCGCGCAGCGCGGCGCATCCACTGCAGCCGCCGTCGGCACGGCGGTGGGAGCCACGGCCGGCGCGGTGGTGAATGGTGTGTTCCTGCTCATCGCGTTCTACTTCTTCCTCGTCGGAGGGCGCCGCCTGGTGCGCTGGCTTGCGGAGGTGTCGCCCTCTCCCGACGAGACGCTCGCCATCTCCGGTGAGCTCGCGCGCGCCTCCCGCTCCGTGCTCTCCTCGCTGTTCCTCACCGCGCTCGCCCAGGCAGTGACGGCGACGATCGGCTACCTGATCGCCCGCGTGCCCCATTCGGTGTTCTTCGGCCTGCTCACCTTCGTGGCGGCGTTCATCCCCTCGGTGGGTACGACGATCGTGGCGCTGCCGGTCGCGCTGCTGATGGTGGTGCTCGGCCATCCGTGGGCGGGCCTGTTCGTGGCGCTGTGGGGTCTCGTGGTGGTGGGGCTGATCGACAACGTGGTGAAGCCGCTCCTGATCAAGGGCGGTGTGCAGCTCGATGCGGCGGTGCTGTTCTTCGCGCTGATCGGCGGACTCGCCCTGTGGGGGGCCACCGGGCTGATCGTGGGGCCGCTCGCGGTCGTCCTCTTCGTCACCGTGGCGGGTCGCCGCAGCCAGCGCACTCACCCGCGGACGGAGCCGTCGCCGGCGCCCGAGCCCCCGGCGACGAACGCTCCGCACTGAGCAGCGCTCTCAAAGCTCGACTTTGCGGTCCGTGTGGTCGCGCCCGTCGAAGCGCATCAGGACGCCCTTGCCGTCCACCCGGGTGACGATCCCCACCGGCCTGCGCCACATCGCCTGCAGGTTGACCAGCGTGTCCTTGGCGTAGTCGATGCGCAGGTCCACCCCGTCGTGGCGGTGCGCGAGCAGGAGCTCGCCGCGGTTCTCGAAGTTGCCGTCGATCACCTCGATGATCGGCTGGCCGAAGTTGGTGAGCTGCTGCAGCAGCTTCTTCTTCACCTTCTGGAACTCGCGATCGAGGATCTCCCAGCGGTTCGCCTTCTCGTTGAAGCCGTAGACGAACAGCTTCTGCTCGGCGGCGAAATCGGCGGTGAGGAACTCGTCGATGAAGGTGACGTCGTTGTAGTGCTTGCGGACTTCGAAGATCTTCTCCCGCCCCAGCCCCAGCTTCTTGTCCCAGGCACGGCGCGCGCGCAGATCGTCGCACTCGTCGTATTCCTTGCCGAAGCGACCCTTGTTCCAGCGATCCTCGATGTGGCGCCAGAGCTCGATCCCGAGCTTGTACGGGTTGATTGCGCCGGGCCGCGTTCCCATGGTGCCGGAGTGGTGGTCGGCGTAGTCGATGATCTCGCTGTCCTTGAGGGCGCGAGTGGTCATGATCGTCGAGTGCCAGTACGAGTTGTGGTTGATGAACCCGCAGGCCGCGTACCGGTGGGTCTCCTCGACGGAGATGTCGTAGACGTCAGCGCGGCCGTGGGTGATCTCGACGATCTCGTCTTCCCACTTCTCTTCCTTGAACCACTTGCGCTGGTAGACGTAGTCCGTCAGCGCCTGCTGCTTGCGGGAGAGGCCGAAGCCAATCTCCTCCAAGAACTTCCTGGCGGAAGCTCCCTGGATATGCACGTGCCAGCAATCATCCTGTTGTGGCCGACGGCGTGACAGGACGCCGAAGTTGAGCAGGAGCAACTGGACCTGCTCGCTCATCACTTCACTGGAAGTGCTCAGAATGACGCCTTGGTCCCCGGCGTAACCATCGCAATCGAAGTACGATCGCAAGAACGGAGCGACCACCTCCTTCGGGGAGCGAAGAATGGCTTCGGGGACCTGCTTCTGTCTTGCACTCGGCCCGTGCGTCAAACCCACTGCTTCGATCAGGAAATCGGAGAGTGTCTGTGAGTGTAAGAGGACGCGGTAACGACCGTCGTCCCATCTGATCGTGCTAGCCAGGCCAAACAAGTCATGTGCGAGCGCCGCAAAATGCTCGACGCACTCGTCATCGCCTGTCGTCAGCCCGAGGTTTCGCTTCACCCGGCTGATGTGCCCATCGCCGATGAGATAGCCGACGAAAGCGGCCAGATCTGGATTCATCTCATCCGGTATCGCTACAGCCGCGCGTTTCGACGGAAGCGCCGACATGGAGTTCGCATCCGAAAGGAAGACGTCGGCCGAAACCGCGGCTGCCGCAGCGTTCCTGATGCTTCCTCCGCGCAGGAACTTCGAGAATGTCTTCGCATGGACTCCTGCGCGCGCGGCC
>DASREU010000514.1:0-6787 GCA_035651935.1 Myxococcales bacterium | reverse complement strand
ACGATCCTTCAACGGCGGCGCGCACTTCGGCGAGGAATGCCGCAGCGACCCGAGACTTTGGTCGCGCCTCGTGCGCGGCGAACACCTGGACGCCGAAATCGATCTCCTGGACCCGCCGCAGCACGATGTTCGGGCGCGGCGGAAGCTCCGCGCTGCCGGGGACCAGCGTGACGCCGAGGCCCGCCGCGACCAGGCTCAGCCGGGCCTCCTCGCTCGCGGCCTGCTCGACGGCGCGCATGGTCAGCCCGCGCGACTCGAACAGCCGCCGGACGAGATCGTGCGGGCCCGGCGCCGCGGCGCGCTCGAACCAGAGGAAGGGTTCGCGGGCGACCAGCGCCAGCGGCACGGGTCCCGACCCCTTCGCCAACGGATGCCCCGCGGGAACGGCGAGAAGGATCTCCTGCCGCCAGAGCGGCTCGAACGCCACGTCCGGGTCGTCCGGCGGATGATAGAGGAACGCGACCTGCACCCGCCCATGGCGGAGCGCCTCCCACTGCTCCACGGTCTGCAGCGCGCTCACCTCCACCCGGACCGCGGGATGCCGCTCGCGAAAGCGGCGCAGGATCCGCACTGCGTCCGGCGACTCGAGGATCGCGGGGACGAACGCGAGCGACAGGCGTCCGGCCTCGTCTCCCCAGGCGCGGCGGGCGCGGCGAAGCGTGCGATCGGCGAGCGCAAGCGTCTCCCGCGCGCCTTCGAGGAAATCGCGGCCGGCGGCCGTGAGCTGCAAGAGACGCCCATCGCGGTCGAGCAGGTCCGCCCCGACCTCCTCCTCGAGCTGGCGCACCTGGCGGCTCAGCGCGGGCTGCGCGATCCGCAGCCGCGCCGCCGCCCTGCCGAAGTGCAGCTCCTCCGCGACGGCCACGAAATACCGCAGGTGCCTGAGCTCCATGGTGGCGCCTTGTACGCCAGATTCGCCGTCCTCTTTCAAGCGCCGCGGCGGGCAGCGGCGACAGGCCGGCGTAAGCCCGCGCGCGGGTTCAGAAATGTCTTTTACCCGCCGCGCTTTGACCGGATGCGGCGAGTTCCCTAGGTTGGCCGGATGCAACCTCCGCTTTCCGCCGGCGCGCCTCCTGCGCTCCTCGGCGACCTGTTGCCGGTGTGGAGCGTAGTCCCGTTCGCGGCGATGCTGCTGGCGATCGCGGTGATGCCGCTCCTCGCTCCGGGCTTCTGGGAACACAACCGGAACAAGGCGCTCCTCAGCCTCGTGCTCGGCGCTCCCGTCGCCGTCTGGACGGCGACGCTCGAGCCGGGGGCGCTGGCGCACGCGGCGAACGAGTACGTCGCCTTCATCCTCCTCCTCGGCGCGCTCTTCGTCATCTCGGGCGGCATCGTGGTGCGCGGGACGCTGGCGGGAACTCCCGGCCTGAACGCGATCCTGCTCGGGATCGGCGCGACGCTCGCATCCCTGATCGGCACCACCGGAGCGTCGATGCTGCTGGTCCGCCCGCTCCTGCGGGCGAACTCGGTGCGCGCGCTGAAGGCGCACGTCTTCGTCTTCTTCATCTTCCTGGTCGCGAACTGCGGCGGGCTGCTGACGCCGATGGGCGATCCGCCGCTCTTCCTCGGGTTCCTCCGCGGCGTGCCCTTCACCTGGACGCTGCGGCTCTGGCGCCCCTGGCTGTTCGCGAACGGGATCCTGCTGATCCTCTTCTACATCGTCGACTCCACCCTCTTCCGCCGCGAGGACCTGGTTCGGCCGTCGGACCTCGATCAGGTGGCGGTCGCGCACCAGGTGCCGGTGAGCATCGGCGGAAAGCGGAACTTCCTCTACCTCGCGGGCGTGGTGGCGGTGCTGCTGGCATCGGGCGCCCTGCACCTGCACCCGCTCCTGCAGGACGGCGGAATGCTGGCGATGGTGGCGCTCTCCTTCTGGACGACGCCGAAGGGATTGCGGGCCGAGAACGGCTTCACCTGGTCGCCGATCCTGGAGGTCGCGGCGCTCTTCGCCGGCATCTTCGCGACGATGATTCCGGCGCTGGCGATCCTCAACGCGCGCGGCAGTCAACTCGGGCTCCAGCACCCGTGGCAGTACTTCTGGGCCAGCGGCGCGCTCTCTTCGTTCCTCGACAATGCGCCGACGTACCTGACCTTCGCCTCCGCGGCGAGCGGCGCGATGGGGACCAATGCCGACAACCTGCGCGAGCTCCTCTCCAGCGAGAGGGGGACCGCGCTGCTCGAAGCGATCTCGGTCGGATCCGTCTTCATGGGCGCGAACACGTACATCGGGAACGGCCCGAACTTCATGGTCAAGGCGATCGCGGAGCAAGGCGGAGTCCGGATGCCCGGGTTCTTCGGGTACATCGCCTGGAGCGGCGCCGTGCTCCTCCCCCTGTTCGTCGCCGTGACCTGGGTCTTCTTCGTCTGACGTCATCCGGCAGGCGGCACGACCGCGACCGGCACCGGCGCCGAGGCCGCGAGCTCGGAGCCGACGCTCGGGATCAGCGTCCGCTCCAGCGTCGACAGCCGCCGGGATCCGGTCACCAGCAGCGGTGAACCCCGGGTCCGGGCAAAGGCGAGCGCGCTGTCGAGGATCGGTCCCTGGAGGACGGCGCTGTCGGCCGGACGCAACCCTTCCGCGGCGATCCATTCGACGAGGCCCTTCTCGCCCTCGGCGCGGAAGTCGCGGCGCATCCCTTCGAGCGAGATCACCGGAAGATACGGCGGGGCGAACTCCTCGGGGATCGGGGCCACGTGCAACAGCGCCCAAGGGCGTCCGAGCCTCCCGGCCATCGCCGCGGCGAACCGGCAGGCCGCGACCGAGGTCGGGTGCAGATCGGTGAGCGCGACCACCGGGCCCGCGCCGAGAAGCTCCGGGTGCAGATCCGGAGGGACCACGATCACCGGCGCCGCGGCGGAGCGGAGGATCCGGCGGGCCGATGCGCCGAGCCGGACCACGCCGGTGCCCGCGGCGCCGGCGGCGCGCCCGATGATGGTGCCGTCCGCGCCGTGCTTCAGGCGCGCCGCCTCGAGGACTTCCGGAACCGACGCGCCTTGCAGCACCTCGATCGCGGAGATCACGCCCGCGGCCTGTTGCTCGCCGACGATGGCCTCGGCGGACGCGCGCGCGCCGTCCAGCACCTCCGGCAGGTGGTGGTAGCGAAGCACCGCCAGCAGATGCTTCTCCTCCAGGACGTGGACGCCGACGCAGCGCTCGTCGTCGGGCGCCTGGGACGCGGCGGAAAGCCAGCTGGCGAACCGCAGGGCGCCCGCGCAGAGCGGACGGAGGTCGAGTCCGAGGATCCAGCGCATCCCGGCTCCCGTCCGCAGCGGTCGTTCGCTAGCGCGTCACCGCCACGGCGGCGGCTGCGGCCGGTTCACGCATCGGCAACGGCGGGAGCGACGGCACCTTCATCCGCCGGAGCACGAAGAACGAGAGCGTCGCGGCGGTGAGGTCGAAGACGATGGCGATCGCGAACACGCCGGCCCATCCGATCTTCGGCAGCGTGAAGTGCGCGACGAACGGCGTCCAGGTGCCGGGCACCACGGTGAGGAAGATGCCGTAGACGACGATCGCCATCCCGATGGTGAACAGGGTGTCGTGCAGCCGCTTGCTGATGTGGAGGCGCAGCACGACCGGGCCGATGAAGTGCGCGAAGACCGCCAGCGCCCCTCCCACCAGCAAGAGGACGTCGGAGCGGAAGTCGAAGGACTTCCCGGCGGCCAGCGCGGATCCGATCGGGACCAGCACCGAAGCGGTTCCCTTGGCGGTGTAGAGGAACCCGTAGTTCGCGGTGGCGTGCTTGCGGCCGAAGAGGTCGCCGCAGAGCGCCGGGAAGAGCGAGAAGATCTCGCCCCAGCCGAAGAAGGTGAAGGCGCTGAAGACCACGAACGCGAGCGGGTTGTGGGCGAACTTGATGAGCACGAAGATCGCCACCGCCTCCAGGCCGAAGGCGAGGCTCATGGTCTTTTCACGGCCGATGTGATCGGAGAGCCAACCCCAGAACGGGCGGCAGACGCCGTTCACCAGCCGGTCGGCGGAGAGCGCGAACTGGAGCGCCGGCAGGGTGATGAAGAGGAAATTGACCGGGATCTTGGCGACCTTGAAGTCGACGGCCATCGGGTTGAGCTGCGCGACCGCCATCAGGCCGCCGGTCGCGACCAGGGTCATCATCAGGTACATGAGCCAGAACTGCGGGGTCGCCGACATCTGCATCGAGGTGAAGTCGACCGGCGACTGCCGCTGCTTCACCTCTTCGCCGCGGGGCGCGTTGCGCCAGGTGGCCGGCAGCCATCCGGCGGGCGGGGCCTTGAGGAACAGCGCGGCGATCACCACCACCACGCCCTGGATCAATCCCCACTTGATGAAGGCGGCCTGGTAGCCCGCCGAATTGATCATGTTCGCGATGGGAGAGACGGTGAATGCCGACCCGGCCCCGAACCCGGCCGCGGTGAGGCCGGCGGCGAGCCCGCGGTGGTCCGGGAACCACTTCATCGCGCTGCCGATGGCGGTGCCGTAGACGATTCCGGCGCCGATGCCCGCCAGGCCGTACGACACGTAGAGCTCGGTGAGGGTGCCGGCGTGCCCGCTGAAGATCCAGCCCAGACCGGCCGCGACTCCGCCGAACATGACCAGGAGGCGCGGGCCGAACTTGTCCACGAGCCAGCCCTCGAACGGGACCAGCCACGTCTCCAGCAGCACGAAGACGGTGAAGGTGACCTGGATCGCGGCCTGTTCCTGGCCCAGCTTCTTCTGCAGCGGAGGGACGAACAGCGTCCATCCGTACTGGAAGTTCGCGACCGCCACCATGCTGAGGATACTGAAGAAGAGGATCATCCAGCGGTTGCTGAACCATCCATCGCCGGTCGCCCGCCTGAGCCCCGTCGCTTCTGCCATGGCTGAACCCCCGTGTCTGCGGTGGTTATCGAGCGGCCCCCTACGCCGGAGGCCGGTCCTCCTCGACCTGTTTGCGGAACGGAATCACTCCAGGAACTAGCCATTTGTTCCACATCTCGTCAATCTTCGACTGGAAGTATTCGATGTCGTCGTCGGTAAAGTGAGCAAACCGGCCTTGCCGGTTGAGGTAATCGCGAACGGGAGCGCGCTTCAGGCGGCCCTCGGCGATGTCGCGGGTCTTGCCCAGCAGCCGGAGCACGCCGTTCTCCACTTCGTACAGCGGCCAGATGCCCGTGGTCACCGCCAGCTCGCCCAGCTCGTGCGACTGGAACGGATCGTAGTCCCAGCCCTTCGGGCACGGGTCCAGCGAGTGGATGAAGGTGGGGCCGCCGATCGTCAGCGCCTTGCGCACGGCGTTCATCGCCAGCACCGGGAACGACATGTCCACCGTCGCCACGTAGCGGCACTCCGGGTGCCCGGCCGCCATCATGCCCGCCATGTTCTTCTTCCAGCGGTGGTGCATGATCCGCTTCTTCGATCCCGGCGGGCTGAACGTGGTGTGCGCGCCCCAGGGCGTGGAGCCGCTGAGCTGGATGTCCGTGTTCGCGTACGACTCGTTGTCGTACATCAGGATCAGGCAGTTGTAGTCGGGGTGGGTGAGCGTCGCGGAGATCGCCGAGATGCCCATGTCGGCGCCGCCGCCGTCGCCGCAGAAGGCGATGACGTTGATCGGCTCGTCCTTCATCTTGCCCTTGCGCATCAGCGCTTTCAGCGCCGCTGCCGCCCCCAGCGCCGCCGAGCCGGACGAGCCCAGCTGCGTGTGCATCCAGGGGACCACCCAGGCGGTCGAGTAGTACGTGGTGTTGGCCACGTACATGCAGCCGGTGCTCCCGAGGACGATGGTGCGCGGCCCCGCCGCCTTGACCATCATCTTCATCACCAGCGCCGACTCGCAGCCCTGACAGGTCCGGTGCCCCGAGGTGAAGTACTCCTGGATGGGGAGCTTCTTCACGCCCTTGAAGGGATCGAGACGCTGGGTCGAGTGAAGGTTGACGAGCTCCGCAAGCTCACGCTCATTGATCGCCATGATTTTTCCCCTTACTCCCGCACGCCGATCCACTGCGTCGCAGGCTGCGGCTTGCCGGCCGCGGCGGCATACACGCTTTCGGTCATCTTTCTCACGTCGGGGAGCGTCACCTCGCGGCCGCCCAGGCCGCAGATGAACGCCAGCACCGAAGGCCGGTTCGCCACCGGGTACAAGGCGGCGCGCACTTCCGTCGCCACCACGCCGCTGGAGTACGGCGCGCCCAGCGAGAAGTCGCGATCGATGATCCCCACCGCCTTGAAGCGCGAGAGGGTCTTCGCCAGCTCTTCCGCCGGGAAGGGCCGGAACCAGCGCAGGCGCACGAACCCGACCTTCTTCCCTTCCTTGCGCATCTCGCGGATGGCCACGCGCACCGGGTTCGACAAGGTGCCCATGCCCACGACCACCACGTCGGCGTCGTCGGTCATGTACTCCTCGTAGAACGGGTTCTCCACCTCGCGGCCGAAGATCTTCCCGAACTTCGCGTAGGCCTCGCGGATCACCTGCGGCGAGCGCTCCATCGCGGCCGCGGTCTGGCGGCGGATCTCCATCAGCCAGTCCTCGTTCGCCTGCGGAGCGACGGTGATGGGATTGTCCGGGTGGAGGAGGAGATCGCCGCGGTCGTAGCGAGGCAGGAACTGGTCGACCTTCTCCTGGCTGGGGATCTTCACCAGGCCCTGCGAGTGGGTGAGGAAGGCGCCGTCGCAGGAGATGGCGCAGGGCAGGAACACCCGCCGGTCCTCCGCCACCTTGTAGGCGATCAGCGCGGTGTCGAGCGCCTCCTGGGCGCTGTCCACCCAGACCAGCTGCCAGCCCAGGTCGCGCACCGCGAGCGCGTCGTTGTGCTCCACGCCGAAGGCGCCGGG
>DASREU010000513.1:0-2792 GCA_035651935.1 Myxococcales bacterium | reverse complement strand
TCGAGCACGAAGGTGAAGCTCTCCTTGTCGCTCACCTCGGCGACCACCTGGAGGAGCCGCTTGGAGATGCTCTGCATCGCCTCCTGCTCCTTCCCGGACAGCTCCTCCTGCATCTGGGCGGCGGCGGTCTGCGCGTCGACGAACGCCTTCTGCATCTGCTCCTGCTTCTGCCGCTTGGCGTCGTCGGAGAGGACGGGGGCCTGCTTCTCGTAATCGGTCTTCATCTTCTCCAGATCGGCGCGCTTCTTGTCGAGGTCGCCGCGCTTCTGCTTCAGCTCGTTCTGCAGCCGGTTCCGCGCGGCCTTGCCCTCCTCCACTTCCTGGACGGCGCGCTGGACATCGACGTACCCGATCTTCATGCCCTGGGCGAACGCACCACGGGCAGCGACAACGACGGCAAGAGCAAGCAGGAAACGGCGCATCTTGTGTCCTTCCCTCCGGTTTTTCGAACCGGCGCACCCTAATGGGACGGGCGCGTCGGGTCAAGGCCGAAGGCTCGGGCAGGCGGCGTGCTGGCGGTCGACGTCTGCGGCGCAGGGACGTCCGCCGCGCCAGGGATGACGCGGCGGACCTCTTCGGGACGCGGCTACGGTACGAACTGGCTCGCGCAGTGCCCCGGCTGCGCCGGCGCCGCCGAGATGCTGCCGCCGTGCGGGATGCATTGCGACGGCGGGAGGCTCGCGCGGTGCTCGACGCTCTGGACCAGCAGGTCGAACGCGCGCTGCGCGTGCGGCTGGATGAACTCGAGCTGCGGGAACGTGCCGGGCGGCGGGACCGCGATCTGCGGCGGCGACTTATACGTCTCGATGTGGTTGCCGTTCTGCACTTCATAGAGCCTGTAGGCGGGGCGGCGATCGTCGCCGTCGCCATCGCCGTCGTCACCTCTGGCCTGCGCGGCGGCCACCCTGCGCGCGTACGCCCGCGCGTGGTGATCGATGGGAAGCAGCGCATCCATCGTCCCGGCCACGGTGATCAGCGGCCTGCGGATGGCGCCGGTGGTGGCGAAGGCCGCGAGTTGCGCGGCGACGTCGGACTGCGACCGGCGCGCGACGTAGTTGTAGGTCCCGGTGCCCGACCCGTACGTGTCGTAGCCGGGATCGAGCCGCTTCTGCCACTGGCACTGCGTCACTTCCCAGAAGCTGTTCGAGTAGTTCAGCCACATGGAGCTCGCGCCGTTGAGGACGTCGGGCGGGTAGCCGGCGCCCAGCAGGTTCTTCGCGGCGGTGCTGTTCGGATTGAATCCCGAGGCGACGTAGTCGGGGAAGTTGAGGATCGCCGGCGGCAGATCGGTGAGGATGTTCGGGTTCTCGGCGTCGACGTAGGTTCCCTCCCAGTCGACGCCGCCGTCGAACAGCTCGGGAAAGGACTCGACCGCCCGGCGGACCTGGTATCCGCCGTTCGAGGTGCCCACCGCGTACGTGCGATCCGGCCCGCTGCCGTAGTGCGCCTGCAGGCCGCGCCGCGCGAGCCGCGCCGCCTCGGCCATGAACTCCGCCCAGCGGGTGAACTGCTGCCCGGGATCGTTGTCGTAGAAGTGCACGTAGACCGGCGTCGACGGGTTGAGCCGGCAGGCGAGCGGATCGGAGCTGGTCGACAACTTGAGGTTGAGCACGCCCTTGTTCTGTGAAGCGTAGGCGTAGCCCTTCTGGATCACGTAGTCGCTCCAGGCGAAGTCGCCGTTGAACTCGCTGCGCGTGCCGGAGGCGCCGGCCACCACCAGGCGGCCGTTCCAGTCGTCCGGAAGCCGGAGCAGGAACCGCGCCTGCCCCTGCGGATCGCTGGCGATGCGCGCATTGATCTGCACCCCGGGAACCGCCCGCGTGATCGGCGTCTTGTTCAACGCATCGGGAGAGATCACCCCGCGATCGGTCTGCGGCGTGAAGGCGAACGCCGGCAACCCCGCGATCGAGTTGTTCTGCGGCGTGGTGTTCGGATTGTTCGTCGTCAGATCCGGACTCTCCACGCAGGTCGCGTCGGCGAGGCGGTCGCCGAAACGATCGAGAACCCGTTCGCAGCGCGTCTTCTGCGCTGCGGAGGCGTCGTGGACGAGCGCGAGAGCGAGCGCAAGAGCGCCGCCAGAGATCGATTTCAGCATGAAAGTATCCCCCAGAGATTTGCGAGCGGCGGCATCATGCGGCCGACCCGCTTCCCGATGCAACCCGCGGCCAGCGTCTAGAAAAAGTTCCCGATGGTGAACTCGAACAGGTACGGGTCGTCGATCGGCCGCCGGGTGAGGGGAAATCCCGTCTCGAATCGCAGCGGTCCGAGAGGCGAGAACCAGCGCAGGCCGAAGCCGACGCTGTGGAACAGGCCGAGCGGGAGGTTCCCGCCGCGCTGCGAGCTCTGGAAGAGATTCTCCTTTTCCGAGAACACGTTGCCGGCATCGTAGAAGACGACCCCGCGCAGGCCGGCGGCGCCGAAGATGGGGAACTCGATCTCCCAGTTGGTGATCAGCTCCTTGTTGCCGCCGATGGGAAAGTCGATGATCGGCGCGTTGGGATTGCGCGAGGCCGCGATCTTCAGGGTCGGCGAGATGCTGCGCAGCACGTAACCGCGGATGGAGTTGATGCCGCCCTCGAAGAACTTCTCGCTGATGGCGATGGGCTGGTTCACGGGATCGGTGGCCCGGATGTACCCGAAGGAGATGTTCGTCTTGAAGACCAGCCCGAGGAACATCGGACGATAGAACCGCTCGATCAACCGGAAGCGCTGGAAGAGGTTCTGGCTGCCGACCAGCGAGGTGGCGAACTCCGCCGACGCCGACTCCAGGTGTCCGCTGGTGGGGAACAGGC
>DASREU010000512.1:0-6471 GCA_035651935.1 Myxococcales bacterium | reverse complement strand
TGGAGGTGGTCGGGCAACGGCGCACCGTCGAGGGTCTGGTGCTCGACCTCGTCGGGCTGCGCCGGGGCGACGTGCTCACCCCCGAGGCGATCGACCGCGGCCAGCAGTCGCTGCTGCGGACAGGCCTCTTCTTCTCGGCGATCCTGACGCCGCGCAACCCCGAGGTCCCGGAGGGCGAGAAGACGCTCCAGATCACGCTCCGGGAGCGGCCGACGCGCGAGTTCCAGACCAGCATCGGGTTCTCGCTCGCGGACGGTCCCCGCGCCAGCGCGCAGTGGACGCAGGGCAATCTCTTCGGACGCAACCTCACCTTCACCGCGCTGGCGAAGGCCGACTTTCCCTTCACCCGCTTCGGATCCGAGGCGGTCTGCGCGGATCCGAACGTGCCGATCGCGTCGTGCCCCGCGGCGGACGTGAGATCGGCCATCAAGTACCCGGCCGGAATTCCCATCGAGCGCGTGATCGACGTGGGTCTCTCCGTGCCGAGGCTCTATCCGCTGACGAACGCGCTGCGGGCGAGCGTCGACCTGATTCACGAGCGCGCGATCCGTCCCTCGTACGATCTGACGAAGTTCTCCGCGCAGGCGGGCCTCGACTTGACCCGGCGCACGCCGATCACCGCGGGTATCGTCTACGAAGTCGGCTACCAGGAGCTGACCCTCGGGGTGCGGTCGATCGAAGATCTCCTCGCCGGCACCGACCGCCCCATCTTTCGCCTGCCCCCGGGGAGAATGGTCTTCGGGTCGGTGCGGCCGACGGTGCTCCTCGACCTGCGGGACGATCCGGCGCGCCCGCGATCGGGCCTCTTCCTGCAGCTGACCGGCGATTACCTGCGCTCGTACAGCAGCGACACGGACCAGCCGGCGCAGCTGGACGCGCCCAAGCAGATCCACGTCAACCTGCTCCGGGTGCAGGCGCTGGCGGCGACGTACATTCCCTTGCCGTCGCTCTCCAGCATCATGCTCTCGGCGCGCGGCGGCCGCGTCTACCAGCTCGATCCGCAATCGCTCACGCCGGGCGACCGCCGCTTCTATCTCGGCGGCGCCACGTCGCTGCGCGGATTCCACGAGGACGCCGTGCAGCCGCAGGACCTCGTCGATCAGCTGCGCGCCCAGGTCCGCGCCTGCGAGTCGACCCTGAGCGACATCGCCTGCACGGCCCAGGCGCAGCTGCTCGCCTCCGGCGGGACCAGCGACGGCGGCGACGTGTTCATCGCCTTCACCGCGGAGTTGCGGGTTCCGGTCTCCTCTTCCTTCGAGACCGCGCTGTTCTGGGACGCCGGCAACCTCTGGCGCTCTCCTCCCAGCCGCTTCTTCGAAACCATGGTCCTCCGCCACGCCATCGGCGGCGGCCTGCGCTGGCTGACCCCCATCGGCCGCATGGCCATCGACATCGGCATCAACATCGAGCCCGACCAACTCCTCGGCGAACCCCGCTTCGGCCCCTACTTCTCCATCGGCTCCATCTAGAACCGGGGACACCATACGTAACTCGGCGGAGAGATCCGGGAGATCCGGGGACACCATACGAAACTCGCCGTACCAGACCTGTCCGCCTGTCGCGTCCACTACGACGCCAGCGGGGTCGCACGCGGAGTTTCGTATGGTGTCCCCGAAATTATTTTGGGAGAGGGCCCCAGGAGGGGTCGGAGGCGCCGCCCTTTTCGGAGGTGACCTGGCGGTGGTTGGAGCCGTCGGGTTGGGTCATCCAGATCTGGCGCTTGCCGGTGCGGGTGGAGGAGAAGAGCAGGTAGCGGCCGTTGGGGGCCCAGGCGGGCTTTTCGTTGGTGCCCTGGTTCTGGGTGAGGCGGGTCACCTTCCCGGTGTCCACGGCCACCGTGTACAGATCGAAGACGCGGTGCTCGTCGCGGCCGGAGAAGGCGATCAGGTCGCCCTTCGGGCTCCAGGCCGGCTCCTGGTTGTAGTTGCCCTGGAAGGTGAGGCGGCGCACGTCGGAGCCGTCCGCGGCCATGGTGTAGACTTGGGGTGTGCCGGCGCGCTCGGAGACGAAGGCGATGCGCTTGCCGTCGGGGCTCCAGGACCCGGAGATGTCGATCCCGCGCGCGTCGGTGACCCGCCGCGCGGCGCTGCCGTCCGCCTGGGCCACGTAGAGGTCGCTGTTGTCGTTCACTGACGAGGAGAAGAGCAGGCGCGATCCGTCCGGGGACCAGGAGGCGCCGGTGGCGAAATCCCCGGAGAGCACCAGCGCGCGGACCCTCTGCGACTCGACGTCCACCACGAACAGGTGCGCCCCCGTCCCCTCGCGGAAGGCGGAGAAGGCGATGCTCTTGCCATCCGGGGCCCAGGACGGGAGGAGGTTGATCGAGGCGCCGGTGAGCGGCTGGATGGCGAACCCGTCCCAGTCCGAGGTGACGATCTGCTTTCCCGCCTCGCTCTCGCGGACCCAGGCGATGCGGGTCTGGAACACGCCGGGCTCGCGCGTGAAGTACCGGACCACGTCGTCGCCGAATCGGTGAGCCACGAGGCGCAGCCCCTGCCGGGGAGCCGTGTACGAACCGTGCAGGAGCTCCTGCGCGCGCGAGACGTCGTACAGGCGCATGTCGCACTTCACCTCGGCGCTCGCGGCGCCTGCCTCGCAGCTCATCTTCACCAGCGCCTGCGCGCCCACCGCCTGCCAGTTCGCGTAGTCGAATCCGGTCAATCCCTCCGAAGCCGGAGCGAGAAACGCGGCCCGATCGAGCAGCCGGAACAAGCCGCTGCGGTCGAAGTCCTGCGAAAGCACCGTCTCCGCCACCGCGCCGACGTCGGCTGCGCCGAGAGGGCGCGCGATGGCCATCGGGAGCGGCTGGACGCGGCCGCCGGAGAGATCGATCACCGGCCGGTCCACGGCCGCGAGCAACAGGGCAAGGGCGAGCGAGCAGGTCAAGTGGATCTCACGGTCTGAAGTTGAGCACCACTCCGCTGTCGCGGAGGGCGCGCGCCAGATCGGGCGGAGGGGCGGGGAGCTTCGTCTGCTCGATGGCCCGCTCCAGCGCCTGATCGAAGAAGGTGTTTCCGGACTTCGCCTGGAACTCGTGCTTGAGGATGCGCCCGTCCGCGCCGATCCAGGCGATCACCGAGGCGGAGAGGAAGAGCCGCTCGCGCTCGGAGATCACCGAGGGCACGACGTAGTGCTCGAGCACGGCGTCGTGCACGGCGGTGAAGTAGGCGTCGCCTTCCTCCGCGCTCGCCGCCGTCCCTTCCGGCGAGCCGGAAGCGGAGCCCGCCCGCTCGGGATCGGGTGGCTCGCGCGACTCCGGCGTGGCATGACCCGCCGCCGAAGCCAGCGCACGCTCCATCAGCTCGCGCCGCGAGGGCTCCGGCTTCTTCGGCGCCGGCCCGGGCTTCGTCGTGGGCGCCGTCAGCGGCTGCGCGGCGGAAGGCGGTGGCGACTCCTTGCGCGGGAGCAGCCGCGGATCGCGCGGGCGCCCCAACGCCACCAGGTGGGCGATGATCGGCTTGCGCGGCGGTTTCGCCCGATCGAAGAGGCGCGGCAGCCAGAGCGCGGCCGCGATCACCGCCACATGCAGCAGCACCGCCAAAGCCAGCGCGGGGAGCGCAGGCATCCGGGCCTCGGGCGCGAGCAGGCTCCGCGGCATGCTGCTGGTCAAGGCCTTCTCAGCTCCTTGTCGGGCTCGGTGATCATCCCCAGCGATTCCACCCCGGCCCGCCGCGCGACGGCCATGATCTCCACCACCTGGCCGTAGGGCAGCGAGCGGTCGGCGTGCAGGTACAGCTCCTTGTCCTTCTGGATGCGCGCGTTCGCGGACAGCTTGCGCTCCAGCTCCGCCGGAGGGATCTCGGTGGTGCCGAGGAACAGGCGCCGGTCGCGGGTGATGGTCAGCACCAGCTTCTCCTCCTGGTGCTCCATCTGCTGCGCCGAGGCGCGCGGCAGGTCGACCTTGACGCCGCTCTGGATCAACGGCGCGGTCACCATGAAGATGATCAGGAGCACCAGCATGACGTCGACCAGCGGCGTCACGTTGATGTCCGTCATCGCCCGCCGCGGTCCCGATTCTCCGGAGCCGAATGCCATCAGGCGGCCTTCTTGAAGATGTGCCGCTTGATGATGTTGAGGAAGTCGGCGCTGAAGTTGCGCATCTCGTTGTCCAGCACCCGGATGCGCGAGTTGAAGGCGTTGTACGCGACCAGCGCCGGAATGGCGGCGAAGAGCCCCACGGCGGTGGCGACCAGCGCCTCGGAGATCGGCCGGGCCACGGTGGCGAGGTTGGCGTTCCCGGCGGCGTAGATGTCGCGGAACGCACCCATGATCCCCCAGACCGTCCCGAAGAGGCCGACGAAAGGCGCCGCCGCGGCGGTGGTGCCGAGGAACGGGATGCTCTGCTCGAGCGTGGTCAGCTCGGAGTTGTTGGCCCGGGCCAGCGCGCGCTCCACGTTCTCGAACCCGCCGAGCTGGTCGTGGAGCGAGCCTTCCTCGGGAGCCGGGCGGGCCTGCGTCACCTTGGACAGCTCCACGTACCCGGCGCGAAAAACCTGCGCCACCGGGCTCACCGGCATCTGCTCGCTCGCCGTGTAGATGGAGTCCAGCCGCTTGCTGCGCCAGAACGTCTCCAGGAACTGGAGACTCTCCGCCTGGGCGCGGCGCAAGTGGAGGAGCTTCCTGAAGATGATCGTCCAGCTGGCGAGCGAGGAGAGAACGAGGATCAGGAGCACCGCGGTGACCACCGGGCCGCCGTGCGTGATCAACTCGAGGTAATTGAGGCTGCCGTTCATGGCGGGCGCGGTTGTCCCTCGCACAATGAGTACTGTCAACGCAGGAAGAGGGCGATCCGATCCCTCGCAGGTGTGACCTCTGAGCACCTCCGGCGGTCTGAATGCCCGGGCAAGGACGACGTCTCATCCCCAGGAGGCTGCATGCGCCGGATCCTGATACTGCCGCTGGTCGCCGCCGCCGTGGCGTGCGCGCCGTCCCGGTCGGAAGTGGTGGTGTACTGGACCTTCGGCGGGCTTTCCTGCGCCGACGCGGGAGTCGCGACCATCCGGGTCGACATCGCCCACGAGGTGCTCACCCCGAATCAGTTCACCTGCGCCCAGGCCAGCCAGGGCGCGAGCCTCGGGACGTACCTGAACGGCGACTACCAGCTCACGGTCAGCGGCCTGGACGCCAACGGCACCCTGGCGTACCAGTCGTCGCAGACCCTCTCGGTGCGCAGCGGGAAGGACAATACCTTCCCCATCGACGTGCCCGCCGTCGCCGCCACCTCCGGCGACGTGACGCTGCACTGGAGCTTCGCCGGGAGGACCTGCGCGCAGGCCGGCATCACCGTCGTGCACGCCAGCGTCGACAACACCGTGCTCACGGACGCGAGCGACAACCCGAACCTGCCTTGCTCCCAGTCGGGCGTCGACGGGACGACGGTGTCGCCGCTCACGCCCGGCCAGCACACGTTCGATCTGGTCGGCATCGACGCCAGCGGCGCCGCCAGGTACGCGCTGAACGGCTACACGGTGACCGCGGTCGCCGGACAGACCGCCGTCTACAACCCGGATCTCGCCCCGGCCGCGCCGACCACCGCGAGCGCGAATCTCACCTGGAGCTTCGACGGCAAGAGCTGCGCGGCGGCGACGGTGGACCACGTGACCATCATGGTGGACCCGGACGGATCGGGAAACGGCGGCGTCAACGCCGGCACCGTGGCCTGCAACACTTCCGGCATCGAGGGTGCGAGCGTCGACGGGCTCACCGAGGGCACGCACAGCTTCGCGATCCTCGGCATCCGCACGCTGTCCGACGGGCCGCATCTCCTCTATCGGACCCACAATCCGCCTTCGCGCACCTTCGCCATCGGCCTGATCACCGACGTCTTCGTGAGCGCGGAATCGCCTCCGTGATACAGACGGCCGGGTGAACGCCGACGCGCCCATCGGGGTCTTCGACAGCGGCGTGGGCGGGTTGACGGTGCTGCGCGAGCTCACGCTGCGGCTCCCCCACGAGAGCACGATCTACCTCGGCGACACCGCGCGCGTGCCTTACGGGACGCGCTCCGGCGAAGTGGTGACGCGCTACGCGCTGATGTCCGCGCGCCATCTGGCGCGGCAGGGGATCAAGCTGCTCGTGGTCGCCTGCAACACCGTGTCCGCCCACAGCCTCCCCGCGCTCGCCGATGCGCTGCCGATCCCCGTGCTCGGCGTGATCGAGCCGGGCGCGCAGCTGGCGGCGAAGACGACCCAGGGCGGCGCGATCGCGGTGCTCGGGACGCCGGCGACGATCGCATCCGGCGCCTACCAGTCGGCGCTCGGCCGGCTTGCGCCGCTCGCAAAGGTGATCGCGCGCGCCTGTCCGTTGTTCGTGCCCCTCGCGGAGGAAGGCTGGACGGAGGGCGAAATCCCGCGGCTCGTCGCGGAGCGCTACCTGTCCGATCTCCGCCGCGCTCGGGTGGACACGGCGGTGCTCGGGTGCACGCACTACCCGCTGCTCGCGCGCACCATCGCGGAGGTCCTTGGCCCCGAG
>DASREU010000511.1:0-2249 GCA_035651935.1 Myxococcales bacterium | reverse complement strand
CTGCGGGACATCAGCCTCCCTCGGAATGCGCCTCGCTGACCGCCAGCGTCCGCTACGCTCGCGGCGAATTGTCGCCGGCGGCCGCTGCGCGATCCCGTACCCTCATCGACATGGCGGCCGCGCCGGGAGGGCTCGTAGGCTGCGAGTCGAGCACACCCGCCGTTATCATCGCGCCCATGACCCGCGTTTTCGGTCGCGACTGGACGGAGGAGTCGGTGCTCGCGGACGGGCGCAAGGTCGTCGTGCGTGTGCTGCGGCCAGAGGACGCTCCGCTGCTCGCCAAAGGATTCGAGCAGCTCTCGCCGGAGTCGCGATTCCGGCGCTTCCACGGCGCCCGTGGCCCGCTCACCGCGGACGAGCTGCGGTATCTGACCGGGATCGACGGCGAGGACCACTTCGCGCTCGGCGCCGTCGACGCGAAGAGCGGCGAAGGACTGGGCGTCGGCCGGTTCGTCCGGGTGGCAGGGGAACCGACGGTCGCGGAGCCCGCGGTGGCGATCGTGGACGCAGCACAGCGCAAGGGGTTGGGCCGCTTCTTGCTCGCGCGGCTCGCCGCCGCGGCACAGGAGCGCGGAATCGAGTCGTTCCGGTGTCTGGTTCTCTCCAGCAACCAGCCGATGCGGCGCCTCCTGGCGAAGCTCGCGCTTCCTTCGCACGCGACCCGCGAAGGAGAGATCCTGCGCATCGAGATCCCGGTAGCGCAGTTGCGCAGCGTGCCGGTCGACGCGCCGCGCGGGCTCCTGCACGAGTTGCTCGTGGCCGCGGCGGCAGGCGGCTTCCTGGTGGCGGACCTTGCCGGGCATCTGCGCGAATGGCTCGGGCCGCACGACGCGCCGCCGCCCGCGAGCTGCTGACGCCATCCGGCGTGCAGCTCGCTTCATCGGGCGACGTTCAGCTCACTTGCTTTGATTGTTCTGCGTACCCGACCTTTGATTGTTCTGCGTACCCGAGCTCCACGGGTGGAGATCGCTGGATGGTGCGCTGCACGGACCGGCGGAGCGCGAACGCCCCCGCCGGCTTCCCGGCCGCGCTTGCCGCCGGCACCGACGAACGGCGAGGCCGGGACTGCGTCCGCGCTGCCGGGGGTCGCTCGGGCGACGGCACCCACCGTTCCGGTCGGGAAGGACGGGCACGCCTGCGTTCGTCGACCGGTAGTACAACCCTGCGCCATGCCGGTCCGTGAAGTACGCTGGAGCCGGGGCATGAGATCTGCCGGGAGGGTGTATGGGGAGTCGGTTCGCGGTCACGCGCTGGTCGGCTGCACCTCTGGCCTGCGTGATCGCGGCAGTCCCGGTCCATGCCGAAGACGCGGCCCCGCCGCCGGAGGAACGAGTCAGCCTCCACTTCCAGTCGACCGTCGCGACCCAGGCGCACCCGTCCTTTCCGGCGCTCTACAGCGGTCGCAACAGCATGCAGAGCGGCGCGGAGTCCGCGACCTCGATCGTCACGGATCTCTTCGCCGGAGTCCGCCTCTGGTCCGGCGCCGAGCTCTACCTGCAGCCGGAGCTCAGCGGAGGGATGGGTCTTTCATCGACGCTCGGCGTGGCGGCCTTCCCCAGCGGCGAGGTCTACCGCGTGGGAGACCCGAAGCCGTCGATCGTGGTGGCGAAGGTGTTCTTGCGCCAGGTCATCGGCCTGGGCGGCGGAACGGTTTCACGCGAAGCCGGTCCCAACCAGCTCGCGGGCACGCGCGACCGCGATGCCTTGACGTTCACGATCGGGAAGGTTGCGGTCCCGGACTTCGTCGACGACGTGCCCTTCTCCAACGATCCGCACACGCACTTCATGAGCTGGGGCCTGTTCGCCTCGGCGGCGTACGACTATCCCGCCGATACCCGCGGCTACACCTGGGGGATCGCGACGGACCTTTCCATGAGCTGGTGGTCGGTCCGCGCCGCGCTGGTCCTCGAGCCCCGGTCCGCAAACCAGATGGCGATGGAATGGCGCGTCGACGAAGCGCGGGGACTCGTCGCCGAAGTGGAAGGCCGTTTCGTGCTCTGGAACGGGAAAGGCGCAGCGCGCGCTCTCGTCTTCCTCAACGATGCGCGGATGGGGAGCTACCAGCAGGCGCTCGACGATCCTGCCGCCCGGCTCGACGTCACTGCCACGCGCGCGTTCGGGAGGACGAAGAAGGGCTTCGCGGCCAGCGTGAACCAGGACCTGGGGAATGGCCTGGGCGCCTTCGCGCGCGCGAGCTACAACGACGGGGCAAACGAGACCTGGGCGTTCACCGAGATCGACCGCTCGCT
>DASREU010000510.1:0-5697 GCA_035651935.1 Myxococcales bacterium | reverse complement strand
GCCGAAGCCGGCGCCGAAATTGAGGTTGAGACCGTTCCCGGCGCGGTCGCCGACGAGCACCGTCTGTGCGCGGATGGTCCAGGTCCACGAGCCTACGCTCTTTCCCGCGTAGGTGTGGCCGACGTCCGCATCGAAGTCCATGAACATCTGGAACTGGTCCGAGAAGCCGTAGCCGACGCGGAAGTCGACGTCGCCTGCCCCGACCCGCGCTGGACCCTCCGGAGAGAGATACAGCGAGCCGCCGCCGAGCCCGAACGAGAGGAGTGCCCCTTGGCGGGCTTGCCGCCGGTAGCGGGGATCGTACCCGTCCGGCGAGTAGCCTCTGCGGAGGAGATCGGGCGTCGACGCGCCCTCCACCGATGGCAGATCGGCGGCGTGCGCTGCGCAAGGGAGCACAGTTGCCAGCGCGATCGCGGTCCATGCCAGGTTTGCCGTCGTCACACAGGATGGACTCGCGCCCCATGGCGCCATTCACACGCTGAAACGAACCCGTCACAATCGCGCCGCTCTCGAGCGAACTGCCGCTCGCCGGGGAGGGTCCCGGGCGTGGGTCATCCCACCCGGGCGCACGCTCAGCGATCCGCGCCGATGGCGGCGCTCCACGAGAGCGAGAGCGCGGCTGCCACGATGAGCGCAGCCGCGAAGATGGGCCAGGCGAGCCCCAGGTGCAGCAGCAGGGCTCCGATGACCGCGCCGGCCACCATCGCGGCGATCGCGGCGGCGCGGCGCAACGTCGATTCTCGCGCATGCTTCCTCGCCGTGTCGGTGGCTGCCCGAAGCAGGGTGGAGGTGAGCACGACCGTGCTGAACTCGCTGCCTGCCCGCCGGGCAACCGAGCCCTGGATTCCTAGCGCGGCGGCGAGGAGGACGAGCAGGATCCGGTCGCGCATCGCGGCGCGACGGAACACGAGCACCGCCAGCGCAGCGGCGAGAAGCGTCAGCTCGATGGCGAAACCCCGGTGCACCACCCGGCGTCCCTTTCCGTGGACGATCCGCCCACCCCACGCCGCGCCCGCGATGAACCCGGCGACCGCCAGCAGGCTCGCCGCGATCGAGACCTCGTGCGCGCCGGCGAGGGAAAACCCGACGAAGAGAAGGTTGCCCGTCATGTTGCCGGTGAAGACGTGACCGAGCCCGAGCACGCTCGCCGCGTCGACGAGACCGGTGGCGAACGTCAGCAGCAGCAGCGACAGCACCCAGCGCCTTCCGTCGCTGGCGGGCGATTCGTTCATGTGCATCCTCCTCTGGCGCCGTCGTGGCCGCGGAGAGCGAGATGAAAGTAGGAATCGTCGGAGCCGGTGCAGTCGGATCTGCCTGCCTCGTTTCGCTGGTGACACGCGGATCGGCGCACGAGGTGGTTCTCGTCAACCGCGACCGCAAGCGCGCCCGGGCGGTGGTGACCGACCTGCAGTACGGCGCGGTGCTGTGTCCGTTCACCGTCCTGCGCGACGGCGAGTACGAGGATCTGGCGGGCTGCGCCGCGGTCCTGATCACCGCCGGCGTCAACGAGAGGACCGGGGGCGCGACGGATCGCGAGGATCCCGCCGGACGGCTGCGCCTGCTGGAGAAGAACGCCGGTGTGTACAGGGAGATCGTGCCGCGCGTGCACCGCGCCGCGCCGGACGCCGTGATCGTGGTGGTGACGGATCCGCCGGACCCGCTGGCCGACCTTTCGCGCATGCTCGGCCAGGGGCGCGTTCTCAGCACCGGCACGTATCTCGACAGCCTCCGCTTCCGGTTCCATCTCGCCCGCAAGCTCCAGGTGAGCGCGGCCCAGGTGGAAGCCCAGGTCCTCGGCGAGCACGGCACGTCCCAGGTCTTCGCGTGGTCGTCGGCCCGGGTCTCCGGCGTCCCGCTCGGCGAGATCTTCCCCACGCGAGAGGATCGGCAGGCCCTGGAACGCGAGGTGCGGTACGCGAACATCTCCATCATCGAGGGAAACCGGGCGAGCCAGTTCGGCATCGGGGTCGTCTCCGCCCGCTTGGCCGAGATGATCGGGCGCGACGAGCACGCCGCCATCCCGGTGGGCTCGTGGCAGCCGGAGTTCGGCGTGACGCTCTCCCTGCCCTCGATCGTCGGACGCGCCGGAGTGGTGCGATCGCTTCCGCCGGATCTCTCCCCGGAGGAGCGGGAGGCGCTGCAGAGGAGCGCCGAGCGCCTCCGCGCGGCGGTGGCGCGCATCTGCGCGTAGCTCGCCCCGGAAGAAGACCGGCGGAAAAAAGGAACGTGTATCAGGGCCGGGTTTCAATCCATCAAGAGCAGTTCGGGCGCTTCCAGGGCGTGGATCACTTCATAGAGGAAGGCGGCGCCGATGTGGCCGTCGATCACGCGGTGATCGAACGAGCAGGACAGGTTCATCCGCTCGACGATCTCGACGCCGATGCTGCCATCCGGCCGGCGCACGGGCTTCGCGTGCTCCTTGATCTTGTGCACGCCGAGGATCGCCACTTCAGGATGCTTCACCACCGGGGTGGCCATCAGACCGCCGTCGCGGCCGAGCGACG
Organism: Myxococcales bacterium; assembly: GCA_035651935.1. Lineage (GTDB taxonomy): Bacteria > Myxococcota > Myxococcia > Myxococcales > 40CM-4-68-19 > 40CM-4-68-19. Next base: position 3,193 of record DASREU010000510.1, on the reverse strand, counting down.
TCACGGTGAACGTCGCGCCCTGCAGATCCTGGAGCTGCAACCGGTTCTCGCGCGCCGCCTTCGCCAGCCGATCGATCTCCGCCCCGATCTCCGGGATGGTCCGGCTGCGGACGTCCTTCACCACGAACACCGTCAGCCCCTGCGCGGTCGCGGCGCCGAAGCCGAGGTTCACGTCCTTCTTCACCAGAAGAGCCTGCTTCTCCTCGTCCATCAGCGCGTTCAGCTCCGGGTACTTCGCGAACCCGTGCAGCAGCGCCTTGGCCAGAAAAGGCAGGTAGCTGAGCTTCGCCTCTCCCCTGCGCGCGAGCTCCGCGTTCACCCGCTCGCGCAGCGAGGTCAGCGCCGTGGTGTCGCACTCCTCGACGAAGGTGAAGGGCACCACGTAGGTGTGGCTCTGCACCATGCTCTTCGCGATGCTCCGGCGGAGGCCGCGCAGCGGCCGCACCTCGTCCTGCGCCAGCGCCTCCATCCGCGGCGGCGGCGGAGCCTGCGCCGGCGCCTCCGTCTTGTGCTCCGCATGCGCGAGCAGATCCGCCTTCATCACCCTTCCCTGCGGACCCGACCCCTGCAGCGCGCCGAGATCGACGCCGAGCTCGCGCGCCATCCGCCGCGTCACCGGCGTCGCCAGCACGCGGCGCCCGTCGCCGTTGCCCGCCGGCCGCGCGGCGCTGGTCTGCGCGCCGTGCGCCCTCGCTCCGGCCTGCGGCTGCGGAACGTTGGCGGTCTGCAGCGGCGCGGGCTGTCCGGCCTGCTCCGGCGAGACGCTCGGCGCGGCCTGGGCGGGCACGCCGGTGCTCGGCGCCGCCTTCGCGGCCGGGCCGCCGTCGACGTCGAGCACCACCAGCGTCGCATGCACCTTGACGATCTCGCCCTCGTACCCGATCGTCTCCAGCACCTTGCCGCGCCGCGGGCTGGGAATGGTGACGGTGGCCTTGTCCGTCATCACCTCCAGGAGCGGCTGGTCCTCGACGATCTCGTCGCCGGCCTTCACCAGCCACTTGACGATCTCGCCCTCCACCACGCCTTCGCCGATGTCCGGCAGCTTGAACTCGAAGCGGGCCATGTCAGGCCTCATACGCTTTCAGCTCGCGCAGCGACTTCGCGATCCGCGGCGCGAGCGGCAGGTAATCGTTTTCCAGCGTGTACGGGAACGGCGTGTCCCAGCCGGTGATCCTCAGGACCGGGGCCTCCAGCGAGGTGAAGCACCGCTCCTGCACGAGCGCGCTGATCTCGGCCGCGAAGCCACAGGTGCGCGGCGCCTCCTGCACGATCGCGCAGCGCCCCGTCTTCCGCACGCTGCGCGTCACCGCCTCCACGTCCAGCGGCCAGAGCGTGCGCAGATCGATCAGCTCGGCGTCGAGCGCAGGCTCCTGCTCGATCGCCTGCAGCGCCTCGTGGAACATCGCGCCCCAGGCGATCACCGTCATCCCCGACCCCTCGCGGACGATCTTCGCTTCTCCGATCGGCACCGTGTAGTCGCCTTCGGGCACCTCGCCGCGCGCGGCGCGATAGACGCGCTTCGGCTCCATGAAGATCACCGGATCGTCCTGGCGGATGGCGGAGAGGAGCAACCCTTTCGCGTCGATGGGGTTCGAGGGGCAGATCACTTGCAGCCCGGGCGTATGGATGAAGAGCGCCTCCGGCGACTGCGAGTGGTAATGGCCGCCCTTGATCCCGCCGCCCACCGGCGTGCGGATCACCACCGGCGCCCCGTACTGGCCGCCGCTGCGGTACCGCAGCTTGGCCAGCTCGTTCACGATCTGGTCGAATGCGGGGAAGATGAAGTCGGAGAACTGGATCTCCGGCACCGGGCGCAGCCCGTACATCGCCATGCCGATGGCGGCGCCGATGATCCCCGACTCCGCGAGAGGCGTGTCGATCACCCGGTCTGCTCCGAACTCCTCGATCAGCCCGACCGTGGCCCGGAAGACGCCGCCGAACTTGCCCACGTCCTCGCCCAGCACCACCACGCGCGGGTCGCGGCGCATCTCGATCCGCAGCGCATCGTTGACGGCCTGGATGATGTTCCAGTCCGGCATGGCTAGCCGTTCCCGACCCAGCGCTGGATGAAGAACTCGCCGGCCTTGTAGCTCGACCGCACCAGCGGGCCGGCCGCGACGAAGCGGAAGCCCAGAGCGAGACCCTCGCGCTCGAGCTTCGCGAACTCCTCGGGGCGGACAAACTCCTCGACGGGCAGGTGCTTCTCCGAGGGACGGAGATACTGCCCGAGGGTGAGGATGTCGCACTCCACCGCGCGCAGATCGCGCATCGCCTGCACCACTTCGTCAGGCGTCTCGCCCAGCCCGAGCATCAGGCTGCTCTTCGTCCGCATCCCGGAGCGCTTGTAGAACTCGAGCACCTCGAGCGACTGCCGGTAGGTCGCGCGCCGATCGCGCACGCGCGGGGTGAGGCGCGCCACGGTCTCCAGGTTGTGCGCGGCGACCGCCGGCCCCGCATCGACGATCATCTGCAGCGCGTCGTGCGAGCCCTGGAAGTCGGGGGTGAGCACCTCGACGAGCGTGCGGGGAGCGGCGCGGCGCAGCTCGACGATGGCCTGCGCGAAGTGCGAGGCGCCGCCGTCGGGAAGCTCGTCGCGGTTGACGCTCGTCACCACCAGGTAGTCGAGCCCCAGCCGGCCCACCGCCTCGGCGAGATGGCGCGGCTCCGAGGGATCGAGCGGCGCAGGGATTCCGCTGTTCACGTCGCAGAACCGGCAACCCCGGGTGCAGACGTCGCCCATCAGCATCACGGTCGCCGTGCCGCCGCCCCAGCATTCGCCGACGTTCGGGCAGCTCGCCTCTTCGCAGACGGTGTGGAGGTTCAATTCGCGGAGCGTCCGCTTGACGTGCTCGTAGCGGCCGCCGCCCGGCATCCGGACCTTCAGCCACTCTGGTTTTGGCTCGCGCCTGCGGGTCGCCGTGCCGCCGAGTTGAACGAGCGAGTCCGCCATGCCGGCGGCGGTATAACCGAAACGGCCGCCGACTGCGAGATGCGCTCAGGAGCAGCTGTGCAGGACCGCGCCGACCAGGGCCCGCGCGACGCGCTGCGCAAGGCCCGCCGTCTCGGCGCGCGGTTCGACCCGCTCCGTCCATCGCTCGGAAACGCGGGTCCGCGACAAGGGGCAGGAGCGGCTGGACGCGCTGCTCCGGGCGTCGGGCTCCCGGGTGGCGATCTGCCCGCCGACCGACAACGC
>DASREU010000509.1:0-9469 GCA_035651935.1 Myxococcales bacterium | reverse complement strand
AAGATCGCCCTGCCCCTCGCCGTCCTGCTCGCCGCGGCCTCCGCGCGCGCCGAGCGGCGCTGGTCGGTGGAGCCGGGGCAGACGCTGGTCTCGATGGACGCGGCGCAGTTCTCGGCCTTCTCCTACGGCCTGAACGGCGAGCTCGAGGAGCAGGACGACGGCTCCGTGCGGCTGCTGCTGCGCATCCCGTTGACGACGCTCACCACCGGCGACAGCGCCCAGGATCGCAGCGTGCCGCGCGAGGGCGAGCTGGTGCTCGATCTCAGCGGCCGGCCCTCCGGCGACGAGAGCATCGACTTCGAGGGAACGATCACAGTGCACGAAGTGGCGAAGCCGGTGAAGTTCCGCCTCTCCGTCGCGCGCAGCGAGGCCGTGATCTTCGGGCACGCCGTCGTCACCGTGCACCTGCGCGACTTCGGGATCGCGGTTCCCGCGGCAGCGCGCGACTCCGCGCGGATCGAAGTGGACACGGCGCTCCGCCGTCAGCGCGCCGTCGCCTCCCGGGAGTAGTATTCCGGGCGCTTGAGCACCGCCCTCGCCCCCGCGTTCGAAACCGATCCGGAACGCCTCTCCCTCACTCCGCAGCGCATGCTGCCGGGGCACCGGATCCGCTGGCTGTTCGGGGGCGTGCAGGCCTATCCGGCGATGCTCGACGCCATCGCCAGCGCCCGCAACGAGATCCTGCTGGAGACGTACATCTGGGCGAGCGACGCGAACGGCCGCCGCTTCATCGACGCGGTCTGCATCAAGGCGCAGGAAGGCGTCCGCGTCCGCTGCGTGATCGACGGCGCGGGCTCGTTCGGGTTCTCCGGCGACGACGTCCAGCGCATGCGCGCCGCCGGGGTGCTGCTCTCCGTCTTCCATCCGGTGGGACCCTGGCGAAGGCGCTGGGGCTGGCAGGTCCGCGATCATCGCAAGATCCTCATCGTCGACGGCCGGGTCGCCTTCGCGGGCGGGATGAACCTCGGCGATGATTACGCGCCGGTCGCCTGGGGCGGGCGCGGCTGGAACGACGTGCACGCGCAGATCGAAGGCCCGGTGCTGCGCGATCTGGAGCGCCTCTTCGAGGTGACCTGGAACTATGCGGACCCGGAGAACTGGGACAGCTCGCTGCCAGCGCCGGGGCGGCGGATTCCCGGGCCCGCGGCGATCCACGGCTCGACCACGCGCGTCCAGGCGCTGGCGGTGGGCCGCTTCTTCGGCCGTCGCATCGTGCAGCACCACCTGCAGCACGCGATGTCGATGGCGAAGGAGCGGATCTGGATCGAGGCGGCCTACTTCATCCCGAACCGCACCCTCCGCGGGGCGCTGAAGCGGGCGGCCCGCCGGGGGATCGACGTGCGCGTCATCGTGCCGCTGCACAGCGACATCCCCGGGCTGGCGCACGCCTCCCGGTACACCTGGACTTCGCTGCTCAAGGCGGGCGTGCGCATCTACGAATGGACGCGGGGGATGCTCCACGCCAAGACGCTCTCCATCGACGGGGTCTGGTGCACCGTCGGGTCCTACAACCTCGACGCGCGCAGCCTGGTCTACAACTGGGAGGTGACGCTGGAGGTGCTCGACGCCAGCGCCACGGAGCAGCTCGAGGCCAAGTTCCGGGACGACCTGGAGTTCTGCGCTCCCGTCGATCCGGTGGAGTTCCGCAGCCGCGGTCTGTGGGACAAGATCCGCGAGCGCTTCTTCTACCTGTTCCGCGTCTGGCTCTGACCGCTACCCAGGTGCTCGGAGTTCACCGTACGTGACAACCCGGCGACGATCGTGCGCTCGGCGCTGCCCCACGGGCTGAACACGCAGCAATGAAATACTTGAGTGCGGACCCCTACTCTGCCTACCGTCGCGGCGGTGCCTGCGAACGCGCCGCCCGAAGCGGACATCGATTTCCGCAAGGTTTCTACTGTCCTAGCGCTTTTCGTGTTCGTCTGCGCGGGCGCGCTCCTCGCGCTGTGGCTCGTCGGGGCCTCCCGCACGACGCGCGTGCTCAGCTTCACGATGAAAGCGAACACCACCGTCTCGCTCGCGCTGATGGCGGCTTCGCTGCTGCTCTCGCTGCACGGGGCGCCGCGCGCGGCGCGCTGGCTGGCGTTGCTCGCCGCGGCGATCGGCATTGCCACCCTCTTCGAGTACCTCGCCGGCGTGGACCTTCGCCTCGATCAGCTCATCGCTCGTGATGCGCCCGGAGGCGAGGGTTCCTGGCCGGGGCGGATGGCTCCCAACGCCGCGCAGGCGATCGCCACGCTCGCGGTGGCGCTGGCGCTCTTTCCCGACGGCGGCCGCCGGCGCGTGGTCGCCGGCTGGCTGGCGCTCCTGACCCTGCTGGAGTCGGTCCTGGCGCTGCTCGGATACCTGCACGGGACGACCTCCCTGTACCAGGTCGCGCGCGCGCTGAGGATCTCCCAGTACACCGCGTCCGCGCTGTTCCTGATCAGCCTCGCCGCGTTCGCAGCCTGGCCGCAGGGAACGGCGATGCAGGTCCTCGTTCGTCGAACCCCGGGTGGCCTGCTCGCCCGGCGCATCCTCCCTCCCCTCTTGGCGGTCCCGATCCTGCTCGGAGTGCTCCGCAACGCAGGGGAGCGCGCCGGATTGTATGACGACGCTCTGGGAACCGCGCTGATGACCGCCGGGATCCTGGTGCTGGTCAGCCTGCTCGTGTGGTTCAATTCGCGGTTCATCGACCAGCTCGACGAGGCCCAGCGGCGCACCGCCGCCGAGAACCAGCGTCTCGCGGCGGAAGCAAGAGCGGCCGTGGCGGCGCGCGACGAGTTCATCCTCCTCGCCGGCCACGAGCTGCGCACTCCGCTCACCGCCATGCGCCTGCGCGCGCAGATGGAGGAGCGCCAGGCCGGACCCGACGACGCAGTCGAGCCGCAGCGATGGATGCGATTGATCGAACGCCTGAGCCGGCTGGTGGAGACCATGCTCGACACCTCCAGGCTCGCGCAGGAGAAGCTCGAGCTGCAGCCCAGCCACCTGGATTTCCACGCGGTGGTCAGCAACACCGTGGAGCGGCTGTCGGAGGTCTTCACCCAGGCGCAGACCACGGTCCATCTCCACGGCGAACGAGGAGTGTTCGTCCGCGCCGACCCGCTGCGCATCGAGCAGGCCGTCGAGAACGTCCTGCTCAATGCCGCCAAGTACGGCGCGCGCCACGACATCGAGGTATCGCTGGTCCGGGATGGTTCTTCGGTCCGGCTCTCCGTCCGCGACGGCGGGATCGGGATCGCTCCCGCGGATCAGGAGCGGATCTTCTCGAGATTCGAGCGCGCCACCCCGGCTTCGAGCTTCGGCGGACTGGGGCTGGGGCTCTACCTCGTCCGCGAGGTGATGCAGGCGCACGGCGGGAGCATCACCGTGGACAGCGTTCCCGGAAACGGCGCGACCTTCCACCTGCGGCTTCCGCTGGCGACAGCGGAAGCGCCGGCGGAAGTGACCGCGCGGTCTTGATCGCAAGCGCCGGTCGCCGTGCCGCTGCGGCGAGAGCTTGCGATGTGCGCCGATTCAAGATGGAGTTCGGCGGCGCTCCGCATCGCATTCGCGAGGAACATCATGGCACGGCGGGCCCCGTCGTCCGGGCGGCCACCTATACCGGCGCTCCACGAGTTGCCGGATGTCGGCGTGCGCCTGCGTGAAAGGCTGGAGCGGAGGACCGTTCGTTCCCCGATTCAGGTTGCCGGGGAGCGCCGCGTCGTTCGCCAATTGAGCCGCGACCTGAAACATCTCGCGAGGCCGTCCGTAGACGGTTTCATTGCCGGCAGGGTGCAACGATGATCCGTCTTCGACTCGATGATCGGTTCGGCGGCAGCAGCGGGGAGGGATGGAGCCGACAGCCGGATTTGAACCGGCGACCTACGGTTTACGAAACCGTTGCTCTACCAACTGAGCTATGTCGGCCAGGTAGAGAGGGAGGCGCTTCTAGCAGCGGCGCCCCGCGAGCGTCAAGCGAGGTTCCACGACTGCTCGCATGCCCGCTGCGGGCATTGACATCGCGAAACCGCGATCCAGAGTGCGCGCCATGAACCGGCTCGGCGGCATCGCGGTGCTGATTGCTCTCTGCGTGGCGTGCAGCAAGCCTGCGCCGCAGCAGGCCCCCGTGGAGGTGCAGGTCTCCAGCGATCTCAATCCGGCGCTGGTCGATACGGCGCTGTCGCAGATCGCGCGGAATGGCGGGCCGCGCGGCGAGCGGGTGCCGGGCATGCACGCCGGGGTCTCAGCCCTGCCCGGGCCCGCGGGAGCGCCCGTCGGCAACGGCCAGCGCGCGGAGGCCCCCTCGGCGATCGGGGACGTGCGCTGGGATACGGAGCCGTACGGCGCGATCGCGGCGGCTGCCAACGGCGAGTTGCTGCCGGCGCCGGCGACCGCGAAGGACGTGCCGCCGCTCTGGAAGGATCCCGGGGGCACCTGGGTGGCCGTCGGCGGGCGGGCTGTCGTGCTCCTCTCCTCCAGCGACCACGTGAAAGACCGGGGCGCCCCTGCGCGGTACACCGCGTTGACCGAGAGCTGGCTGAAGGGAAAGGTCGCGCTGGTCGCGCCGACGGGCGGGATGGCGCTCGCGCACTTCGCGGCGCTGTACGCGGCCTGGGGGCCCGAACGCATGGAGGCGTGGCTCAGGCAGCTCAAGGCGAACGAGCCGCTGATCTATTCCACCGACGCCGAGGTGAGGCAGGCGGTGATGGACGGGCGCGCCGCGGTGGGGATGCTCTCCAGCGACGAGGCGGCGAAAGCCGCGGCCAGCGCCGCGCGGGTGGAGATCCTCTACCCGAACCAGAAGAGCATCGGCACCTTCGTGTGGCCGACGGCGCTCTCGGTGCCCAGGTCGGCCGGGAACCCGGAGGCGGCGAAGAAGCTTGCCGAGCGCCTCGCCGATCGCAGCACCGAGCAGCTGCTCGTCGCGCGCGTGCCGGGGTACCTGCCGCTCCGGGCCGACATCCCGGTGCCGCCAGGAGTCAGCTCCGCTTCCAACCTGGTGGTGGTCTCGGTCGACCCCGCTCACATCGTCGCGCAGATCGCCCAGCGCAAGGCGGCGCTCGCGGCGTGGACGGATTCCATCCCGAAGCCGGGAGCGCGAGCGGCGCAGGTGGAAACGCGCTGACGCTGAATCAGTCGAGGAACGAGGGGTCGCGCGGGCTCCCGCTGGCGGGCCCGACCCGCGGCGAGTCGTCGATCCCCAGCAGCTCGCGCAGCGGAAGCGCGAGATCCATCTCGTGGCGCGGCCGCCCTTCGCGGAGCACGTACCGGTTCCGCCGCCCTTCGCGCCCGCGCACCAGGTAGCCGCCCTCCTCCAGCTCGGCGACGATGCGCTGCACGGCGCGCTCGGTGATCCCGATGCGCTCCGCCACCGCGTGCAGGGTGAGCGACGGATCCTGCGCGATGCAGCGCAGGACGTAGAAGTGGTTGGTGAGGAATCCCCAGGTCGGCTCGCGCATGCAGGCATCCTGCACCAGCGGGCGATCGCGTCCAGAAAATCGCGACTGGCTCGAACGCTGCGGGACAGCCGGCGCGATCCCGCTAGTCCGGCTTCGCCACCGGACGGCCGCCCACCTCCGGCAGATCGATCGGCAGATCGATCGAGGGCAGCACGATCTTCGGTAGCTCGGGCAGCGGCTGCTGCGCGACCACCAGCGCGGCGCGCTTTCCGATGTCGTCCTCGCGCGGGATCAGCCCGGTGAGGCGGGTGACGATCTTCTCCAGCACCTGGAAGAAGCGCACCCGGAACAGCGCTTCGTTCAGCCATCCGACGGTGATGCAGTAGTACTTCGCGTAGGGCGCGGTGTGGTGCACGGCGTGGTGATCGGGCGGAAGGATCAGGCTCGCCCGCTGCAGCGCCCGCACGTACCGCGGCGGATGATCCATGTGCGCCCATTTGTGGAACTGGTTGGTGCCGAAGATGGCGAGGCACATCGCGAAGGTCAGCGCGGCGCAGAAGAACCAGACGGTTCCGTCAGGGAGCAGCGCGGCCAGGGTCGCCGCGGGGATGGAGATGAAGCAGTTGTTGCCGTTCGTCTCGATGAAGTCGTGCCGGGTGATCTCCTTCTGGTCCACGTGGTGCTCGCGGAACGGACGGATCAGCGCCTTGCCGATGATCGGCCACTCCGGCGTGCCCCAGGTATCGGCCAGCCAGTGCACGAAGCCCGAGATGAAATCGGCGGCCACGAATCCGAGCATGAACGCCGCGGCCGCGAGGAACGGGCTGCGGATCACCCACGGCGCGATCCCGGCCAGGAGCCAGGTCATGACCGCGGCGTACCCGAGGATGCTGGCCACCTCGAACCGACGCACCGCCGGGCTGTACCCTTCGCGCAGCGCGTGCCGATCGCGCTGGCGGATCTGCAGATGGCTCATGAACCGGTGCTCCCCCTCGGCGCTTCGCCAGTGTGGCACAGAAATCCCGGCTTGCGGAAACGCGCCGCGCGGGTGCGGAAACGGTTGCGGCGGGTAGCCAGTTCGGTGACAAGTACGCACATGCGCATCGCCGTCCTCACCTTCCTCCTCGCGATCTCCTGCAAGCAACAAGCACGACCGGAGGCGCAATCCGCGACGCCCGGGATCACGCCGGTCACCGTCACCGAAAAAGGCTTCGAGCCGGACCGGATCCAGGCGGCGCCCGGTGAACAGCTGACGCTGCGGTTCACCCGCAAGGCGGAGCGCACCTGCGCGGACGCGGTCCAGGTCGAGGGCGATCCGGTGAAGCACGTACTGCCGCTCGATGCGCCCGTGGACGTGAAGGTCACCGCGCCGAAGACCGGCCAGATCGCCTTTGCCTGCCCGATGAACATGTACCGCGGCGCGATCGTGGTGGTCGCGCACTAGGAGGCCTCCATGCACCTCGCGCTCCTGCACGATGGCCGACCCGCCCTGCTTCGCGTGGAAGGCGCGGTGGGCGCACCGGCGGCGCTCTTCTTCCATCCGTTCCCGCTGCACGCCGATGCGTGGGAGCAGATGCTCTCGGCCTGCGCCGATGCGGGACTGTGTGCCGCGGCGCTGGATGCGCCGGGGTTCGGAGGCACGCCGCCGCTCGGGCGGGTGCTGACGATGGACTACCTGGCGGAGCTGGGCGCCGTCGCCCTCGACGCGCTCGGGGCGCGGCGCGCGGCGATCGTAGGTTGCTCGATGGGCGGCTACGCGGCAATGGCGTTCGCGCGGAGGTTTCCCGAGCGCATGAGCGGCGCGGTGCTCATCGCCACCAAGGCGACCCCGGACACCGCCGATGCGCGCAAGAACCGCGAGCGGCAGGCGGCGCTGGCCCTGCAGGCCGGCGCGCAGGCGGTGGTCGCGGAGTTCGCGCCCAGGCTGCTGGCGCCGGATGCGCCGCCCGCCGTCCGCCGCCGCGTCGAGGAGCTGGCAGCGCGGGCGAGCGCGCAGGGAATCGCGGACGTGCTCCTCGGGATGGCGCAACGGCCGGACTCGATCCCGGATCTGCCGCGCTGGAAAGCGCCGACGCTGGTGATCGCGGGGGAGAAGGATCAGCTGATGCCGCGCGCGGAGATGGAGAAGATCGCGCAGGGCGTCCCCGGCGCGCGCCTGGAGGTGATCGCCGGCGCGGGCCACCTGCCCTTTCTGGAAAATGCCGCTGCGGTTGCACCGCTCCTCACCGGGCACCTCTCGTCGTTGCCCGGCCGCGGCCGCTGACGCCGTGCAGGGGGTGCGCGTCCCACCTGCGCGCCTTGCGACCGCACTGCCCGCCGATGGGAGACTCGCACTCCGGCGAACGATTCCGGAGAGAGGCTCCCATGCCAGCGACGAACTTCATGGACGATCTCAAGCATTTCGTGCGGCAGACCACGGGCACCGTGCAACGGCATGCGCAGTCCGCGATCTACAGGATGCGCGCGCTCCCGCCCGCCACCCGCACCAAGGTCGGCATCTGCGCCGCCACCGTGGCGCTCTTCGTCGGCGGCCTCGCCCTGCGCGGCGCCACACCTGCGCCGGGACGCCATGCCGCGCCGGCCATCCGCGAGGAGGCCCGCGCGACGCTCGCCGATGTGCGCCCGCCCTCGCGCGTCGCCCAGCGGAGCTACGCCGTGGCGAAGGTCGAGGAGTCGCAAGGCTCGTACAAGTCGGCGGCCGAGAACTACGCGGCCGCGGCGAAGCAGGGCAACCCGCGCGCGCTGAACAAGCTGGTGGCGATGACCCGCGCGCCCAAGTGCGAGGCCCGCTCGGAAGCGGCCGACGCGCTGGGTACGCTCCGCAACAAGAAAGCCCGCGTCGCCCTGCAGAAGCTCGCCCACGGCCGCTTCAAGGACGAGTCGCGCACTCCAGGCATCTTCTCCTGCAGCAGCCGCCGCGCCGCCGAAAAGGCGCTCGAGAAACAGCGCGGCTGAGATCCGGGGAATCTTTTTTTTACTTCCAGCCGGGGAAGGGCCAGATCGGCTTGCCGCTCTGGAGCTCTTTGGGCCAGGCGGTGATGAACTTGCCGTTCTGGATCTGCTCGACCAGCATCTGGTGCTTGTTCTGGTTGGTGTAGCCCTCGTAGTCGGCGAACTTCACCGTGCCGTCGATGGTCTCCCAGGTGCCGGTGTCGAGCGCCTGCTTCGTCTTCTCGCGATCGCCGTTTGCCTGCGCCGCCGCGTGCGCGAGGATCCACATCGCGGTGTAGGCGGTGGCCGCGTGGTAGCTGGCCTGCTTCCCGTAGCGTTCCTGGTACGTCTTGGCGAACTCTTTCGCCCCCGGCCAGGCGACCGCGGGGGTCCACTGCGTGCTGGAGAAGATGCCGTTCGAGACCTGCTGCTCTTTCGCGAACTGGGCGTTCGAGAAGCCCGCGCCCGCGCCGAGGAACGCCATCGGCGAGAGGTTGATCTCGCGCGACTGCCGCATGAGGAGGATGGCGTCCGCCACGTACGACACCATGAAGACGAGGTCCGCGTTCGCGTTCTTCACGTTCACCAGCGTGGAACGGTAGTCCGGCGAGCCCTTCGAGTACGCCTCGTGGAACACCACCTTCATCCCCTTCTTCTCCGCGAGCTCCTGCGCCGAGCGGCCGCCGGAGACTCCGAAGTCGGTGTTCTCGTTGAGGATGGCGATGGTCTTCGGCTGCCCGAACGCCGTGGCCATGTCGAGCAGCACCGCCGCGTAATCGTTCGTCGTCGCCGAGACGCGGAAGACGTACTTGTATCCCTGCCGCGTGATCTCCTCCTTGGAGGCCACGGGGTTCACCATCGGCACCTTGTAGCGCTCGGCCGTCTTCGCCACCACGCTGGTCACCGCCGAGGTGTACGCCCCGACCACGCCGACCACGTTGTCGCGCGTCGCCAGCTTCTCCATCGCGCTGATGCCCACCTGCGGCTTGCCGGTGTCGTCCTCCCAGACCACCTGGACGTCGATGTTCTTCTTCTTCAGATCCTCGATGGCGAGCTTGATTCCGTTGGTCAGGTCCTCGCCGATCGGAGCCTCGGGCCCGGTGATGGAATTGATCACGCCGATCTTGATCGGAGCGGCGGTGGCGGAAGCGCCGATCAGTGCCGCGGCAGCGAAC
>DASREU010000508.1:0-11815 GCA_035651935.1 Myxococcales bacterium | reverse complement strand
TGCGGGGTGCGCATAGACGGGCGCGGCGGGAGCGTGCTCGACGCGGACCTTCGACCAGTCGCACTCCAGCTCCTCCGCGATCATCATCGCCAGCCCGGTCCAGATGCCCTGGCCCATCTCCGAATGCGCGAGGAGGACCGTCACCGACTCGTCCGGGGCGACGCGCACGAAGGCGTTCGCGGGCGGCAGGTGCTTCGGCTGCGGCTGCTGGGCGGCGCGCGCCTTGCGCGGAACGTGGAAGGCGACGAACAACCCGGCTCCGGAGAGCAGCGACTGCTGGAGGAGCGCCCGGCGCGAGAGGGCTGTCATCGCTCCGCCCTCCTTCTGGCGTTCGCCGCTGCGCTGCGGACCGCTTCGCGGATGCGCTGGTACGTGCCGCAGCGGCAGATGTTCCCCGCCATCGCCACGTCGATCTCCTCGTCGCTCGGGTTGGGCGTGTGCGCGAGCAGCGCCGCGGCGGACATGATCTGCCCGGGCTGGCAGTAGCCGCACTGGACGACGTCCTGCTCCAGCCACGCCTTCTGCACCGGATGAGAGCCGTCCGCCGAGAGTCCTTCGATGGTGGTGACCTTCCGCCCGGCGACCGCGGAGAGGGGAAGCGAGCAGGAGCGCACCGCCTCGCCGTCGAGGTGCACGGTGCAGGCCCCGCACTGCGCCATGCCGCAGCCGAACTTCGTCCCCGTCAAGGCAAGCACGTCGCGGAGCACCCAGAGCAGGGGCATCTCCTCCGGCGCATCCACTTCCCGCTCCGTCCCGTTCACGTTCAGTCGCATGGGAGCCTTTCGTGAGATCGATGGCGAGTGCTCCGCCGGACGTGAGGATGCGCGAACCGGCCGGGCGGTTCAAGCTTCCAGGCAGCCGCTCAGTTCATCGCCGCCGGAGAGCGCGTCGCCCGATCGAGCCACGCCGCCAACCCCGGGGCGCATTCGCCGCGGCAGCGCGTCTGCATGGTTCCATCCGCCCGGCGCGAGCGGATCAGCCATCCGCGGCCGTCGTAGGCGCCCAAGTCCTTCTCCCGCATCGCCAGGTCGTGCGCGGGGCCGCTCATCTCGATCGCGCCGCCGGCGCGCACCCGATAGGCGTCGAAGCCCCGGGGGCCGCCGGTGAAGTGGTCCGCGTCGAACGCATCCGGCGCGATGTGCGTGTACCCCGTCTCGGCGTAGAGCCACAGCGGGGGCAAGCTCGCGCCGCGCAACAGCGGCATGAGGCTCACGCCATCGCCCTGCGCCAGCGGAGGAAGGCCGCTCGCCTCGAGCACGGTGGGAGCGAGATCGATCAGCCGCACCAGGTCGTGGACGGTCCGGCCGCCGGAGATGCCGCTGCCGCGGGGCGGCTTGAACGCGAGCAGGATCCGGTTCTCGTCGTCCGAGAGCCGCGCGCCATGGACGGGAATGGCCTGCGCCAGCCCCGGCAAGTCGGGCTGGAAGCCCTCGCCATGATCCGAGAAGACCACGATCAAGGCGGAGTCATATCGGCCCTCCGCGCGCAGCCGGTCGAGCAGGATGCCGAGCTGCGCGTCCGCCTCGGACAACAGCTCGTCGTAGAGCTCCTCGCGGCGCGCGCGATCCTCCCGACCCGCCAGATCGCCTCCGGGCAAGGCATAGGACATGCGCAGGGGAGCGTCGGGATGGCGCCGATAGAACGGGTACGCGACGTCGCCGGGGTAATGCGGAACGGTGTCGTGATAGGCGAAGAGCGCGGGTCCCGCGCGCGCCTCGGCAGCCAGGCGATCGGCGAGCCGCCGGGCGTATCCGTACGGGTCGTAGAAGCCCGGCAGGGCGCGGTTGTCCGCGACCTCCGGGAGCCACCAGCTGCCCAGGCGCGTGGCGACGAACACTCCGAGGCCATGGTAGCGAAGCTTCTCCAGGGCGAAATTCACCGCGCCGCGCGGCGGCTGCAGGCGGCTCTCGAAGCCTGTCCCCGGCCCCTGCCAGTTGAATCGCGAGCAGTCGGTCGCGAAGGTCGTGTGGAAGCTGGCGGCAGCGAACGTCGAGGCGAGCGTGGGCAGCGCCGCGCGCTGCGCGTCGGAGGTGAGCGGATGGCGCACGCCGGTCCGCCACGGCCAGCTTGCGGTGAGCATCGCCGCCCAGGCGGGTTCCGTCTGCGCGATCGGCGTGTACGCGCGGTCGAATCGGACCGCGTCGTCCAGGAAGCGCTCGAGGTTCGGCGCGAGGTGCCGCCGCAGCGAGTCGCCTTCGATGCGGTCGGGCCGGAAGGCATCGATCCCGATGAGCACGACGAGGGGCGCGGGCGCCGCGGGAGCGTTCAGGGACGCGGCCGCGCGCGGGATCAGCATCGCGCAGACGGAGATCGATCCGCGCAACAGCGCGCGCGCAGGCCGCTGGCTTCGGGGCAGGTGCGCCGCGAAGACCAACGCCGCCGCCGCCGCGGGTTGCCAGGGATGCCCATGCCGCACGATCCAGCCGAGCAGCGGCCGCAAGGCGGCGATGTCCTCGAAGAGCGCCGGACGCCGGATGCACGCAGCCCACGCCGAAAGCCCGCAGAGCACCACGGCATCGGCCGCCCAGAGGAGCGCGAAGCCGGTGCGGGTGCGGGTCGTGTCGCGCGCCAGCGCACCCGCGGCGAGACCGACGCCGGCCCCGGCGACGCAATAGGCGACCGCGATGCGCAGCAAGAGGAGGACGAGCGCAGGTCTCGCCGCGGTCACCGCGGCATGGGCGGCGCCAGTCGCGTCGAAATCCAGCACGGCCTGGCCGGAGCGGACGACGAAGACGGTCTCGACCGCGAAGAGCGCGAGTCCCGCGGCCGCGCCGGCCAGCGCGAACAGCAGCAGTCGGCGGTACCTGGCTCCGACGGAGCGCGCGGCGATCGCGGGCATGACCTGCGGACACCGGAAGCGCCCGCGAGGTTCGCGCCCGAAACCGAAGCGAAACGGAACCTCCGACCCGTGTCTTGCCTCCGAAGGCCGTTCGTCCTGGACGGGCGTTGACGGCGCGCGCCGCAGCGGTAGGTTGAAGCGATGCGGATCCTCGTCGGAGTCGATGGTTCGGAGCCGGCGCACCGGGCTGCGCGACGCGCTTTCTCCCTGGCTTCGCGCCTCGGCGAGTCGGTGACGCTGGTGCACGTGCTGCCGCCGCCGCCGATCTTCTCCGAGCCTGCGGTGGTGCTGAACATCGCCGACCTCGAGCGGCGGCTGTACGAAGCCGGAAGAGGAACTTTGGACAAGGTGGAGGCGGAGGGTCGCGCTGCGGGCGTGCAGGTGGACACGCAGCTCCTCTCGGGGCCCGCGCCGGAGATGATCGCCGAGGCGGCCCAGCCCGACGACGTCGACTTCGTGGTGGTCGGCAGCCGCGGGCGCACGCTGGTCGGGAGCATCCTGCTCGGCGGCACCGCCCATCGCCTGGTGCACGTGTGCAAGAAGCCTGTGCTGATCGTGCACTGAGCGCCAGCCTCAGGCGTCTTCCGGCAGGACATCGCGCGAGATGTGCCAGGCGCCCCAGCTCACGCCGGTCAGCGCCAGCGAGGCGCCGAGGATCGAGAGCGGCGGGATGCGCTCGCCGTAGATCAGCCATCCGAGAGCGAGCGCGGCGACCGGCGTGAGTTGCTGGATGATCCCCGCCGGCCCGGCGCGCACGTAGCGCATCGACCAGGTGAGGCCCATCTGCGCCACCACAGACGAGGCGCCGACGGCCGCGAGCAGCCACCATTCGGGCGTGGACGGCGCGACCCAGCCGCGCACCGCCGGGATCCCGGTGATCAGCGCGCCGGCCGCGCAGAACGAAGCGAAGATCTCCCAGGCGCCGTCGGTCTTGCGCACCTGCCGGATGACCGCCACGGCGGCGCCGGAGAGGATGGCGGAGAGGGCGCCCACCAGCAGCCATCGGGTGACGCCGATGGGCATGGCTCCCGAAGTGCCGAACGAGACCAGCACCACGCCGGTGGTGGCGACGCCGAGCGCGGCGATCGACGTGGCGTCCAGCGATTCGCCGAGAAAGAGCGCTGCCCACATCGCGGTGAACACGGGCGCGGTGTAGTTGAGCAGGGTCGCGATCCCGACCGGCAGGTGCTCGATGGTGAGGAAGTAGCAGAGCACGGCGGACCCGCCGAAGACACCCCGCCAGACCAGTCCCATGGTGTTCCGCGGATGCAGCGGACGGCGGAGAGAGATCAGCGCGCACGCGGCGAGGCCGAAGAGGAACCGGACGAACGCGACCTGCGGGCCGGGCAAGCGCGCGGCAGCCGCCTTGGCGATCACCGCCATGATCGCGAAGACCAGCGACGACACGGCGAGGATGGCGAGCGCCGAGGCGCCTTTCGGTCTCACGTGGCGCGCCTTTCTACCGCACGGCGGTGGTTCTGCCACCCGGCCCCGATGCGCAGGTTTGTGGCATGCCCGCGCAAGCGCTGCTCTTCGACATCGACGGCACCCTGGTGGACTCGGTGGACCTGCACGCCCGCGCCTGGCAGGAGGCCTTCGCGCATTTCGGCAAGCGCGTGGCCTTCGACGCCGTCCGCGCGCAGATCGGCAAGGGCGGCGATCAGCTGATGAAGGAGTTCCTTTCCAGGGACGAGCTCGAGAAGCGCGGCGCGGAGATCGAGGAGTACCGCTCCGATCTCTACAAGCGCGAGTACCTGGGGAAGGTCCACGGCTTCCCCTGCGTGCGCGAGCTCTTCCAGGAGCTGCGGCGGCGGAAGCTGCGGATCGCGCTGGCCTCCTCCGCGAAGGGAGACGAGCTCCAGACGTACAAGAAGATCGCGAAGATCGACGACCTGATCGAGACCGAGACGAGCGCCGACGACGCCGAGCGGAGCAAGCCGCACCCCGACATCTTCGAGGCGGCGCTGCAGCAGCTCGGACCGGACATCGAGAAGGCGCGCACGTACGTGATCGGCGACTCGCCCTGGGACGCCATCGCCGCCACCCGGCTCGGCGTCCGCACCATCGGCGTCCTCTGCGGCGGATTTCCCGAACCGGACCTGCGCAGGGCCGGCTGCGTGGCGGTCTACCGCGACCCTGCGGATCTGCTGTCGCGGCTCGACGAGTCGCCGATCGTCCGCTGAGCCCACTGCGCGAACGTGCGCGCCAGCTCCGCGATCACCTCCGCACCGGTGCGGCCACTCCTCTTCAGCACGTGGAACGAATGATCCGCGCCCTCCACCACGTGAAGCGCGGCGTCGCGCAGGTCCTCGAGGATCGGGCGCAGCAGGGCAAGATCCGCGAGGTCGTCCCGGGTCCCTTGCAGGAAGAGCATCGGCACGCGCACGTCGCGCAGATGCGCGGCGCGGATGGTGTCGGGCTTGCCGGCCGGATGCAGCGGGAACCCGACGAAGGCGAGTCCGCGGACCTCGGGCAGCGGCTGGAGCGCCTGCGCCTGCGAGGTCATGCGCCCGCCCATCGACTTGCCGCCGGCGAAGAGCGGCAATCGTTCCTTCGCCGCCGCCGCCACCGCTTCCCGGACGCGCGCGTGCAATGCCGGCGCCGGGTCGATGCGCCGCTTGCCTTGCTCCATGTAGGGGAACTCGTACCGCAACGTCGCTACCCGCTCGTTCGCCAGCGCATCCGCGAGCGCCTCGAGGAAGGGATGGCGCATCCCCGCTCCGGCGCCGTGCGCGAGGACGTACAGGCAGAACGCGTCCTCCGGCCGGCGGAGGATCACCTCGCCCGCCTCCTCCTGCGCGCCCGGCGCGCGCACCCGATCAGCCCGAGCAGCGCCAGCGGTCCGGCCCCTGCCGAGGAGCAATGGCTGCCGCCCGAGGGGGGTGCTCCTCCGGCGTCCGGGTTCCCGGCGTCGGTTCCCGTTCCCCCGTCCGGGCTGGCGAAGACGCTTTGAATGCGAGCCCAGTGTGCGGCGCAGGCGGTCTGGACCGTGGTGCAGGTCAGGGGGCCCTGCATCTCCGGGAGCGTCATCACCTTCTGGAAGCTGATGCCGTTGTCATGGCTGACGCCGACGCTGAAGCCGTCCTGGAACATGTTGCCGCAAGCGTACAGGTCGGTCGTGCCGAAGCGCTGCCCGAGGCAGCGGAAATGGGGCGCCTTGATCGCGGCGCCGAACGGCGGCTGCGGTGTCTGCGCAGAAGGAGGCGGACGCACGAACAGCCTTCCGTCCGGCGTGCCGGCGTAGAGCGTCTTGTCCGTCCCTCGCGCGAACGCCGACAATGCGCTGTCGCTGACCGTCAGCGCGATCTGGAAGGCTTGCCCACCCCCGGTCGCGATGGCGACGGCGTCATACGGTGGCCCGATCAGACGGAGGTACGCCGTCGACGCATCTTCCGGGTCGATGGCGATGATCCGCGCCTGCGGAGCGATCCCGTTCGGAAGATTCGGCAGGTCGTACTTCGCCCAGGTCTGTCCCGAGTCGTCGCTCCGCCAGAGCTGGGCCAGGCCTGGCGCCAGGACCGTGGTGTAGAGGATCCCGCTCGCCGACAGCTCGACGCTGCTGAACAGCGAGGCCTTCTGCGTCGTCAGCGGCGCGTCGAAGCTGGTGCCTCCGTCGTGCGATGCGAGAAGCGAGCTGCCCGCCCCCGTTGGATCGACTCCGATCGCGACGACGAACTGCGCATCCGTCGGGCTGGGGAACATGTCGATCGCCTGGAGAGAGGCCATCGCGCCGCCGGACGTCGTCCAGGTGCAGCCGAGGTCTCCGGATTTCCGCATCTTGAAGTTCGTCGCCACCTGGAACAGCTCTCCGTCCGCCGCCCCGATCTGGTAGTAGACGACGTTGATCATCGCCAGCGGGTTCGAGGAGTCCTCGGTGACATACGGCTCGCACGCGTAGCGCCAGGTGGCGCCGCGATCCTCGGAGATCATCACCCCGAAGTTCGCGCCCACGATGATCCGGTCGGGCGCGGCGGCCGGGAAATGGATGCTGAACTCGTCGGGAAAGGCGCCGTCGGCGCGCGCCGGACGGGGCAGCGCGCCGGCGATCCAGCACAGCACCAGAAGAACGCGCACCGATCGCGAGAGCGTCATCATGCAGTCGCCCGCGTTCCGGCGCCGGCGCTATCCGCCGCCAGCGTCCGCCTTCGCCTCCACGCTCCGGCTGCGCCGGCGCCGCAACAGCGGCAAGAGCCCCAGCGCGGCGAGGATGCCGAGCGAAGCGCCCGAGGTCGTGCAGCCCCCGCTGGAAGGCTTCGGCAGCGTGGTGTTGAGGCCCACGCCGTTGGTGAAGCGGAGCACCTGGAACCCGTTGTCCTGGCTCGTCATCCACAGGTGAAGCTCGTTGCCGTGCCAGACGAAGCGAGAATTCGCCGACGACCAGTCGGCGGTGTGATCGTACGTGTTCTGGCCGCCGGTGAGGAAGTACATGCTCGACGCCGGTCGATACTCCATCCTCCGCGCCGGCGGCTTGTAATAGGCGATCTCCTTGGGGTTCGCCGGGTCCCCGATGTCGAACACGCGCATGCCCGACTGGAAGTGGCTGCAGGCGGCGAGCCTCGCGTCGGCCGGATTGTCCACCGAGCAGTAATGCGCGTCGTAGGCGAACCCGGGGATCGCCGCCACGTCCGCGAGCGTCGCCGTGCAGTTCGCGGGATCGTGCGTCTCCAGCATCAGCTTCGAGACGACCTGCGGGTTCTTCTCGTCGCTGATGTCGATGATCCGGGCGAGCCCGTACGGGGTGAGCCCCTGCGCGCACGACGTGGCGCGCCCCGACGACTCGTCGGTGAAGAGGATGTACTGCTTGCCCTTGATCGTCATCGGCGTCGGCATCTGCGCAGCACGCCCGTCCGTCCAGGTGAGCCGGCTGACCTCGCGCACGGCTGGATTCTGCAGCCGCTTCTGGATGTCGCTCGTGTCGATGATGATCAACCCGTTCGCGGGCGCGAAGAGCGCTCCATAGAGGCGCGTCCCATCGGAATTGCTGACCACGTCGTGCAAGGTGAACTGGACGTCGTGGAGGATCTCCTTGGGCTTCGTCGGATCGCTGATGTCCATCGCCGTGAGGCCCGCCGCCAGCGTCGTCGTCCCGTAGTACGTCTTGCCGTCGGCGGAGAAGTCGCCGGTGTGGCCGATGTGGCCGTCCACCGGGACGTCCGAGAGCAGCTTCGGGTGCTTGCAGTCGGCGGAGATGTCGTAGAAGGTGAAGTTCTTGTCGTTCGGGTTGAGCGCGAATCCGCCCGAGGTGAGCGAGATCCCAGGTCCCTTGTTCGCGCCGAGCAGCTTTCGCTGCGGGTTCACCTTGAGCGACTCCCAGGGATCCATCATCGCCGCGCCGGTGAGGTAATCCGTCGCCTTCGGGTGCTCGGGATCCGAGACGTCCACCACCACCGTCCCCGGGTGCTGCGGGCCGGGCGAGTTGTTGTTCGCCGTGTCGTAGTACGCGCAATCGCCGAACCAGGTCAGCTGCCAGCTCGCGCCTTCGCCTTCGAACTGTCCGACTTTTTCCAGGTTGCAGTTGTATGCCTGCGTCGTGGCGCCGCTCTGGCGATCGGCGAGAGGCGTCTGGCCCTGGAGACCCGTTTCCGGGCGGTCGAGCGGACCGCAGCTGGCCTTGGGAACGGTCGCCGTCCTCGCGCGCGGGGCGGTCAACGCTCCGGAGGTGGCTCCGTCCCGCCCTTGTCCCGCGGGTCCCCCGCAAGCGGCGAGGACAGAGATCGCGGCGACAGCGATGGCATTCCACGCTGATGGTTTCATGTTCCCTCCGACGTTCGCGTCAATCAGCGATGCTGCGTGTCGACCTCCGCCGCCGGACCAACGCCAGCAGGCCGAGCGCGACCAGCGCACCGACGGAGCCTCCGGCGCTGCTGCATCCGCCACCGGACGATTTCGGCAACGTGGTGTCGAGGCCGACGCCGTTGGTGAAGCGGAGCACCTGGAAGCCGTTGTCCTGGCTCGTCGTCCACAAGTGCAGCTCGTTGCCGTGCCAGACGAAGCGCGAGTTCGCCGACGACCAGTCGGCCGTGTGATCGAACCGGCCTCCGAACAGCGGGAGGTTCAGGTTCGACGCCGGACGATACTCCAGCCTCCGCGCCGGCGGCTTGTAGTAGGCGATCTCCTTCGGGTTCGCCGGATCTCCGATGTCGAACACCCGCATGCCCGACTGGAAGTAGCTGCAGGCGGCCAGCTTCGCGTTCGCCGGATTGTCTACGGAGCAGTAGTGGGCGTCGTACGCGAAGCCCGGGAAGTTCGCCAGATCGGCGAGCGTCGTCGTGCAATTCGCGGGATCGTGGGTCTCCAGCATCAGCTTCGAGACGACCTGCGGGTTCTTCTCGTCGCTGATGTCGATCAAGCGCGCCATGCCATACGGAGACCGCCCCGCGGCACACGACGTCGCGCGTCCCGACGACTCGTCGCTGAAGAGGATGTACGGCTTGCCCTTGATGGTGACGGGCGTCGGCATCTGGGCGCCGGCTCCGTCGAGCCAGGTGAGGCGGCTGACTTCGCGGATCTGCGGATTCGCGATCCGCTTCTGGATGTCGCTCACGTCCATGATGAGCAAGCCGTTCGCCGGCGCGACCATCGCGCCGTAGAGGCGTGTCCCGTCCGCGTTGCTCGCGACGTCGTGCACCGTGAACTGGAGGTCCCGGATGATCTCGGTCGGCTTCGTCGGGTCGCTGATGTCCATCGCGGTGACGCCGGCGGCGACGGTGGTTGTCCCGTAGTAGGTCCTGCCGTCCGCGGAGAAGTCGCCCGTATGGCCGATGTGCCCGTCGACCGGCACGTCGGAGAGCAGCTTCGGGTGCCTGCAGTCGCCGGAGATGTCGTAGAACGTGAAGTTCTTGTCGGCCGGATTGGGCGCGAACGTGCTCCCGCCGATGGTGATCCCGGGCCCCTTGTTCGCGCCGAGGAGCTTCCGCTGCGGATTGACCTTCAGCGACTCCCAGGGGTCCATCATCGCGGCGCCGGTGAGGTAGTCCGTCGGCACCGGGTGCGCAGGGTCCGAGACGTCCAGCACGACGGTTCCCGGATGCTGCGGCGCTGGTGTGTTGTTGTTCGCCGTATCGTAGTAGGCGCAGTCGCCGAACCAGGTCAGTTGCCAGCTCGCGCCTTCGCCTTCGAACCCTCCCACCTTCTCGAGATTGCAGTTGTACGCCTGCGTGGTCGCGCCGCTCTGCCGATCGGCGAGAGGCGTCTGTCCTTGCAGGCCGGTCTCCTGACGGTCCAGCGGACCGCAGGTGGCCTTCGGAACCGTCGCCGCCCTCCCGCGCGGGGCGGTCAAGGCTCCGGAAGTCGTGTCGAGCCCTTGTCCCGCGGGGCCACAGGCGGCGAGCGCAGCCAGGACCGCGAAAGCCATCGCATTCGGTTTCATGTTCCCTCCCGACCTTGCCATCGCGGCGTCGGATCCTGCGGCAAACCGACGCAGACGAAGCACACACGATCGCTCTCCAAGTCAATGTGGCGAGCCGGTCGACCGCGGAGCTGGACACTGGCTTCCGACGAGCGTCGCACCGCCCGCGATCACAGCCTCACGCGATCATTTCAGCTTCGACGCGAGCCGCGCGAGCGCCCCATGCAGATCGGGACTGAGCTCGAGGACCTTCGCTCCCGGATCCTGCCGCAGCTTCTTCATCCGGGCCGGCGCCGTCTTCAAGGTGAACTTGCGCGGGTCGAGCTTTCCGTTCACCTCGCTCCAGCGCAGCGGCATCGAGACCGTCGCTCCCGCAACCGGCCGCGCGCTGAACGGCCCCGCGATGGTCTTGCCATACCCGTTCTGCAGGAAGTCGAGGTACACGCGCCCCTTCCGCGACGGGATGTGCCGCTCGGTCGTTCCGATCTTCGGATGCTGCGCCGCAACCGCGCGCGAGATCAGCTCGGCGAGCGTGGTCGACTGCGCATGCGTGAGCTGTCCGCCGATCGGGACCAGCACGTGCAGGCCTTTCTGCCCGCTGGTCTTGCAGAAGCTCGGGAGCCCGATCTCCTCGCAGAGCTCGTGGACGGCGTTCGCCAGCGTCACCACGTCGGCGAACGGCGCCGTCTTGGGATCGAGATCGATGATGCACCAGTCCGGGTTCTGCGGCTTGGAGAGTCGCGCGGACCAGAGGTGCAGCGGGATGGTGCCGAGATTGATCACGTAGAGCAGCGTCTCCACGTCCTCGCAGACGAAGAAGTCGACGTCGCGGCCGCCGTCCTCGCTCCAGACGCGCGCCGTGCGCACCCACGCCGGCACGTAGTCGGGCGCGTCCTTCTGGAAGAAGCTCTTCCCCGCGATCCCGTCCGGATACCGCGTCAGCACCACCGGGCGATCGCGCAGGTACGGCAGGAGCCAGGGCGAGATCGCCCGGTAGTACGCGATCAGATCTCCCTTCGTGTACCCCTCCTCCGGCCAGAACACCTTCTCCAGGTTGCTGTACGGCACCTCGCGCGCGGTGAGGGAAACCGGCGGCGCATCGGGCGCGATGCACTCCGCCGCGGCCTTGTCGCTCCGGAAGCGCAGGAACGTCGGCTGGCGCAGGAGGCCTTCCTCGGTGATCTCCTTGTAGCGGACCTCGACCACGAGCTTGGGCTGCACCCAGGTGTGCCCGCGCCCACCCGGGAGAGGCCCGATGCAGGGCGGCTGGAGGAGGCGCAGCCCTTCCATCTCGGCGCGCGCGGAGGTCAGCTCCTTCTCGCTGAACCCGCCGCCCACCTTGCCCACGTAGACGAATCCTTCGCTCTTCTGCACCGCCAGGTGGACCGAGCCGAACCCCGTGCGCGACCCTTCCGCCTTGGTGAAGCCGACCACCGCGAAATCTCCGACGCGATCCACCCGGACCTTCTGCCAGTCGCGGAACCGCCCGCTCCGGTACGCGGACTGGGCCCGCTTGGCGACGATGCCCTCGAGGCCCAGCTCGCGCACGCTGGCGAAGAGCGCGCGGCCATGGCGGGGCACGTGATCGACGGCGAGGATCGGCCCCGCCGCCGGGAGCAGCCGGGCCA
>DASREU010000507.1:0-2104 GCA_035651935.1 Myxococcales bacterium | reverse complement strand
TGCGCGCCGGCGTCTCCTCCGCAGAGGGATGAGCGACGCGCCGATCCGCATCGCGCCAGAGCGAATCCAGCTCGTCCTCCACGAACGGGCGGAACCGCTCTCGCACCATCACTTCCGGGAGCCGCGTGTCGCGCGCCTGCTCCAGGCCGAGGATGAGCAGCTCGCGCATCGCGTCGGGATCCAGCGCTCTCGAGGAGAAGTAGCTCTTCTCCACCCGGCTGGCGTTGACCAGCGCGATCCGGTCGACGCCGAGCGACGCGGCGGCCGGGAGGACCTTGCGCAGCGCCTTCGGGCGGGGCAGCGCCAGGATCAAGTCCAAGCCAGGCCGCGGGGGAGGGGAATCGGTCAACGACGGCCGCAGGACCATCTCGTCTTCGTCCAGGCGGACGAGCTCGGCGGTCCCGATCGGGCCGCCGAGGAGGCCCGCGCGAAGCACGTCGCCCGCGGAGAGGCGGAGCACCTCGCCGGCGTGCAACAGACGCCTCCCGCGCAGGCGGGCAGTGCCGTCGGGAAGGAGCTCGTCGGGCCGGAGCAACAGCAGATTCATCCTCGCCGGCCCATCCGTGAATCCTATCCCTGCCGTGCCGCGCGGACTACGGGACGGTGCGCCACGACCGGCGCGACCCCGCGCCGCGCCGGCGCTAGAATGCCCTCGTGCGCCTCCTGCAGCACCGCATCGCCGGCCCGGAGCCTTGCCCGTACCTCGAGGGGCTCAGCTCGACGACCGAGACGATGTTGATGACGGGCGTGACCTCGGTCGAGCTGGACGGCCTGCTCGAGCGCGGCTGGCGGCGCTTCGGCCCGGTCTACTTCCGCCCGGTGTGCGCCGGGTGCGACGAGTGCGTCTCGGTCCGCGTTCCCGTCGCTACCTTCTCGCCCTCTCCGAATCTGAAGCGGGTGCTCAGGCGCGCGGCGCGTGTACGCACCGAGGTCGGCGAGCCGGTGGTCGACGATGCCCGGCTCCGGCTCTACCGCCGCTGGCACGCGAGCCGCGAAGTGGAGCGCGGGTGGAGACCGGATCGCATCGGGGTCGAATCGTATGCGATGCAGTTCTGCTTCCCGCACAGCGCGGCGCGGGAGTTCTCCTACTGGGACGGCGATCGCCTGGTGGGCATCGGAATCGCCGACGAGACCCCGCGCGCGCTCTCCGCCGTCTACTGCTACTACGAGCCGACGCTTTCGAATCTCTCGCTCGGCACCTGCAACGTGCTCCGCGCCATCGAGTACGCGCGCCACCGCAGCCTCGCGCACGTCTACCTCGGCTACCGCGTGGAGGGTTGCCTCTCGCTCCGGTACAAGGGCCGCTTCCGGCCGCAGGAGCGGCTCCGCGGGCGCGCGGAAGGAACGCAGCCTCCCCGCTGGGAGCCCGTGTGAAGATGCACCAGCAGACGGTGCAGATCGAGCCGCATGGTCCGGGCCTGCACGACGTCACCGACGCCGTCGGCCGCGTCGTGGCGGCGGCCGGAGTGCGCACCGGGCTGTGCAACGTCTGCCTGCAGCACACCAGCGCCTCGCTCGTGGTGCAGGAGAACGCGGATCCCGCGGTGCTGCGCGATCTGGAGCGATTCCTCGCCCGCCTCGCGCCGGAAAGCGACGACTACGAGCACGACGCGGAAGGGCCGGACGACATGCCCTCGCACATCCGGGCGGCGCTCACCCGGACGGCGGAGACCCTGCCGGTGAGCGGAGGAAGCCTGGCGCTCGGCACCTGGCAGGCATTGTACCTCTGGGAGCATCGCCGCGCCCCACACCGACGGACGCTGGTGGTCACCGTCTGGGGACAATAGGAGCGGATCGACATCCTCCGCGCGGATTCGCGTGCGCCGGAAGTCGCCGCCGGCCTATGCTTTCCGGGTGAAGCTGAACCGGCGCATGGGACGGTATCTGGAGGATCTGCGCAGTCGCGAGGTCGAGGCGGTGGTGCCGGCGCGCGGTCCCGATGTCCACATCGTCGAGGCCGGCGGCTGCTTCCTCTTTCGCGGCTTCGTCGAAAAGCCCCACCTCAGCCCGGCCGACTTCAAGGATCAGACGGGCCTGGAGTGCAGCGCGAATCGGCTGCGGATGGAATCGATGCTGGATACGCGCCTGACGCGCTCCTGCCCCT
>DASREU010000506.1:0-5299 GCA_035651935.1 Myxococcales bacterium | reverse complement strand
CGAGAGGTTGGTCAGCTCCGAGGAAGCGGAGGCGATCGAGGCGGTGACCACCGCCTGCTCGCGGATGGCGCGCGAGACCTCTTCGGTGCTCTTGGCGTTCGAGGATGCCACCTCGCGGATCTCGCGGATGGCCTTGACCATCTCCTCCGACCCGGCCAGCTGCTCGCGGGCGGCGCGGGAGATGGCGGTGACCCGCTCCGTCCCCGCCTGGGTGGCGTGGACGATCTCGTCGAGCGAGAGGATGATCTGCGCCAGGTCCTCGCGGCCCTGTCCCAGCTCGTCGATGCCTTCCTTCATCGCCGCCACCGCGTGCTGGCTGCGCTGGCTGATCTCCTGCGCGAGCCGGCTGATCTGCTCGGCGGACCTCCCGGCGGACTCCGCGAGCTTGCGCACCTCGTCGGCGACGACGGCGAAGCCGCGGCCGTACTCGCCGGCGCGCGCCGCCTCGATCGCGGCATTGAGGGCGAGCAGGTTCGTCTGCTGCGCCACGCCGGTGATGGCGACGACGATCTTGCTGATCTCCTGCGTCTTTTCCCCGAAGGCGAAGACCGTCTCGGAGGCGGCCTCGATCTCCGCGAACACCTTCTTGATCTTCTCCGCGGCGAGCTGCGCGGCGGCGCCGCCGGACTGGGCGGCGGTGGAGGTGGCGGTGGCCGCTTCGGCTGCCGCCGCGGCCGTATCGGCGCTGCTGTCGATGGAGGTGGCGATCCCGTTGATCAGGCCGCTGGCGCGCTCGACCAGCCCGAGCTGCTCGTCGGCGCCCTTGGCGATGCGGTCCATCGATTCCTTGATCTCTTCCGCCGACGCGGTGACGTTGCCGGTCGAGACCTGCATCTCGTCGGCCGAGTCGGCCACCGCGCGGCTGGTGTTCTGGATGTGCCGCACCAGGTCGCGCAGGTTCTCCTGCATGTGCGAGATGGCGACGGTCAGCTCGTCGACCTCGTCGGCGCCGAGGAAGGAGGGCTTCTCGCTGGGCAGCGCCTTGGAGAGGTCGCCGCGGCTGATCTCCAGCGCGCTCCGGTTCAGGCGGACGATGCGGTTCGCGATCTGCTTCAGCCCCACCGAGACCGCGATGGCGACCATCAGACCCGACACCGCGCCGGCGATCGCGTGCTGCGCGTCGAGCCCGCGCCGCACCACCTCGTACGCCAGCACGCCGGAGAGCACCGCCCAGATGCTCATGTCGCCGAAGAAAACCTTGAAGAACAAGCCCAGACGCCGCGGCGGACCGGCCATCCGCCCGCCCCGGACCGGGCGCACGGAAGGGGTGGTCGGCACATGCGCCGGCACAGCCGTCCGCGTGGCCGGAGCCAGCGAACGGATCGGCTTCTCGTGCTCGTCGGGCCCGAGCAACTCCTGATGGGCGGGCGTCGCCATCCTGCCGCACTGTATCCCGCCGAGCGCGAACGGCAAATGAGCTTCCTCCCTGCCATTGCGCAGGGAAGGACGGGCGGCTACCGTTCCACACCCATGGCTGCGCGCGGCAACATGCCGGGGGTGCAAAGGGTCGCCGAATCGTCGATCGACGCGCGCGCGCGGCGCGTCCTCGCGGCGATCGTGCGCGATTACATCCACAGCGGCGAGCCCGTCGGCAGCCATGCGATCGCTCGCCGGGCCGACGTCGACGTCTCCTCCGCCACGGTGCGCGCGGTGATGGCGGATCTGGAGGAAGCGGGTTTTCTCGAGAAGCCGCACACCAGCGCCGGCCGCATCCCCACCGCGCACGGCTTCCGCTATTACGTGGACACCCTTCTCCGTCTCCGGCCTCCGCTCCCCGAGGAGCGCCAGCAGATCGCGCGCCGCGCCCAGGAGGCGACGCAGGTCGACGGCCTGATGACGAACGCCTCGCGCGTGCTCCATTCGCTCACCCGGCACGCCGGCGTGGTGGCGTCGCCGCGGCCGCAGTCCGAGCGGCTGCAGAGCATCGAGTTCCTCCAGCTGCGCGAAGGCCGGGTCCTCGCCGTGCTGGTGACGAAATCCGGCGCGGTGCGGAACCGCCTGGTGTCGATGCACCAGCCGCTGTCTCCGGCGCAGCTCGAGCACGCCGCCAACTACCTCAACTCGATGATCGCCGACCGGACGCTCGCGGAAGCGCAGGCGCGCCTGCGCGCGGAGCTGGAGCGCGACAAGCGGGAGCTCGGCGAGCTGCAGGCGCGGGCCCTGGCGCTGGGCGCGGAGGCCGTGCAGGCGGAGTCGCCGGCGGTCCACATCGAGGGTCAGGCTTCGTTCCTCGACGACAAGGGGCTGGGACAGGACCTGGCGAGGATCCGCGCGCTCTTCCGCGCCCTGGAAGAGAAGGAGCAGCTGCTCGCGGTGCTCGACCGGACGCTCCAGGCCCAGGAGCTGCAGATCTTCATCGGAGCGGAGAGCGGGATCTCCGAGCCAGATCTCGCCATCGTGGCCGCGCCCTACCGGCTGAAGGGCGAGGTGGTCGGCGCGCTCGGAGTGATCGGTCCCACCCGGATGGATTATTCGCGCGTGGTGCCCCTCGTCGAGCTCACCGCGCAGACCGTCGGGCTCACCCTCGACGACGTCTGATCCCCCGCAAGGACGGCGACCCTTGGCGGACGCCTCGGCTGCGCTATGTTACCGGGTCCCGCGAAGGAGATGGCTTGGTTCCCGACGACACACAGGTTCCGCCGGAAGCGGCGGTCGAAGAAGAGCGCGCGGTCCCCGACAGCGACGGCTCCGCGCAGGCCGGCGGCGGAGCGGCGGGGAGCGGCGGCGACAAGGCCGCGCTCCTCCAGGCGCAGCTCGAGGAGTCGTTCAAGCGCGCCCGCGAAACCGGCGAGCGGCTGAAGGACACCCACGAACGCCTGCTGCGCACCGCGGCGGAGTTCGACAACTACAAGAAGCGCGCGGTGAAGGAGAAGGAGGACGTGCAGCGCTTCGGCAGCGAACGGCTGCTCAAGGACTTCCTCCCGGTGATGGACAACCTCGAGCGCGCGCTCGAGCACGCCGAGCAGCACGATCCCCGCCAGGTGATCGACGGCGTGCGGCTGGTGCAGAAGCTGTTCGAGAACACGCTGGCGAAGCACGGCGTGACGGGCTTCAGCGCGGTCGGCAAGCCTTTCGATCCCAACCTCCACGAAGCGCTGATGCAGCAGGACAGCGACGAGCCGCCGGGCACCGTCGTCTCGGAGATGGCGAAGGGCTACAAGCTCAACGACCGCCTGATCCGGCCGGCCGCGGTGGTGGTGGCCAAACCTCGCACAGCCGGCGGCTCGGGCTCGCCGCCCTCTGACGGCGGCGGGGGTGGGACGCAAGGCTGAATCTTCCCACGCGGATCGTTTTTTCCGGTCCCCGCGGGCATTGAGGTACAAGAAATGGGGGGAGAACGCATTAATGCCCAAGGTCATCGGCATCGATCTCGGCACCACCAACAGCTGCGTCGCAGTCATGGAAGGCGGCGAGCCGGTCGTCATCCCCAACTCGGAAGGAAGCCGCACCACCCCGTCGATGGTCGGGTTCACCGAGGCCGGCGAGCGGCTGATCGGGCAGATCGCGAAGCGGCAGGCGATCACGAATCCCGAGGCGACGGTGTTCGCGGTGAAGCGCCTGATCGGGCGCAAGTTCGACTCCGACGAGGTGCGGAAGAGCGTCTCGGTCTCCAGCTACCGGATCGTCGCGGCCGAGAACGGCGACGCCTGGGTGGAGCTGCGCGGGAAGCGCTACAGCCCCGCGGAGATCTCCGCCATGATCCTCGCGAAGATGAAGCAGACCGCCGAGGACTATCTCGGCGAGCCCGTCACCGAGGCGGTGATCACCGTCCCCGCCTACTTCAACGACGGGCAGCGGCAGGCGACCAAGGACGCGGGGCGCATCGCCGGGCTGAACGTGCTCCGCATCATCAACGAGCCGACCGCGGCCGCGCTGGCGTACGGGCTCGACAAGGCGCAAGGCGGCGCCGCCAGCAAGACCGGCGCCTCGATGCGCAACTCGGGGGCGGAGAAGATCGCCGTCTACGACCTCGGCGGAGGCACGTTCGACATCTCGGTGCTGGAGCTGAACTCCGGGGTCTTCGAGGTGAAGGCCACCAACGGCGACACGTTCCTCGGCGGCGAGGACTTCGATCAGCGGATCGTCGACTACCTGAACGACAAGTTCCAGAAGGCGACCAACATCGACCTGCGCCGCGACCGGATGGCGCTGCAGCGCCTGAAGGAGGCGGCGGAGCGCGCCAAGCACGAGCTGTCCTCCGCGGCGGAGACGGACGTGAACCTCCCGTTCATCGCCGCCGACGCGAGCGGACCGAAGCACCTGACGGAGACGATGACCCGCGGCCAGCTCGAGGAGCTGGTCGGAGACCTGGTGCAGAAGACCGTCGAGCCCTGCAAGATCGCGCTCAAGGACGGCGGCGTCACCGCCAAGGACATCGATCGGGTGATCCTCGTCGGCGGCATGACCCGGATGCCCAAGGTCCAGCAGGTGGTGCAGGGCTTCTTCGGCAAGGAGCCGCACAAGGGCGTGAACCCCGACGAAGTGGTGGCGATCGGCGCCGCCATCCAGGGCGGCGTGCTCAAGGGCGAGGTGAAGGACGTCCTGCTGCTGGACGTCACCCCGCTCTCGCTCGGCGTGGAGACCGCCGGCGGCGTCTTCACCAAGATCATCGACAAGAACACCACCATCCCCGCCCGGAAGTCGCAGGTGTTCTCCACCGCGGTGGACAACCAGCCGATCGTCAACGTGCACGTCCTCCAGGGCGAGCGCGAGATGGCGGGCGACAACAAGACGCTCGCCCGGTTCGAGCTGGTCGGCATCCCCCCGGCGCCGCGCGGCGTCCCGCAGATCGAGGTGGCGTTCGACATCGACGCGAACGGCATCGTGCACGTCAGCGCCAAGGACCTCGGCACCGGCAAGCAGCAGAGCATCCGCATCGTCGCCTCCTCGGGGCTCACCGAGCACGAGATCCAGAAGATGATCGCCGATGCCGAGCAGCACAAAACGAGCGACAAGAAGAAGAAAGAGCTCGCGGACGTGAAGAACTCGGCGGACGGCCTCATCTACACCACCGAGAAGGCGCTGGAGGAGTACTCGACGCTCCTGCCCGCCAAGGACATGGCCGAGATCCGCGCCGACCTGGAGGCGCTCAAGGCGGTGGTGGACTCCGACGAGCTGGTCCGGATCAAGGCCGCGGTGCAGCGGCTGGAAGGTTCCGCGTACCGCATCGCCGACGCCCTCTACTCTTCGGGCGATGCCGGCGACAAGAAGGCGGCGGCGAAGAGCTGAACGCGTTCTGCGTCGGCTCGAAGGATTGACAGGGCGAGCGTTGTTCTTACGTTAGACGAGGCGCGTCGAG